>JAKEHV010000597.1 GCA_022614915.1 Gemmataceae bacterium | reverse complement strand
GCTCCTTGTGGGGCAAACATTCCTGTTTGCCTGCGCTCGGCAGACAGGAATGTCTGCCCCACGGTGGAAAGGGTATTCACCGCCAATGCGGTATCCCACACGGGCGAGAAGCAAGGCTGCACGCGCAGCGTGTCGCCCTCTTCGATCATGAGGACGTCGAGTTGCTTCAGTGCGTACAACATTTCCTTCGAATCTTGCTCATAGCCCAGACAATGCAGGCTGATGATCGTGTAGATAATGGGCGGAAAGATCGCGCCCACGCCGTCGCTGTCGGCGAAATGCGCGCGCATCCAGGCGCTGGCCCGGCGCACGGCTTCCGCGCGAATCTTAACCGGGCCCCATTTTTCCCAGAGCTTCAACAGTTGATCGATAGCGAGAAACGCATTGCCCGGCGTGAACCAGCGCTTGGTCGGCGCGTGCGGCAGGCGGCGCTTGAACGGCGACTCCAAAAACAACTCGCCGATTCCCATGTCCTTTGACAATTTACGCAGCGGCTTATACGCGGAGAAAATGCTGAGGGGCACGACGATGGTCCGCGTCCAGGCGGACATGGCGTAAAGGTTGAAGTACGCGGAGGCCGGCAGGAACATCATTTCCGGCGGCACTGTCGCGCAAGACGAATACGGAAACTGGCCGAGCGCGGCGAGATAGAACTTCGTAAAGCTGTTGGAGCGCTCCGCGCCGCCATGTTCGCGAATGGCCAAGCGGGCGCGGCGCATGTGCGCGGCTTCGGCATCATGGCCGGCGATCTTGAGCGCGAAATAAGCCTTGACCGAAACGGTGACATCGACCGGGCCGCCGGGAAAGTTGCTCCAGGCGCCGTGATCGCCCGTCTGTGTGAGGATGTAGCGGGCGGCTTTGCGAACGCGCTCTTGCTGCTCGCGTCCGAGAAAGGCCATCAACAAGATGTATTCCGATTCGAGAATGGTGTCGCCTTGCAATTCGGCGCACCAATGCCCGTCGGGTTTTTGCAAGGACAATAGGCAATGGACCGCATCGACGAGGGCGCGGTCGAGCGCAGGATGATGCGGCGGGTCGTGGCGAAGATGGGACGGAGCCTCCCCCCCAAACCCTCTCCCGGAGGGCGAGGGGAGTTCGGACGGAATCCTCGTAGATTTGGCTACGTAGCCGAATTCACCGCTTACTGCGTGCGCGGCTCGTAGTTCGCGAGGATTCGGTCCATTTACCCTCTCCCCGCGCCCCTGCGAGGGAGCACGGTTTTGGGAGGAAAGTGCCTCCTCAATGGCTAAAGCTTGCTCTTTGGGCATGGAAATCCTTTCCGCAGCCAGCGCGCGCTCCAACTATTCCCAAACGTAAGGTTTATATCGAGTTAAGCCGCAAACCGCAAGTCGAGCAGACGGGCAGGTGCGCTTCTGTCGGCGCTCCCTAAACGAATCGGCACGGGGACAGTAGGATAACGGAAACCGGACCCCCACTGTGGGGGTATTCTAGTTGCCCGCGCTCAAAGAAGACGACGGCCGCCGCGAAAAATCCAATGACACGTACGTTGTTTTTTTCCTGCCTAACGGTTATCTCTGTGTGTTGCGGTCACCAGCACTAGGAACTTGCCCAATGATGGAGTCGCGCGACGTCACGAAGCACTACCCCCAGGGACGCCGCATCGTTCGTGCGCTCAACGGGGTCAGCCTCAGGATCGAGGCGGGTGAGTTCGTGTCCATCATGGGGCCGAGCGGTTCGGGCAAGTCCACGCTGATGCATCTATTGGGCGCGCTCGATTCGCCCACGAGCGGCCAGGTTTTCTTTCAAGGCCGAGCGCTGCATTTGCTGCCTGAGCGCGAGCTGGCGCAAGTGCGCCGCAGCCGCATTGGCTTCATTTTCCAATTCTTCAACCTGCTGCCGACCTTGACCGCCGTCGAAAACGTCGCCCTGCCGCTCTTGTTGGCCGGACAGCGGCGCGGCAAAGCGCTTGGGCCCGCCTACGAAGTGCTCGACCGCGTCGGCCTCTCGGATCGAGCCGGCCATTTCATGGACGAAATGTCCGGCGGCGAAATGCAGCGCGTCGCCATCGCCCGCGCCCTGGTCGTCGAGCCGGAAGCCGTTTTGTGCGACGAGCCGACCGGCAACCTCGACTCGCACACGAGCGCTGAAATCCTGAAACTGTTGCGCAGCTTGCCCGAGCCCGGCAAACGCTCCGTCGTCATGGTCACGCACGACGCCCAGGCCGCCGGCTACGGCGATCGCACGATCCATATCCGCGACGGTCTCATTGATACGGACGAGCTCGTCGTCGCACGGATCACTCATGCTATCACTGTACCGCACGCTTAGCCTCCGATACCTCAGCCGCCGCTGGCTGCGCGCCTGCCTCATCATCGCCAGCATTGCGCTCGGCGTGAAAACGTTGGTCGCCACCCGTGTCTTGAACTCGACCATGACGCGGGCCGCCCTGACCGCCGCCAATCCCATGGCCGGCATCGCCGATCTGGTCGTCAGCAACGGCGAATTGCCCATCGCGCACGCGATGGCCAAGGAAATCGGCCAGGTTTACGGGGTCGTCCACGTCCGCGCCCGCCTTTTCGAGAACGCCCGGCTGCCGGAATTCGACAACCGCGCCATTCTGGTCATGGGCATAGACGTGGTGGAAGAATTCAAAGACCAAAGCGCCGAGAAAGCGGAAATCACGCTGAGCCCAGGCGCGGCCTTGACTTTCGCTCTGCTCTTGCCGACGAAGCAAATTCCGGTGATCGTCGGCAAAGAGCTGGACAATGACCTGCCCCAGGATCAGAAACAGATCAAGGTAAAGAAGAATCAGCTCAGTAAAGAACATGTCGTCACGCGCGCCGGCGCGCTGGAAGCGCGCGGCAATGCGGCCTCTTTAGGCGGCTACGTCCTCATTCTCGATCTCGCTTCTGCCGCGCGAGTTCTCGACATTCCGCCAGGCATGGTTAACCGGCTGGACATCGTGCTCAGGCCTGACGTGGATCGGCGCAGCGTTCGCAAAGAAATCGAAAAAGTGCTGAGCGGCCGGGCCGACGTGCGCACTCCGGAAGAACAGAATCAGTCCTTGCAGAGTGTGATGGCCGGCATGCAAACGGGCTTTTCGTTGTGCGGGGTGGCGGCGCTCGTGGTCGGCCTATTCCTTGTGTACAACTCGCTCGCGGTCAGCGTCGCGGAGCGGCGTCACGAAATCGGCATTCTGCTTTCCCTCGGGGCAACGCGCAGGCAGATTCACGCGCTCTTTGCCGGCGAAGCCGCCTGCATGGGCCTGGTCGGCTCGCTCTTGGGCATTCCCCTCGGCATCGCGCTGGCCCAATTTGGGCTGGGCCCGATGCAAGATGTGCTGCGCGACGTGTTTTTCACAGTCGAAGCGCGGACGGTGGACGTCTCGATGGAATTAATCGTCACCGCTCTCCTGGTCGGCGTGGTGACCGCGGTGGCCGCCGCCCTCGTGCCCGCCCTGCAAGCGTCACAAGAGAATCCCGCCGAAGCCGTGCGCCGCGTCGCCAAGGCTACGACCATGCGCCGCCTGCTCCTGCAGATTTCCATCAGCGTCGCCATGATGCTGGCCGGCGCGACGATGATCCTCTTTCGGCAATATATTCCGATGCGGCTTGGCACGTACGGCGGCTTGTTCACGCTCCTTGTTGGAGCGCTGGTGGCATCGCCGTTTTTCGCCGCGCTCGCCGCTCGCGCCATGCAGCCGGCCATTCGCCGCTTCCTCGGCATCGAATGGCGGCTGGCGGCGGACAATCTGGTGCGCTCGCCGCGCCGCACCGGCCTGGTCATCGGCGCGCTGGCTGCCGGCGTCTCCCTCGTCGTGCAGACGGCCGGCACCATCCGCTCCAACCGCATCGCCCTGGCGGATTGGGTGGAGGACGCGATTGCCGCCGACCTCATCGTGACTTCCGGCAGCCCCGTCGGCGCGGGCGGCCAGAGTCTGCCGATGGACACGCGGTTGGCCGACGATTTTCGCGTTGTCCCCGGCGTCGATGTGGTCCTGCCCTTGCGCTTTCGCAAAGTCCTGTTCCGGGAAACGCAGGTCTTCATCATGGCCCTCGATCCGCGCCATGCCTCCGTCATGCAGAGATTCCGCCCCAACAAGACGGAAGAGATCGGCCTGTACCAACGGTTGCGCGATGAGCCCAACAGCGTCATTGTCTCCGAGAATTTCGCCGCCCTGCACGGCGTCCGCCCCGGCGACGCCTTGACCCTGCCGAGCCCCGGCGGCGAGTTGCGCCTCAGAGTCGCCGGCAGTCTGGTCGATTACAGTTGGAACCACGGCACCATCTTCATGAATCGCTCCTACTACATGGAGCATTTCCGGGACGATAAGGTGGACGTGTTCGACGTGTATCTTGGCTCGGGCACGGACGCCGCGCCGGCCAAGCAAGCGCTGTTGTCGAAATTCGGCGCCCAATACGGGCTGCACGTCCTTACGCGCGGCGAGTTGCAGTTGCGCATCGACGAAATGATCGAACGGCTCTACGGCATTGCCTACGGGCAACAAGTCGTGGTCATGCTGGTGGCGGCGCTGGGCGTTGTGACGGCACTGTTGATCTCCGTGTTGCAGCGCCGCCGCGAAATCGGCCTGTTACGTGCTATCGGCGCGTCGCCCATGCAAGTCATTCGCTCGGTGCTGGCTGAAGCGTGCCTCATGGGCGTCCTCGGCACGGCGATCGGCTTTGTCGTCGGCATTCCCTTGCAATGGTATATCCTGGATGTCGTCATATTAGAGGAGTCGGGCTACTTGTTCCCGATGCATATTCCCTGGCTGGGCGGACTAGTCATTGCCGCCGCCGCGATGGCCGCTGCGACGCTGGCCGGCCTTGGCCCGGCCCTGTATGCGGTCCGGCAGCGCATACCAGATGCGATTGCTTACGAATAGCCGGTCGTTGCCGTTCGAGATGCGCGCCATGTCCCGCGCCCGAATCCGCTGGTCGCTCTTCGCCCTGTTCCTGGCTGCGTTGGGCTACGGGTTCTGGCACTTTGCCGCGCCGTCGCCGCGCTATACGTTCACCGGCGACCACGCGCCTTTGGTCATGGCCGCCGATGGCCGTTGGCTTTTGACCGATGTCTTTCCGCGTGAGCGCATCAAGGCCCCGCTGCGCCTTTGGGATCTTGAAAGCGGCCAGAGCATCGCCGAGTTTTTCCAAGAGGGTCAGGTATTCGGGCAGCTCACCGTGTCCAAGGATGAACGCTTCTTGGCAGCAGGTATTGACCTAGCCGGCCTGCTAGGCGTGATTGACTTGCAGAAACGCCAAGCTCGCACCATTCCGATCGAAGCCGGCTTCCAATGCGGCCACGTGCTGTTTTCTCCCGATGCCGATTTGCTCGCTTTGGGCGAACCATCAGGCAAGATCTTGGTCCTGGAAACAAAGACCTGGCGGACCGTTGCGAAACATGATCCGGGACCGCGCGAGTCGTTTGGGTTCTCGCCTACCGGCGCCTATCTCTACTTCTTGACGCGCGAAAAAGTCCCAAGAACGGTCGTGTGGAGTGCACGAGAACGCAAAGTGGTGGCCGCATGGGAACAAGTCTACGTACTCGAGTTTCTTCCCAAGGACCACGCCTTCGTCGGCGTGCGAACCAATGGCAAGGAAAACGAGGCGGTGGTTTGCAACGTCGAGACTGGCAAGCAAACTCTCCTCGTGAGCACGACGCTGAACCAACCAGTCGGGGCGCTCGCGCCGAACCAGAAATGGCTAGCCGCTTGGACGCAGAACGCCCAAGAACTATGGGACGTCGCAAGCGGCAAGATGCTGACCCGGGTCAACGAAGGCAACATCCGTTGGTGCCATTTTAGTCCGGATTCCTCAAAGCTCGC
>JAKEHV010000596.1 GCA_022614915.1 Gemmataceae bacterium | reverse complement strand
CAGCCTCACGCATACACCCGGTAGTCCATATCCGGAAACAGATTGTGCCGCCGTTCGATTTGGTTGAGCCAGTTCTCGTCGATGCCGTCGCCTTTGATCTGTTCGTAAAGGTGCTGAAAGTTGAGCACGTGGACTTTGGTGCGTTCGTGCGCGTATTCGACCATCGTGCCCGTTTTCATGATGAACGCCCAGTCGCTCGATTGCGAAAGGAGCAACTCGCGGGCGGCTTGGTTGAGCGCGCGGCGGCGGAGGCCGTTGCCGTGGTCGGCATATTTCTGGGCCAGCTCGACCATGCGCTCGGCGCCTTCGTGCAAATGGCGATAGATCCAATCGTTGGAGCCTTCGAGCCAGACCTCGCAGTAGCCCTTGTAGCCCCAGCTCGAAAACGCCGGCTGCGACATTTGCAGCTTCGGAAACTTGTCCAGGTACTCGGGAATCGTGATCGTTTTGATGTTTTGCTGGTCCCAGTGAATCTTGCGCAAAAGGAAGTTAATCCAGTCCGGCCCCTCGAACCACCAGTGGCCAAAAAGTTCTGCGTCATAGGGCGCGAGGATGAGCGGCGGCCGGTCCATCGAACCGGCGAGCCATTCAATCTGCTTTTCGCGGTTGAACATGAAGTTGCCGGCGTGCTCGCCCGCTTTGTCGAGCGCGGCCTTGGGATCGTACGGATGCTTGTGCTCCGTGCGGCCGGTGATCTTGAAGTACTTGATGCCGAGGTGGCTGCGGATGCCGCTGTGGTGCAAGTGCGGCCTTAGATATTCGTAATCGAGGTCGAAGCCGACGTCGCGGTAGAAGTCGCGGTAGACGTAGTCGCCGGGGTAGCCTTCGATGGCGCTCCAGACTTGCTTGGACGATTCGTGATCGCGGGCCACGGCGGCGACACCGCTCTTGGGGCACAGGATCGGTGCATAGACGCCGTATTTGGGCCGCGGCTCGGCGAACAGAACGCCGTGCGTGTCGACGAAGAAGTAGCGGATGCCGGCGTCGCGCAAGAGTTCGTCCACGCTGGGATCGTAGCCGCATTCGGGCAGCCAGATGCCTTGCGGGCGTTTGCCGAAATGGCGCTCGAATTCACGGCAGCCGATCTCGATCTGGGCGCGGACGGCGTTGCGATTGACGTGCATCAAGGGCAAGAAGCCGTGCGTGGCCCCACAGGTGATGATCTCCAGCTTGCCGGACTGGAAGAAGCGGCGGAAACCGTTGACGAGGTTGTGCTGATACTGGTTGACGAAAACTTCGCGGGCCCGGCAGAAGCGGAAGTGGTACAGGTGCGCGAGGTGATTGAACTCGGGCTGCCAGCGCGTGCGCTCGATCTCCTTGGAGGCAAGCGCGATGAGGTTGTCGATGTGGCGGACGTAGCGGTATTGCAATAGGGGGTCGGCGAACATGGCGGCCAGAGTGGGCGTGACCGACATGGTCAGCCGCCAATCGGCGCCGTCGCGCTCCAGGCCCTCCAGCACGTCGAGAAGGGGGATATAGGTTTCCGTGATCGCTTCGTAGAACCAGTCTTCTTCGAGAAAATCGTCGTACTCAGGATGGCGAACGAAGGGCAGATGGGCGTGCAGGACCAGACAGAGATATCCAAGCGGCATCGTGTTGTGCGCCTCAAAGCCAGTGGATTGCCGCGGCGGGGAAGGTCCAACCGCTTCGGAGAGGATACTAATTTGTCCTACGGCCAGAGCAAGCAAATTCAAGGATCATTGGCAACCTCGCAGAAAAGAGAAACCACGCTGGGTGGCATGCTTTCGCCGATCCTTTGCAACACGAGCGAACCGTGGACCAGCACGGCGAAAGCATGCGGAAGCGCCAAGTTGCGTGGCGCTTCGCATGCCTTGGCGGTGCTGGTCCCAGGCTCGCTGTCGTTGCACACGAGCCGCCAAGGCATGCCACCCAGCGATTGGCTAAACCTGAGCCAGAGTCGCTTCGATTTCCCGCACGACGCCGAGGAGCGACGCGGCCGCCATCTGGAAGTTGGTGTGATCGGAAACGCTCTTGTGCTGGTCGGCAAAGAATTCCGCCACGCGCCGCAGCTTGGACAGCTTGCCTTTGGCCCGGCGCAGATACTCCGCCGCGTCGCGCCTTTCGAAGCTCGGCTCCACGGCCCGGCAATAGTCGAAGATCATGCGGTGCACTTCGAGCATCTCTTCGTTTTCCTGAATCTCGTCGGCGTGTTTGAGAAAGGTGCGCACCATCCACGCATGGGCGAGAAGTGTGTTGATGCGCTCCATAGCTTGTTCTGGAGTCGTCACGATTCACACTTTTCCCGAAGGCACGACGCTGGCTTGCGGGCCCGGTTTTTTTGCCGCCGCCTCGGTTTCTTCCTTGGAGTACAGCACGAGAGCGGCGCCCAGTCCGGTGAGCACAATGCCGAGATAGAATTTCCAACCGGGCGCGTGCTTTAACCCGAAGATGAGGAAATCGCCGTCTCGGGCTGAGGGATGCCAGACCATACTGATGAGCGTGTTGAGCACGGGCGCGAGCGCGAAGATGACGGGGGCGATGTACAGCCGGTAGTTGACGGGATCGGTCGCGCCCTCCAGTGTCGCCGCGGCCGCGAGCTGGTTGGCATGGCGGTTCGCGAAGACGACGAAGAGGGCGCCCAGAGCGCCCGCGACACCTGCCAAGGTGGCGAAGCTGATGCCGTAGGCGTTCCAGGCCGGCTTGGCTTCGCCGGCGACGAAAAACATGAACAGGGGAAAGAGCACCGCGATAAGGAAGTAGGCCACGCCCACGCACAGGAAGGAACCGAGCGAGTTGCCGCGCAGCCCAGCGATGCCTTGCTGCACGAGCGGGACATACGTGCCCCAGCACAGGCCGGCCATGATGGAAAAGAACAGCCAATGATTCATTGATACGTCTCCAATTTCCTATTCGCGTCTCAATGCCGAAAGTAACGGCGCACGCAGCGTGCTGACCGCGGCGGCGATGCCGGCCGCGAGACCGACTGCGACCACCATGCCAAGGAGCAAGAGCAAACGCAGACCGAGTACCGCGCCGCCCGCGCCGGCCAGGTGCGGCGCGACGGCAACAAGCGCCGCCAGCGTGCCCGCCGCCAAGCCGGCCAGGAGTAACCATAGATTTTCCGCCAAAACGAGCCAGACCAGTGTTTGCCGGCGAAAACCGAGCGCTTGCAAGAGCGCCAATTCGCCGCGCCGCTCCCAGACGCCGCGCAATAGAACGATCGCCAGCCCGACCGCGCCCAAAAGAAGGCCAAGCCGGCCCAGCGCCTGGAAGGTTGCCAGGTACATGTTCTCGACGGCGTGATACGCCTCCAGACGCTGAACAGTCGGCGTCGCGAAGAAGCCTTGAGCGCCCAAGGCGGATTCCAGCGCCCTTTGTATTTGCGTGGTATATTCCAACGGCCCATCAATCAGGAAGAAGCTAAAGCCCTCGCGGCGCGGGAAGTGCTGAAGAAAATCATCGTCCGCGATCAACAATTCGCTTTGAAAGATGCTCTCCTGCAAGAGGCCGACGATCTTGAGCTTCGTTTTCGTCCCCTGATCATTGGTCACTTGGACAAAGCCGCCTAAGGAGACCTTGAGAATCCACTGGGCGGCGCTGGCGTCGGCCAGTGCCGGTACCCAGTCCCCGAACTCCGATCGTTCTTGCTGCAATACCGTCCACGGATTCTCGAGCGTCGTTCCGTGCGGGCCCAGATACGACGCAAAGCGAAAGCCGCCGCGCTCGATGAACGCTTCCGAAACGCCGACAACGCGCGGCTGCAACGGCTGATACAGATTCAAGCAGCTTGTGTCGTCGCCCGCTCGAACGCGGCAAGAATAAATCTGGACCTCTTCGAACCAGGCGGGCAACTTCATTGGCTTGCGCACGGCAGGCAGATTGAGGTCTTCGAAAATCGGCACGTCGCTCTCGGCCAAGAGCGGGAAGCCGCCGCTGCCGCCGTCCTTGTGAAAGAAGTCGTCGCCTGTTTCCTTTTGGAACGACTGGACGGCGACGATGAGAAACGTAGCCGCAGCCAAGAGGCCGGCTGTAAGCAAGCTGCGCAAAGGATGCCGGCCGGCATTGCGCATCCCCAAAAGCGCAATTGAGGGCTGCAAAGAGCTGTGCGTGCCGGCGCGCTTGAGCCAGCGCCACAAAAGCGCGAGGCACGCGCTCAAGAGCAAGGCGCCGCTGCCGAAAAAGCTGCCGGCTTGGGCTTCGTGTCCCGTGACGGAGAACCCGGCAATAAAACAACACGCCGCCCCCACAATCGCAACGCCGAGAATCAAGCTGCTCCAGCGTGTACTCCTGGAACCAGCGAAACTCGTCAACACTGTTTCGCCGGCGAGCAAGGAACGCGGCGACAACCGCGCCAGCAATCGGGTCGCCCAGAGGATCGTCAGGACACTCATAAGGATCGACGCCGCATAGCCCGCGGCGAGACTCAACCAACCGATGTGCAAATGCAGGAACACGAGGTTCTCGCCCCCCGGCCAATGCGCCCGCAATAGCTCCAACATCAGTGCGGCATACAGCAAAGCGCCGGCCAAACCCAAAGCGCCTCCGACGACGGCCAAGGCGACGCCCTCGCCGAACAACAAGCGGCGCACTTGCCCGTGCCGCCAGCCCGTCGCCAACAGGAGGCCCATCTCGTTGGCCCGGCGGTCGATGCTGAGGCGAAACAGCAAGCCCACAAGCAACAGCGACGCCACGATCAGGAAGAAGCTGAAACCCAAAAAGAGCATGCTGAAATCCGACGAGCCCGCGCCGGCTTTGAGCGCCGCCTCTTTCATGGGCTGAAACACAAACCCCCCGTCCGCCGGAGACAGCATGGCCAGCAGCTTGGAAGTGTATTCCTCGACGGCCGGCGCCACGTTCCAGCGCGGATCAAGCGCCAGCCGCAGCGCGGTGACTTTGCCGAATCGGTTGGCCCAAAGCGATTGCGCCGTTGCCAGAGTGATGTAGGCGCGCGGCGTGGTCTTGTAGCGTTTCCAAAAACTCTCGTCGGCCGGCTTGATGCGTTTGGCGTCATACGGAAACGGCGGGTTTTCCCAGTTGGCCATGTCCTGTTTGTCGGTGATGCCGGGGAATTCCGGTGTGAAATCCGGATCGTCGGCCCGGCCTTCGAGCGGAAACGTGCCGCGCAGAACGAAGGTCTCTTCGCGCAGCTCGAGGTGATTGTGCCGGTCCGGGTAGAAGTAGCGCAGCGCGATCTTGTCGCCTGGCTTTACGCTGAGGAAGGGCGAGTCTGTCCATTGCGCCAACAGAATTTCGCCGTCTTGCAGCGGCGGCTGCAATTCATTCGCCAACGGAAGATCATGCGGCCGCATGCCTGCCACGATGGCATACGGGATTTCCACCTCACCCTTCGCCCCTTTGGGGTGAGGGGTTGGGAGCGAGGGGGCAATGCTGTCGGCCAAGTATACGAGGACAGGTGTATCGTTGGGCTTATAGGCCATCCCCTCTTTTCCCCAGACCCAGGTCAAAGACCGGCTTGCCAACCGTCCCGTCTTCTCGACATGGGGATCGAGAAAGGACTGGCTGCTCTCCAGTGTGAGGTAACGGCGCTCCGACTGATAGTAATCGATGATCTCTTCCGTGGGCAGCAGCCCCTCGGCGGTCGGCCGTGCCGTCAGGTAGGGCGGCACGCGGCCCTTCCAACGGACTTTCTTGATGTTGCCCTGGTCGAGATTGCGCGGGTCGAGAAACTTCGCCCAAGCGCGGGCCCGGTCCGCCGGCGTCGTCACTTTCAAGTTCCAATCGTCGAGCGTCAGGTTTTTTTTGACCGCCTCCTGCAACCCGGGCTGGACATGGCCCAGGAGAATGGCGTTGGCGCGGCCGGCCAGCCCGAGCTTTTCCTGCAAGAACCGCAACGGCACAAAAGCATTGCGCGGCGGCGCCGGATTCAGCTTCAGTGAGAATCGACCCAAGCCCTGCTCAGGAAGCACGGCCCGCACTTTGACTTCCAAAGCCAACAGCACATCCTCGGCGTTGCGCTTGCCGAGCAAGGATTCGCGCGGGATGTCGTCCGAGCGCTGCACGTAGAGTGTAATGGTGTCGCCGGTTTTCGCCTGCAGCAGTCCAGCGAGGTGAGCGTTCAGCACGGTTTCGGCGGCGTCGGCTTGCCAGAACGTTTCGTCCAGAGGAAGAGGGCCCCGCTGCCAAAACGCGGCATCCACGCCAAGCACGACAGCTTTGCCGGCGCGCACCACACCCTCGCCTTTCTCCTTGGGGGATAGTGGGGATTCCCGGACCGCGCTGCCTTGAAGCAAGAGCGCGGCGCAACGTCTATGTGCGGGCAAGCCGTCCGCCAGTGCTGCCCGAAAAAAGCGCGTGTTGACGAGCGCTTGATCGACCCAGCCCAATTGATCGAGCGCCAAGGATCGCAAGCTGCCGCGCAACGAGTCGCCGACGAGCAAGGCGCCGGTGAGCACGGCGGTTCCCAGCGCCGCGCCGAGCAACACGGCCGTGTTGCCGCGGCGGTGATAGACCAGGTTGCGCAGGAGAAGTTGAAAAAACGTCATGATTTCCAGGGCTGCAAAACACCGTCGATCATTTCCAATTGTTTGGGCAGGGTGCGGGCCAGTTCCGGGCTGTGCGTGACGACGATGAGCATGGACTTTTCTTGTTGCTGCAAATTCAGGAGCAATTGCCCGACGGCTTGCGCGGTGCGGCGGTCCAGGTTGCCGGTGGGCTCGTCGGCAAGGACGAGCTGCGGATGAAACAGCAAAGCGCGGGCGATGGCCACGCGCTGTCGTTCGCCGCCGGACAACTCCGCGGGCCGATGCTCCAAGCGCTCTTGGAGGCCGACTTTTTCCAGTAAAGCACGAGCGTGCGCTTCCAACTCAGCGCGGTTCTCGACGACTCCGGCCAGGCTCGGAATCAACACATTCTCCAGCACCGAGCACTGCGGCAACAAGTAATGATCCTGAAAGATGAAGCCGATGTTGCGGTTGCGGAAATGCGCCAGTTCCTTTTCCGGCAAGGCGAACGGATCCTGGTCATGGAAGCGGACCACGCCGTCCGTCGGCCTGTCCAACGTGCCGAGGATGTGCAAGAGCGTGCTTTTTCCGGCGCCGGAAGGGCCGAGGATGGCAAGTGCATCGCCGGTTTGCATTTCCAAATGCGCGCCACGGAGGATCGACAAGTCGCCGTTGCGCGTGGGGAACGACTTCCAAAGGTTGAGTACGGTGAGGCTCATTCGTCCTTGATTTTTTAGGTCAAAAGCGCCAAGCAACCAAGCCCATAAAACGTGTACTCCACATCTACGTCGCTGTCCCAGAGTCCGCCGCGAAAACCGCCGCCGGGAACCTCGAGGGATTGCGCGTAACGAAGCGCCGCAGTCTTGTCGATGCGGTCCAGTGCGCCCAGTTGCGCGAGTGTCCAGCAGCCGGTGAAGGTCGAAAGCAAGTCCGCGAGCGGTATGTGATCGTTGGCGCGCAGGCCGCCTTCGCCCGAC
The DNA here is from genome assembly GCA_022614915.1 of Gemmataceae bacterium. GTDB lineage: Bacteria > Planctomycetota > Planctomycetia > Gemmatales > Gemmataceae > JAKEFD01. The sequence continues at coordinate 4,292 of JAKEHV010000596.1, read as the reverse complement.
GGCATTTTCGCGAGGAAATCAATGACGAGTTTTTTTTCATCCGCCGTCAGGGACGCGCCCTTCTGGATCTGCAACAGTCCGACGCCGGCCGCGCTGGGATTCGTGCCGCTCCGGCGCATGGCCTGGATTTCGACGAAGCCGCCGTCCTCGCGCCGCCGAGATTCGACAAAGCGCATCAACTCGTCCGGCTTGGGAATGTCGCGACCCAACATCTCGTAGCATAACGCGACTAAAAAGCTCTGATAGGTGCTGCCGGCACGCCCCCTCACCCCCGTCCCCTCTCCCCCCGAAGGGCGCGGGGAGATTTCGGGCGCCTTGGCATAGCCGCCGTCCTCGGTGCGCAGCGTTTCGAGAAACGTCGCGACGCGCTCAGGCCAATCGCGCGGGCTGGCGCTTAAGGGGTCGAGTCCCAGGCTTGTCTGCAAGAGCAAGCTGCTATAGAGCAACGAGAAGAAATCGACGAGCCCGGCCTGCGTTGCCAGTGATTTGGTCAAAAAGCCGGCGGTGCGTTTGCCGACGTCGGCAGACAACGCGTCCAGCACAGCGAGGCCGCGCAGCGCGAAGCCGGTGTAATACAGATCGGAAGGACCTTCACGGCCGGAGAAGCCGCCGTCGGGATTCTGCTTCGCCGTCAGAAAGCGCACATGCCGCTGCCGGGTCGGCGCAGGGAGGCGCGCCATGCCCTCGAACAATCGGGCGACAAGTTGGACGAGGTAGTGGTCCATCTTGCAAAGTCAGCTCAACTCAGCGCCATCTTCAACCGAACCGACTTCCCGAGTGATAAGCCAGACCTGCTCGCTATTTGGAAGTCGTCGCGATAAGCGCTGTCGAGCAGCTTCTGCTTCGTCGCGACTGGGAAACACCAACAGAGGGTTGTCCGCGCCAAGTAGTCTCGACGCCCCCTCGTCGATCATTGCTTGGCTACACTGTTCCAAAGTCACAGGATCGCCCGGCCGGAGCGCGGGAATGATTCGAAAAGTCAGCATTCCGGCGGCGCGAGCTTCGGGTATGGTCAGCCCACTGGCTAGAGCAATCGCGTTGCGTCCTTCACGGCCTTCCACGATGTCGTAGGCACGCAAGATAATGGCCGTGCGATTCTCGAATCGCATATGATCCCACGCATCCCAGATTACCGTGACGCGTTTTTTGCCGGTGGGGAATACTTGCTCTTCGATAATGGGCTGTCCCGATGCAGTCGGATTGCTCAACTCAGCTGCCAGCTGGTTTGTGAGTTCTCCGTTCGTGTGCGGCACCTGCTCTTCATATTGAGTGCTTCTGCGCGGCATGCTTGCTCCCTCATAATTGGTCGGTATGAGCCAAGAACCACTCTGTCGCCTCCCGCAGTTGTGTCATCTCAAACAAATACGCCTGATTCTTGTGATACCGAAGCGTCTCTCTCCAAAGAGACTCAATGCGCTGGCCGTGCTTTTGGACGCTTAGAGCCAACGCCGGCTGATACGAAGTGGCAGGCGACAAGGCGCGCTCAGCCACCAACAACTCCGCCCAAGCTCGCACGTTGTGACCTTTGCCTTGGGGAGGCCAGTAGATCCCAATGCCTATTCCTTTGGCAATGGCCGGTTGGATATGGGCACTCCAAGTAATTATGTCATTCAGTGCCAACCCCGACAATGAAAAGTAGGCAGCTTTGACAACCATCTCGGCTGTGTAACCCCAAAGATAAACTGCGCCCATTCGATGTCCCGATGTCGCTAACGACAGTCCCTCGTCAAAGCGCATTTTCGCCGCCGCACGGAATTCCCGAATGCTGTCTGGCTGACACCGGTTTAGCAATCTTCGCGGCATTGATACGAAATCTTGTCCATTGCGCATAAGTGACGGACACATTGTAGCCTATTCAGCAGTCGCGAGATACGGCTCGATCCGCTCCCGGTACCAGCCCGGTATCTCGAACGCCTCCAACTTCCAGCCGTCGAGCACCCGGCAGCACGCGCTCGTCACTTGACCTTTGGCGATCGGCTCGCCCGCCTTGCGAAAGTCGAATCCGTATGTAACGGACTTCTTGCCGATCCTTTGCACCGTGACGTCAATGTCCAAAACGTCTTCAAAGCGCGCGGGTTTGATGAAATCGCAGGTCGCCGACACGCGCGGAAAACCAAATGACTCGCCCGCTCTTTCGACATGTACGCCCAGTCCCAACGAGCGCAAAAACTCGCACTCGGCCGATTCCATGAACCGGAAGAAGTTGGCGAAGTGGACCATACAGGCCATGTCGGTGTCGCAGAATTCGACGCGGCGGGAAACGCGAAATGGGGTCATGCCAGATAGTTCCGATAGATTGCCAAAGTTTGCTCGGCCATGCCGCGGGCGTGGAAGCGTTCGTGCACGGCCCGTTGGCCCGCTTGTGCCAAGGTAGCTCTTTCGACGGCATTGTCCATGAGCCGCCAGAGAGCGTTGGCCAAGTCGGCGGGGTCGTTGGGCTCGACAAGCAGCCCGCCGCCGGTAGCTTCGATCAACTCGGGAAACGAGCCATGCCGCGGCTGCACGACGGGCACGCCGTTGGCCAGCGCCTCCAGCACATAAAGCCCCTTGGGTTCACGATAGACGGTCGGCACGGACAGGACATCGAGGCTTTGGAGGAAATGCACTTTGCTCGCATGGTCCGGCGCTTCGACATGCTCGAAATGTTCCGCCAGACCTTTGTCTTTCAGAGCTTGCCGCAGCCCTTCCAGGTAGTGCTTGTTATTCTCGCCAAGCCAGCCGGACACGCGCAGCCGGCACTTGCCGACGCCGGGCATTTGCTTCAAGAGACCAAATGCTTCGATCAACTGATGCAGCCCTTTCTCCGGACAGATGCGCGCGAAGTAGCCGATGGTGAATGGCTGCCCGCGTGGGGCGAACATTCCTGTTTGCCCACTCTCCTCGTTCCGAGGACAAGGATTGCTATGCCGTCGCAGATCAAGGCCTGGATAAACCACGTGAATCTTTTCGCGCGGGATGGCCAAGTACTCCGCCATGAAGTCCGCGTAGTACCGACTCGTGGCGATGAACCCCGCGAACTCGCGGCAATTCTCGCGCAGTAGTTCCAGCGCTTGCCGCCTGGCCTCGTCCGGCAATGCTTCAAGAAAAATGTCATCTCCTTGCAAGGTGCCGAGGACGGGGACCTTTAACCGCTCGCGCAGCTTGTGCACGACGCCGGATAGCAATACCGCGGTCAGGTTGATGATTTCGGGGCGTACGTCCGTTTCCAGCCAGCCGGCCAGCTTGTCGATCTCCTTGCGCTGATGGCCGTGCTCGCCGCGCAGCATGGACAGCGTCAAGTCGGCTAGTTCCTGCGCCTCAGTGTTGACGGCAAACCTGGAAACCCAGCGCAACAGGCCCGGCGCGTCCAACAGCCGGTCGAGGAACCAGGGCGTGTGCCGGAACAACGCGCTCTTTTGTTGCAGAAAGACGTTGATGCCGCCGAAGAAGACGCGGCCGATGCTGACATTCTCTTCATCGGTGCGCGTGGGCGTGTAGGTGGGAATGAGTAGCGCGTCGTGGCCTAGGGACTGCAAAGCCGCGACGAGAGTATTGTCGTGGAGACAACTGCCGCACAACATGCCCCCGGCGCCGGCGGTGATATAGGCGATCCGCATGCTTGTATTCTAATCAAGCTTGCTGGATCGCGCTGATCAGATCGGCTTGAAGCCGGCGTCGAAGTCACGGCTCTGGCTGCCAATGATCGTAAACAAAGCGGTGATGGCGTCGGCGTTGATATCGCTGTCGGTGTCGTCGCTGCCTTGGTCTTGCAGCGTCGATTGATAGCCGGTTGGCTTCTGGAAGGCCAAGTAATACGAACCCTGCGCGACGTTGGTGAACTGATAGTTGCCCGACGAATTCGTCGTGGCGGTTGCTACTAGCTGACCAGACGAATTGAACAATTGCACGGTCAAGCCGGTAAAGATGCCTTCTCCCGTCTCCTGAATGCCGTTGCCGTTGGCGTCGTTCCAAGCTAGACCGCTAATTTGGCCGGTGCCTCCGCCTTGAACCGTGTGAAAGAAGTAACCGGTCGATCCGTGGAAATGAGCATCGCCGCTGTAGACAGCTGAAATCGTATGAGAACCAACTGTCAATGAGCTAACCGTTATGCTCGCCCATCCTGACGGGCTCAATTGCGAGTTTCCCAACAAGGCACTGCCATCGAAAAACGAAACTGTGCCGGTTGGAGTACCGGCCGCCGGCGACATGACGCCGACCTGCGCAGAGATTAGTACGTTCTGTCCAAATGTGGACGGATTCGGGGACGTCCCTACCATTGTGTAAGTGTTGCCCTTGTTTACCGTAAAAGCGGT
>JAKEHV010000118.1 GCA_022614915.1 Gemmataceae bacterium | reverse complement strand
TGCAGGGCGATGGCGTTGCCGTAGGTATGGATCGAGCCGTAGCGGGCGTCGCCGTAAATGGGATGGCCGTGATGGGCGAGCTGGACGCGGAGCTGGTGGGTGCGGCCGGTCTGCGGGCGCACCTCGAGCCAGGTGAGCCCGCCGTGGCTGCCTTTTTTCTGAAAATGCAGGAGCGACTGTTTGGCGCCGGGCGCTCTGGGCTCGGTGATTTCCACGCGCCGCGCGGCCTCGTTCTTCTTGAGCCAATCTTCGAGCGTGCCCGAATGGGTTTGGACTTCGCCTTCGACGATGGCCCAATAGACTTTCTCGATGCTGCCTTCGCGAAATTGCTCGGACAGCCGGGCCGCGGCCTTGCTGGTGCGGGCAAAGAGCAAGACGCCGGACACGACGCGGTCGAGCCGGTGCACGACGCCAAGGAAGACGTTGCCGGGTTTATGGTGTTTGGTTTTGAGATACTGCTTCACGGCCCGGTCGTGCGTTTCTTCCTTGCCCTGAAAATGCGTCGCCAAGACGCCAGGCGGCTTGGCCACCGCGATGCAGTGGTTGTCCTCGTACAGGATTTCGAGCGGCGGCAAAGGCACGTTATCCCCTTCTTTACGGCAACTCTAGCGCGGCTTTCAGTGCCAGATTGACTTCTTGGATCAACGTGCTGGACAAATGGCCGACAACGTGCAAGATTCGTCGCTGTCTTACTGCAGCGAGGTTATAGCACTTGATCAGAGATGGACCATTCAACCCCGATCCGGCCCCCGCTGGTGTTCGTGGATCGACAAGCACCGTCGTCGGCTGCGCTGCATCATCGAGATTGCCGGTAACCATCGCGACAATGGTGTTGCCGAGACGTTGGTTCTCCGCGTCGCTTTGGACAATCACCGCAGGGCGAATCTTCTCCCCTGGCCTGTCCTGAAAGGGAAACGGCACGATCACCACGTCGCCCCGCCTCATGCTTGTTTCCCGTATTGCTGATAGCTTTCCAGATAGGGATCTTTGGCGTCGTCCTGGGCCATTACTTCGTTAATGTACGCGGCGCCTTCGTCAGGATCGTAGTCATCCAGCGCCAAAAGCGCTTTGAGCCGCTCATATGTTTCCTTGCGCACCAGCACGTAAGTCTCTTGCGTTAGCGGATCGATCGCGACTGGCTCCGGCGCGGTCAACTCCTGACGCTGTTGTTCGGTCAGCTCAATCATGTGAGTCTCCTTCCCGCATCGTATCGTCCACCCGGTTTTCCAGCAATGCTACGATTCTTCGACGTCGCCAGTCGCCACTGAGCTTGGGCGCCGCGATGCAGCGGTTGTCCTCGTACAGGATTTCCAGCAGCTGGAAGGACACGTTTTCCCCTTAACCTCCTTTGGTGAGTCTCGTGTATTCTACCTTCTCGCGCAGTAAGCATTCTTTTCTTTTCTTCAGAATGCGGTAGTGTGAGGATGAAGGTCACAATTAGATTTCCATCCTAAGTGGGGACAGTGCATCGGCGCGTAGGCGACTGACGGTTACAATAGCGCAGGAAGGGAGCAATACGTCATGTCGATTTCAGTTTTCGGTGTCGTGACCAACGGCGTCGTGATTCCCAATTCACCCTTACCGGAAGGCGCTCAAGTTGAAATCCAATTGAGAACAGAGATTCCGCCGACTGCCACGCCGCGCATCACACCCTCGGAATTACGCAAGATGCCGCGTGAGCAGAGGCAGGCGATTCTCGCTGCGGCGGCGGAATTGGCGGAAGTGGACTATCGCGAGGACAAGGAACTTACGGGCTTCGACGCCTTTGCCGAGGAAGAACTGGATGACTAAACCGGTCCGAGGTGAAGTGTGGCGGATCAGATTCGACCCGGCCCAAGGCGACGAAATAAAGAAGATCCGCACGGCCGTGGTCATGAGTGAGGACGCCGTCGGCCGTCTACGGCTGAAGATCGTGGTTCCGATTACCGAGTGGAAGTCAAGATACGCAAATTATCCATGGTTCGTTCGCCTCGCGCCGACCGCAGCCAATGGGCTCACCAAGGAATCCGGAGCCGATGCTTTTCAGGTCAAGTCCGTTTCTGAAACACGTTTTCTCGACCGTCTTGGCGCGTTGACATCGAGCGAGTTAGTTGAAATCGCCAATGCCATCGCGATCTGTGTTGGCGCTCCTTGACCAGGTCATTGTCAACGCTGCTGGGCTTGACCACCGCGATGGAGTGGTTTTTTCGTTCTCGATTTCCAGCGCCAGTGGCAAGTTATCCCCCTTGAAAGGAATCGTCATTATTTTAACTTCCCACGCCGCGTGCTTTGCTTTTCTTTTGAATGTGTTACCGTTGAGGAGCTTTCTACAGCCGGGAAAGCAAAACTCGTGCGGTTCAACCTAACTATCAGGCGGGAGACCGAAAGGAACACTACTCCATGGCGCGTTTTTGTCTCTCCCTTTCGCTGGCGTTGCTGTTCGCGACTACGGTTCACGCGCAAGAAAAGAAGTCCAAAAAAGACCTCGACGTGCCCGACGGCCTAAAGGCGCTGCAACATCCCGATCCGGCGGTGCGCTTCAAGGCGGTCGCACTCTTGGCCAAGCTCGGCCCCGTCGCCAAGTTCGCCATCGACGATTTGCGGCTGACACTCAAAGACGGGAACGGCTTCGTGCGCATCAAAGCGGCCGAAGCGCTGTGGCGCATCGACAACAAGACGCCGGCGAGCGCGCTCGTTCCCGTACTCACGGCGGCACTTAAGGACAAGAACGCGGAGCTGCGCGCGGCGGCCGCGCCGGTGCTGGGCCTCTTAGGGCCCAAAGCGCGGAGCGCGGTCCCCGCGCTCATCGACGCTGCCAAGGACAAAGACGAAAGCGTGCGCGTCGAAGCCGTGCTCGCGCTGGGCGAAATCGGACCGGCCGCGAAGGAATCCGCGCCGCATCTGTTGGCGCTCGTTCCCGAAGAAATGTTCTCGCTCATCGATCCCATGGTGGTGACCGCGCTGGGCAACATGGGCGCGGGTGTCGTCGCGGACTTAGTGAAGGCGGTCAAAGGCGCCGGGACGAATCGCTGCGTGGTTGCGCTTCAGGCGATCGGTCTTGTGGGCAAGGAAGCCAAAGACGCGGTGCCGGCCGTGGCCGACGCGCTCGGCGATTCGCATCGCCTCGTGCGCGAGTATGCCGCCAAAGCGCTCGGCAAGATCGGCCAGGACGCCGTTCCTGCCGTCCCCAAGCTGGAAAAAGCGCTCAAGGACAAGTCCGTCGCCGTACAGCTGGCGGCCGGCCTCGCGCTTTACCAAATCGCGGGGCGCAAGGAGGGCATCCCAGTTTTTTCCGCCGCGCTGGCGGAGGACACGGTCTCCTTGCGCGTGGATGCCTGCCGCGCGTTTGGACACATGGGCAAGGACGCCGTCCCAGCCCTGCGCGACTTGTCCAAAGCGCTCGCGGATAAGGAATCGGAAGTGCGCTTGGCCGCGACAGAGGCGCTGGGAAGAATCGGGCCGGACGCCAAGCCGGTCGCGGAAAAACTGGTGCCCTGCATGATGGATGCGGAACTCGCGGTCGCACTGGCGGCCGGTTTCGCCTACTGGCAAATCGTCGGCGACAACAAGTCTTCGCTCGACGTGCTACTTTCGGGCGTCAAACAAGGTCGCGACCCGCGCATGGCGCACGCCGCCGTCGATTACCTGGGCGCGATGGGCAAGGCGGCGCGGTCGGCGGTTCCGGTCTTGTCCGAGTATTTGGAGGATGACGACGACGTCTTGCGCGGCAAAGTGCGGGCGGCGCTGCAACGGATTGACGGCAAGTAGCCTCCGAGCGCGAAACGATAAATCAAAGTCATTCACCGATTTCACAATCAGAAGTCGATGCCCACCACCAGGCCGTCACTGGGGTGCAGCAATCGATTCCAGCTATCCGCCGACCCTTCCGCCGAAAGGAAACGCACGCTGCCGTCGGCAAAGCCGGCGATGAGCCCTTGTTTCTCGAAACTCTGCGCCAATAGCGGCGTGCACAGGCATTCCTTGTCCGATGGCATTAGCTGAAATGCGGCTTTAGCGCTGGCGGGGCCGGCTTTCTCCTGGGCGTGATTCTGGCCGAAGAACGCGGCAGTGACTTTGTTGGGCGGCGAGGCATAGCGGCTGCCGCCGTTGCCGCAAAACGCGTACTTCGTGGCGTACCAAACGGTATTGGATAAGCCATCGGTGACCATAGCGAAGGTGGTGTTGCCCGGCTCGGTGGCTTTCGGGGGCGGCATGTCGGCGTCGTGCTTGGTCTTTAGGCCGCTGTCGGCGAAGACGCGCAGATTAGCGGCGTGGTTCTGCACGCCGTTCTTTTCATCCTTGAGACTGGGATCCATTGTCGACGCGAACGTCGGGATGATCGCATTGCCGGCTTCGGCCTGGTTCATTTGGTATTGCTGAAAAACATTGTCTTGTTCGACGAAAGGCAGGATGAAGACGTGTACGCTGCCGGCGATCTGGAAGTTGCCGAAGTTGGGTTTGTCGAAAGCCGGCGGAAACCTTTTGAAGGAGTCGTGGAAGCTATGCAACCCCAGACTGATCTGTTTCTGATTGTTCATTGCTTGCACGCGGCCGGAGTTCTCGCGCACCCGAGC
>JAKEHV010000595.1 GCA_022614915.1 Gemmataceae bacterium | reverse complement strand
GGGATCGTATTCTCCGTTGGTCGAGAGGTCCAAGTCTTGGAATGCAACCTGGCGATTGGCGCAACTTTGCCGAAGACCAAGGGCCAAATCTTCGCGGTCATTGCCCTTGCGATAAAGACGTACGACGTACACGAGATTCTCCTTTCGGGGATGGGAATTCAAGTGCCAGCCGCAAGCAAACGACTTGCGGCTGGCGCACAGGTCAATGACAGCCGCGAGTCGTAGTGCACTCGCAGCGATGCCCAGCGCGGCCCAGAGCGACGGCTTTGACCCACTCCGGAAAATCCGGTGGGCTCTTTCCTGGGGCTCCGTATGTGGAAGTTCCCTGATGGCACGGCTGGCACAAGACCTGCGCGTTGTCCGGGCCGTTGCCTCCATCACGGCGTTTGTGATGGACTTCAAGATTGGAACTACGAGAGCATCGGCCCATGGCCGACTCCTTTCGTGCGGCGTCCTGCCGGTGCCGCGAACCGTCGTCGGCTTTTTGTTTGGAAAAGGCGCGAGGCGTGGCTACACTGGCGTGTGCCGACGAGCGCCACGCTCGTCCATGGCGGGCCGGTTTCGCAGTTGGCTTCAAATTCAATCTGCGAACACCGGCCTTTTTGCTTCTGTACAAAAAACAAAACCCCACGCTGCTTCCCAGGTGGGGTCTCCTACCGCTAAGCGCTAAGCGAATTCGCTTTCCCTGGACCCGGCTGCCGAATCGCCTCCATGCGCAACGCCGAGCTAAGGGAATGCTAACTGAAATTCTAAACATTTGTCAACTGGAAATAGCAACACTTAGGCGGTTTGGATTATGCTTTCGTAAGCTTCGTAAATCCTCCGAGCCGGCGCGAATAACCCCGCCGCTTCGTCCGCTTCGCTTTTGTCCGCGAACGTGCCCAGAATGTACTCCATGTCCTTGCGGCTGATCCCGTAGAGGTGGAAAAACGCCGCGTCCAGCTCGGCGAGCAACTGCGCCCGGTCGGTGGCGCGCCACTTGTGCACGAGCGGGTCCATGCCGGAGGCGTGGGCCAAGGGTTTCATGTCGTTCGCCGTGCAGGTCAGCTTGAGCACGCGCTCCGAAATCCATTTCTCGAGCGTCTGCCGTTTGTCCCAAGGGCAGCGCTCCGCATAGTGGTCGGGCGGAAAAATCGGCAGTTGTTCGACGATGAAAAAGTTCAAGGTCACGCCGCCGATTTTTTGCCGGGTCACGTAGTCCAAGACAAACGAATTGAGGTTTGCCAATAGGCATGCCTCAAGACGCAAATCTGCACTTGTAAGAATCAACGGAAAATGATTCGTCACGGCGGACCATGGAATGAACGACGCAATGATGGTGCGCTCGTTTGTGGGACTGGTAATGTCCTTGAATCCGAGGAATCCACGGTCCTGCGTCTTTCGCAGCACTCGCTCTACTTCCGTTTCCTCGACCCACCAGCGCGGCTGGACGACGAACTCCGGGTTTTGGTGGTCCACCAAACTCGTGGCATCGGTTTGCCCTTGCCGCATCCAGTTCGCTTTCTCGATGATCACACTCGCCGCGCGGTGGTCGTACGCTTGCACCATTTTGGCCTCATAGAGCGGCAGAAACCTTCGCTTGCCTTTAGTCCAAAGATTGCCTTCCTGCTTGAACCCCATGTCCTTGAGCTTCTTTTCAGAATGAAAAAGCTCCGCGTCGTTGGTCTGATCGAACATTCGAACAAACTTAGCGCCCCACGGATTGCCGCCCTCTTTGCGGCTCTCGTCGATGAGCACCGGCACACGGCGGTAGATCGCCTTAGTCAGCTCCGCGTCGCGCTGCGACCGGAAAATCGGGCACGTGCGCGTATTCGGATTGAGCAAGGCGATGTCTTTGTTAGAGAGGGCAATGTGCCGTCCACTGTTTTCGAGTTCGTCCATGTAACGGGCAAAGAACACGAAATCAGCTTGTGGGGACTTGACAGTAGCACCACCAAAAATAAATGTGCAGAACTTGAATGATCGATGCACGTCAGGGAATACAGGCGCCTTGTTCTCGAAATCGTGCAAGCTGATCAACGCGTTTGTATTCATTAGTGTTCCAAAGAATTCGCGCGTTGTATGGTCAGTCGCGATTCCCGACGGCACGAGCAGCCCCACGCGACCGTTGTGCGCGACGAGTTTCCGCGCTAGCTCGGCGAAGAGCATGTAAGTGTTAACATCGCCCTTGCCGGTCATGGGGAACTGGCCGGAAGCGCGAACGTGGGCGAGCGTCTTTTCCGCGTCGTCCTTGGCACGCGTATATCGCGCGAAAAGCTCCGGATTGTTCGCGCCGAGTTTGTCGATGAGTTGACGGCGACGGGCGGCATTGACAGCCCCGGCGATCTTGGGCGCGGAGAAGGCGAAAAACTCACGCTCCTGCAGCTTGAGCCGCTCCCAGGGCGGATTGCCGACTACGCAATCGAAGCCCGCTTGCGGCCGCGCGAACACGGCGGGGAACGCATTATCCCAGTCGAGGGCCAAAGGATGCACGGCAGGGTCGCTGACCAGGCTGTTGCCGCGCAGGATGTTGTGCGAAAGATCGGCGAGCGTCCTGCCGCGCCGCGCGGAGCGCAGCCACAAAGCCAACTGCGTAATCTCGACGCCTTGCTCGGACAGGTCCACTCCAAAGAGGTTCTCACTCAGAATGAGGTCGGGAATCTGGTCGAAAAGCGTTTCGGCCGCGACGCCGTCGTGAAAAACGAGCTGCTCGACCACGGCGACAAAGCGGTCTTCGAGCAAGTCGTAGGCCTGAATCAAGAAAGCGCCGCTGCCGCATGCCGGATCGAGGATCTTGATTTGCTTCAAGTTTTCGAAGCACTCTTGCCAAAAGCGCTTGGCGGCCGGATTGGGCTCATCGCTTTCGAGGACTTTGGGATCGACGCCGAGGCGCTGGCGGATATCGAGCCAGCGCTCTTTCACAAGACTGCCCACAGTGTTTTGGACAATGTAGCCGGTGAAATCCAGTGGCGTGTAAAAGATGCCGAACCGTTTGCGCTCCGGCGACTTCGGCATCGTCGGAGCAGGTTCGTCCGGATCGGAAGCCGTGGGGGTGAACAGGGCGGCTTGGCGGAGCTTTTCCAGCTCACTGATGGAGCGCTCAAACAAGTTGCCGAGCACTTCGACGTTGACCTCATACCGAAAGTCGTATTCGCCGATGGTCTTGAAGAAAGTGGTCCAGCTGTCGTCGAGCTGCAAGTTGTCTACGTCGTCGTCGTGGCGAAACAAGCCGCCGTTGTAGCCGACTTCCAACAAGAGATCATTGTGCCCTTTGTCGATGGCTTGAAATAAATCGAGAAAGTTGCGCCAGCGCGGGTTGGTAACTTTGGTGAAGGGCGGCAGCGTGGAATACGCGGTTTCAATGCAGCGCTCCGGTAAGAGGCCGCGATCCTCGCAGAAGGCGACGAAGATGATGCGGTCGATGATCTTCTGCGCGATGTGGATAGCCTGGTCCAACGGCTTTCCCATTTTGAAATGCAAGTGCTCGATCAGTCGATAGCGGTTGTCACTGTAAGTCTGGTACAGCTGGCCGCCGACTTCGCGTTGCCGGTTTTCGCTTCCGGCAAGCAGTCTGAGCGCGCGCGGCCCACCCAGCGGCGTCGAGAACAATGCGCCAAATTCGAAGAGACACCAGAATTGTCGGAAGACGTCGAGGTTGACAAGATCTTGAAGACGAAACTCTTGGTAGGCAAGCTGCGTCTTGTTCCGGTGATAAAGGCGGAAGCTGATGAAGTTGCTGACGATGCCCCAGGGACATTCCGGCAAGGCGTTCAAATAGTCCCAACACTGCTGTACGGCGGTGCGGCCGTTGAATTTGTCGCGGTCTAGATCGGTATCGGCGTCTTTGAGCTCGATGACGGCGACGGGTTGGAGCGGCGGTAAGGGCGTAAACGCGCCCAATGCCCCGTCTGCGGTGCCGACGCCCGGCACAGTAAAATTGCGTTCCAGGTAGTATTTGTCGGGACTGGCCGTCGCCGGTTTGTAGCCGAGCGCGTCGCCAAAGACTTCCAGGAGAAAACTGGCATCGAGCGCCGTTTCTTTGCGTTTGAGATGTCCTTGCTCTTCGAGCTTGGCCCATTTTCGCAAGATATCGAAAGCGCGTTCTTGTTTCTCGCCGCGGTATTGCATGTTGTCCGCTTCGGCGGCCAGCAAGCGCGGCAGAACGAGCGGCCGAATGCGACGCTGTGCGGTCCGGGCAAGCAGGTCGAGTCCGTTTTGCAGCGGGGGCTTCCCAGCGCGTTTTTTGGCCATTGCAGGTCCGAGTTCCTTCTGCGTTTACGAAGCGTGTTGAGTAAAATGTAACAAGCGATCTCGTGTTTGTCTTGCATCGTTTCTTCGAACAAGTTCAATGGAGCTTCGCGAAGAAGGCAGAGACGGAAATGAACCATTCCATTCGACTTTTCGACGTCGTGGCTTTGACAGAGGACCTGCCCGAGCGCGGCTTGTCGCGCGGCCAGGTAGGCACCGTCGTGGAATCACTGGCGCCCGATGTGTTTGAAGTCGAATTCTGCGACGAGGAAGGCCGGACCTACGCCAGCCTGGCTCTTCGCGCCAACCAACTCATGGTCCTGCATTATCGTCCCCTCCAGGTGGCTTGAGGACAGATCGAACGCGCCATCGCAATGCCAAACAGCTGGAACGCATGGCGACGGCTGCTTGGATTCGTAAACGAGAACGGATTCATGATCCCGATGCCGTGGCGCGTAGGCTCCACGAATTGAAGCCGCACATTTCCTTGGCCGAGGCACGGCAAGCCGACGACGACGTTCGCGGTTTCCTTGAAACCGAAAACTAGCGACGATCCCCGGCATGACTGCCAAAACGACAGGC
>JAKEHV010000117.1 GCA_022614915.1 Gemmataceae bacterium | reverse complement strand
TTGCCGCGGCGCTTCGGGGCGTACTACATCGCTCGGAAACCCGACGACGAAGGAAAAGATCAGCGGCAAAACAAACAAGCCCACGAAAATGCCATGAACGCCAGTGTCGGCCAAGCCATCCGCAAGCATGGCGCCGAGCGTCAGCCCGCCCACGATGGCCAGGCCCGAGCCCATTTCGAAAAACGCATTGACGCGCGTCAGCGGCCAGCGCGTATCCAGAGCGGCGGCCGGCAGAAAGGCGAAACGAACGGGAGCATTGACGGCGGAGCTAAGCGTTACACCAGCCCAGCCAACCAGCATCCATACTGGATTGAGGGCGGAGTTGCGCGTCTGCGCGAAGAAAACGACTGAAACAATGAGGGCCGCCCACGCCGCCGACGACCACAGGACGCGCTGTTTGGGCAGGCTGTTGCACAACGCGCCGTTGACGGGGGCCAGAACGACCGCCGGCAGGATAAGCAGCAGAGTGACCAGGTGCCAGGCGCCGTCGCGGTCGCCTTGATGGGCCAGATGCAAGGCGACAAAAATACGCAGAGCGTTGTCCGCCAACACGCGCGTGACATGAGCGACCCACAGCGCGGCCAAACGCAAACGGGCGGACCACACAAACGCACTCCCTTGCTCAAAATAACGACGCGGTTCGTGCGCCTATTCTCAAAAGTAACGAACACCGAGGCAACGTGCTTTTCCTGGCGTTCCAGCATAGTCTAAGGACAGGAAGTCGATTTCTGGGAGAGAACAAAATGAAGCAACGTTGGCTTGTCGCGCTCCTATTCTTCATTGGCGTTGGCGGCTGGGCCGTCGCTCAACGCGAACAACCCAAGGCCGATGCGAAAACCAAACTCTTGGACGCCGACCGGGCCTTTGCGAAGGCCACCGCGGAAAAAGGCTTGGACGGCTGGTTGAGCTACATGACCGACAATGCGGTTCGCATTTCGCCGCTGGGAAGCAAGGCACACGTCGGCAAGGCGGCGATTAAGGAGTTGGACGCGGCGCTGTTCGCAGACCCAAAGCGCCAGCTGGTTTGGGAACCGGCGGACGGCGGCGACTTCGCCGACGGCAAGCACGGCTTCACCACCGGCAAATTCAAGATTTTGAGCAAATCAGTGGAAGGGAAGGAAGATGTCCAGCGGACCGGCGCTTACGTGACGTGGTGGCGGATGGGCGACGACGGCCGTTGGAAGGTAATACTCGACACAGGCGCGTTTGATCCGCCCAAACCATAGACCAAGCGGATGCCGAATAGAACAAACGACGGCTCACGAGGGTGACATCATGACTGAATTGCAACTGTCGTTGACCGGCGAGGAGCGGGCTTATCTGACGAATCTCCTCGAAACAGTTTTGAAAGAAGCGCGCGTCGAAGAACACCGCACACGCACGCCGAGTTACCGCGAGCTAATTCTGCGCGACGAGAAACTGATCCAGAGTCTGCTGAGCAAACTCGGCAAGCCGGCCGCTTAGTCCGAGTATTCAAACGCAGAGTGCGCAGAGAGCGCGGAGGAATTGCAAGCTGAAGAAAGAGAAGACTTTTCAGCTCTTCTCTCTGCGTTCACTGCGCACTCTGCGTTTCATAACCCGGCTTGTTCGTCACGGTATTACTTGTTGCCCGGCTGCACCGCCTGGATCACGAATTCCAAGTATTCGCGCGCCCGCCGGGCTAGCGCGTCCACGCCGTCCGGCTTGCGGGGACGCGGCACGCCGTGGGCGAAGATGTTCTCACAGCACAGCGGAATCGTGTGGCCCGTGAAGGCCACGCGGTGCAGTAGGCGATAGTGATCGACCTCGCCGAAGCCGGGGCCGCAGTCGCGGTGCGGCGGCGGAAAAAAGCGGTGGTCCTTGATGCAAAAGCTGCGCACTTCACTGGCGCAGGCGTCGAGGTCGGTGAGCGGATTCACTTTGCCCTCAAGATAATCCATGACGTTGCCGGCGTCGTAGTTGACTTTGATGCCGGCGTCGTTGACATCGCGCGTGATCTTGGCGCAAGCCGCGCCCGTGCCGGTTTCGCCGCCATGCTGTTTCACCACAAGCAGAACGCCGTTTTGCCTCGCGACAGGGCCAAGTTGCTTCAGGCGTTCGACCCACAGGGCGTGGTTGCCGCCGCGCGTGTGTCCGAAGGTGAGCACTTGCGGGACCTTGCCGGCCGCCGCTTGCAGGATGCGATGGCGCAGCACTTCCAAACCGTTTTTCGCTTCCGGGTAAATCGTCGAAAACATCATCACCGGCTCAAGGCCCATGTCCCGGCAGCGCTGGCCCAAGTCGCGCGCCTGGGCGACCGGCGCATCCTGGGCGAGCACGGGCACGTTTTTGCCGTTTTCGGAATGGTTCACGCCCCAGGCGACGTAGCGGTAGCCCGCGTCGCGGATGCCGGTGAGCGCGCGTTGCAAGGGAAACGCGGAATAGACGAGCGTCATGCAGGCGATCTGGAAGCGCGTCGGCGGGCCCTTTTGCTCTTGGGCAGCGGGTTGCTGACCGAAAGCGCCGCCCGCAACTGCTGCGATCGACAATCCCGCGGCACTTATTTGTACGAATTCACGGCGCGGCAATCTGTTGGTCATGACGACACCCTCCCGGAGCACGTGTCAGCAATGTGTCAGCAATGCATTCTCCATAACTGACTGCAATCAAAGGAGTAACAGAGATTGATGACACGACTCCCATAATGAGAGATGTGTCAGCAATTTATGGCCCTGTTTTTGACGTAAGTTCAATATTACTTGTGACTTAATTTGCTGACACATCATGTTTTATAATGTGTCAGCAATTATTGCCTGGCGCGAATTCTCTAAGCCGAGCCCGATGCGCGCGCAAGGGACTCAACAATTGAATCCTCCGACACCAATGGTGCAAGGACCAAGGTGAGAAACTCCAAAGCCTGCTCATGGATCCCCGGCTGCGAGCTCTCGCGCGGACCGGCGACGTTCAATACTGAAAAGTTTCGGGCCACAATCCACTTTCGGACGGCATTGGGCAAGGAGGCCCGCAAGAGATTCACGGTCTTAACGGGTTTCTTGTGCTTTTTTGCAAGTCGATAGGTCAGCGCGGTGCCGCCGTCGAGCTTGCCGTGCGTCAGAATAAGCGTGGCATCGGCTGCCACGACGTTCGCTTCAGTCCGTTCGGGATAGTTCGCTGTCGCGGTCTCTTGGAGCGGATAGCGCTTTGGGATCGGCCGATTCTCCGCACGGCGGCCTTTGGGACAAAAGCCGCCGCACGGCAGTCCCAACTCCAAAGCCGCATCGAGCGCGGCCCGGTCCACGCCGGTCTGTCCGCCGGAAATGATCTTGATGCTCCGGTAGACTTTCGCGATGTTACTCTTCGCGCTCCCCACTCCGCGCTCCACGTCAATGTAGTAGGCACACTCCGTGTGCCGTCAGAGACAACGGCACACGGAGTCTCTGTCGACAACGGCACACGGAGTGTGCCTACTACTTTGGCCCACGTCTTTGATTGATCTTCTCACGTAGTTCCTTGGCGCCGTCATCATATAGCGCCAGCAGCTTTGCCGATGCTGCCGGCGAGCCGAAGTGACCCTGCGCCCGAATCGCCGCCGCTCCTTCTTCGATCTGCTTCAAAAGGGCAAGACCGCTCTCCAGGTCGAACAGGCGTTTGCCTTTCATTTCAACGTAGACCGGCGAGGTGTGCGCGAACAGTTGCCGATCCAGCTCGTTTTTTACCGAAGAGTCGATGCGCAACGCGAACCAGCCTGGCCCATCGACGCGCATTTCATGTGTCAGGCGGGCATCAAACCCGTTTTTGGTTTTCTGGGCATTTTCCGACTTGACGACTCGGCCATTGTGCACGAGTTGCAGCTTCTGGAAATCATGCCGGCCCACGCCGCTCGCCTCGATCTTCAGTGTCTTTGGCGCTGCCAACTTCACTTCGCCGCCCAGGTCTTGGCCGTCAACTTTGAGCGACAAGAGCGGACTGTTCGTCGCCTGGCAGCGGCCGGCCTTTACCGCGTCCAGCCAGCTCGCGATAGAGAGCTCGCCTTGCACTTGGGCGTACACCCGCGAGAAATCGTAGAGGAACCAATCCGTGCCGGTGCTGATGGGCATGCGCAGGCCGACGTTGAGATAGCGATAATAAGTGTCCTCGTACGAGCCGGTTCGGCTGCCGTCGAACACGTTGAGCGCGTGTAGCCGGCCGCCCAGCGCGTTCAGGACATCTTCGAAGCCGTTGCCGTTATGGCACCAGATGACGGTGCCGCCCTGTTTACGCGCGTCGTCGATCCCGGGCCGCAGCGGCGTATCGTCGAAGCCGTCGCCCATGATGCCGGGGCCGATGCTCACGGGCTGGACGAGCTTCTTGATGTTGAGGAACATGACGTGGCCATAGCCTTCGCCATAGGCCTTGAAGTTGTGGCGGTGTTCTTCGCCGTTGTTGAAAAGCACTCCTGTGGCGTCGAACTGCGGCAAAGCTCCGATGGGATAGAGGTTGGTGCTGTAGTCCTTGTCGTCGGGCTTGCGTTCGAGGTAGGAGATGAACATCACTTTCAATAGCTCGGCGGGCGGAAGCTGCTTGAGATAATCCTCGGCGTCCTGTTTGGTGAGCTTCATGAGATGCAGATGCGTGTTGCCGGCGACGAGGCCGGACTTTTCCGGACGAAAGAGGAAATCGAGCTTGAGGGTAATTTCGCTCGGCGCTTTGATTTGGCAATCGACAGTCATTTCCGTAGCTGCGGTTTCCAAGCCCGCGAGCGCTTGAACCCGCAGCTTGGCGCGCGGCAACTTCGTGTCTGCGCCTTTTTCTGGGACAACGTGCCAACCGGCCACTTCGGCGGGCAGCTTCAAACCGCGCAACCGGTCGTACAAGCCGGGTAACGGCACGGGCTTATCGGCAAGGACGCGGACCAGGCCGGGCATGCTTTTGCCCGTAGCGGCATCTACGAGACGGATCTTGACGGCAACTGCGTCCGCGCCGGCGCCGCTGCCGAGATAGGCAAAAAGGGCAACGAGACACACACACAGGCATCCACATGCGAAGCTGCGCATGGCAGATCCTCTCTTGCAATACCTACGATGGTGGATGTAGAAAGTACATACTATGTCGAAAAAGCAACGAATGAAACGAAATTTGGAAGTCTTCAAGAAGGCATTGTCCCTTTTTGAAGGCGATGTCGTTTCCACAATGGATTGGATGACCTCTCCTGTGCGAGGCCTCGGATCTCGAAGCCCGGTGAGCATGCTCGAAACCGAAAAGGGCCGTAAGGAAGTGGAAAACCTGATTGGCCGACTGGAGCACGGTGTCTATTCTTGACCATGACAACATCCAAAAAGATTCGTCCCGCCGTCTTTCTCGACCGCGACGGCACGCTTATCGAAGAGCGTGGCTATCCGTCCCGTGCCGACCAGGTGGCGCTCGTGCGCGGCGCGGCGGCCGCGGTGCGGCGGCTGCGTGCGCTCGGCTTTGGCTGTGTCGTCGTCACCAACCAGTCCGGCGTCGGCCGTGGACTTATCACCCTGGAACAAATGCACGCCGTCAACGCGGAAATGCTGCGGCAATTCCAAGAAGCCGGCGCGCCTTTGGACGGGCTTTATTACTGCACGGCTGCGCCGCTTTCGGATGACAAGACCGTCATCGAGCATTCTGACCGCAAACCCGGCCCCGGCATGCTGCTCCGCGCCGCAAAAGAAATGCACCTCGACCTTGCGCGCTCGTGGACGATCGGCGACTCGGTGAGCGACGTGTTGGCGGGACGCAATGCCGGCTGCCGGGAAAGCTTGCTGGTCGGTTCGGCCCACCCGCTTCCTCACGGGCGCGGCTCTGACGCTCTGGTTTTCGATGACCTGTCCGCAGCGGTGGACTACATCGCGTCCTTGGCGATCGCGGCGTGATAAAGATGCGGCACCGTGTCGCGATGGTCGCCTTGCACGTAAAAACTTTCGCCGCCGTCCGCGACCGTGCGCACCAGAATCGTTTTCCATGGCCGATAGTAATAGCGCGGATCGGTCTTCGGCGCTTGCTGGCGATGGTCGCCTTCGAGCGGGATGAGATCGAAGACGCCGGTCGAGAAATGCCGGATCACTTTGCCCTCTTGATGGGCGACGTTGCGGGCCATCGACAACGCTTTGAGATACACTTCCGGACCCATGACGGCCGAGCCCAGGCTGAGGAGCACGCCGCCCTCCAAGCGCGTGACGCTCTGCGCGAAGATCAAGAAATCCTGGTAACTGGTCTGGCCGAGGGCCGCGCCGTCGCAGTTGGGATGCTCGTGGATGATGTCGTAGCCGACGCCGACGTGCACGGTGACCGGCACGCCGAGACGCACGGCTTGGGCCAACACGCTCACGTCCTTGTGCGGAAACGGGCCTTCTAGAATCGTGCGGCCAAGCGCTTCACCCATGCCCAAACCGCCCTGAGCGCCGGCGCGAATTGCGTCGTTCATGCGTCCGGTCTCTTCCCAAAGGCCGAACTCGCCGGTCTGGATGTAGCGGGCGACGCTCTCGGTGGTCGCGCCGATGAGGGCCAATTCCCAGTCGTGGATCGGCCCGGCCCCGTTCATGGCGAGAAGGTCGAGCAAGCCGCGCCGCATCATCTCGATGAGGTAGCGCGACACGCCGGCCCTTAGCACATGCGCCCCCATAAGCGCGATCCGCGCCGCACCCTTCGACTTCGCCGCGGCCAGGCGCTCGCCCAGAACTGGAATGGCGGCATGGGAAAACGCCGGCAAAGGCGCGTCCAGAGGCAACAATGCGGATAGATGGAGATCGTGCACGCGCTCAGCGAGCGGTTTGATCTTCAGACAAGATCGATCGAAGAATGGAAATCGCATGGTTTCGAAGTCCTCGTATCTCAGCGCTAGTTTTCCAAAATGGAGTGGCTCAGACTTTGCCCACCAAAGGCTGTGAGTTTTCTGTGAAATGCGGCCTTGCCTTGTCAGTGGACAAAGGTACAATTTGGGCATGAAATCGAGCATGAAGCGCCGCAAACGCATAGAAGCGCCGGTTTTGAGGGCACAAGCACCACGCGTTTCTTCCGTCTATTCGCCCGATGAGAGAATCGTGGTTTTTCATGGGGATTGCCGAGGATTGCTTGAGAGAATGCCGGATGATTCGGTCCAACTCGTCGTGACGTCTCCACCTTACAACCTGGGAAAGGAATACGAAACACGACTTGACCTTGACACCTACGTGCGACAGCAATCGAACGTCATTCGCGAGTGCGTTCGAGTGTTAAATCCCAAGGGAAGCATTTGCTGGCAAACCGGCAACTACGTGGAGAAAGGCGCAATCGTCCCGTTGGATAGCATTTTGTATCCCGTCTTCGCCAACCTAGGTCTAAGGCTGCGAAATCGAATCATTTGGCATTTCGAGCATGGTCTTCATTGCTCACGGCGACTTTCTGGTCGGTACGAGACGATACTGTGGTTCACCAAGACTGACAATTACGTCTTTCAGCTGGACGATATTCGAGTCCCGCAAAAATACCCTGGAAAAAAATTCTTCAAAGGTCCGCGGGCCGGAGACTTCTCGTGCAATCCGCGCGGGAAGAACCCTGGTGACGTCTGGCTTGTTCCAAATGTAAAAAGCAACCACGTTGAAAAGACAAAACATCCTTGCCAATACCCTGTCGAGTTGATTGAGAGACTCGTTTTGTCGCTAACCCAACCAGACGATTGGGTGTTGGATCCGTTTCTTGGGACGGGTTCGACGATAATCGCGGCTCTTAGGCATGGTCGAAGGGGTGCCGGCGCGGAAATACTAGCCAATTACGTCGACCTAGCGCGCAAAAGAATCATCGGCGCCTTGAACGGGACTCTACCGATCCGCCCGATGGGTCGGCCAGTATTTGATCCGAAGAACGCGGGAAAGAGTCTCCTGTCTGCACCCTGGTTGATGAAAGATGGAGATCGGATGAACTCAACGAGCCTGCTAGAGGCCTGCGAGGAATATTCGGTGACGGAATGAAGATTGCCCAAATGTATTCACACTTGAATGGGCTCGAGTATCTCCTCGTCCACAAGAAGTCGTTGTGGAAGGAAATCAAGGAAGTCATTACGTCCATTGATGCTCGCTGCTGTCGAACCAAGGTGAGCAAAGAAAAAACGAAGCACGGCAAGCTTCTTTTCAGCCCCATAGAAATGAACAACTCGTTTCAAACCGAGTTGACTCAACGAAACTGGAATGAAAGTCGCGTCAATTATTGGGTGACCGCAGACGAAAAGTTGATCCGCCAGACACTGACAAAGACGGCAAACGAGCAGAAAGCAGAAATCGAAGCCGCTGGGGCGAAGCCAATTTTCAGCTACAATCAAACGGATTTCGTGAAAGACCGCGTCGCACTGGAAGTGCAGTTCGGGAAATACTCGTTTGTCGCGTACGATTTGTTTGTCAAGCATCTCGCATTCTTCGTTCGTGACGAAATCGATGTCGGTATCGAACTTTTGGCAATGAAGTCGCTCCAACAAGAAATGTCTTCGGGCGTCGGTTATTACGAAGGAGAACTTTACAATGTAATCCGCAACGGACGCGGAGTCCCAGCCGTCCCGCTTGTTTTAGTCGGCGTCGAGGCATGAAAGAGAACCTCAAACAAGGAGGGACGAGATCCATGAGCAGGACTAAAGCGGTTTCGTTTGGTGAGTTGGCTCGATTCCTAAGTGAACTGGGCTTTCATGAGAAGCGCACCACGACGGCGCAGGTTTTGGAGCACCCGAAAGAAGGAATGCTGGTCTTTCGATTGTACAAGAGCGACGAACGAGTCGATGAAGGCGATCTTGTCAGCACGCGAAAATTCCTGGATTATCGCGGGGTGTTGGCAGCAAGAGACTTTGACGCCTTTCTGCATCGCGCAACGACTCCTGCGTAATGCGCCGGGCCCTCAATTCAGCAAAGATAACCACTCAAGAACTGCCGGGAATGCTTTTTTGATTCTATCTGCCTGTTTCCTCACTTCGTCCTGGGACCAGAGTCCAGAAACCACATACGGACATTCCGACTCAAACCTCGCCACCCACTGACGAAGTAACGCTAATTCATCCGTGGGTAATCGCCCAAGAACCTCATCAGGTCCGTGTTCAGCGACTAGCTCCATCACGCCAATAAGAAAATCTTCATCCCGCATGTTACCGGACTTATGAAATCCTAACAATGTGTGCAATTGCATCATTGAGCAGCCCTCGCACGCCGCAATGCTCGGCTAGTTCCTAGCCACGCGCGCCGCCTTTGCTTGCACCTCGGCCCAGCGTGGTCAATTCGTGAATGCTCCCCGCGCTGTGGCGCTGCATTCGCAAGCGATAATACTTCACTCCCGGCACCAAAAAGCCGAACGCCGTGACCACGCCGAACAATAGAGGACTTAGCGGCGGGCCCAGGACGGCCATCGGTATGGCGGCAGCAAAGGACAACGCCGCGGCCACGTAAAACCAGCCCGACAAAGTCCCCGCCTTGAACAAAAATACCATGCCAGCAACCACCGCCAGCACCGGCGACAGGATGAGCACCGGCAAACCCAGGAGCACTTCGACGATGAAGATGCCGATGGTCGCCGTCACCCCCGCGCCCCAGGCATGCGCGATTTGTCTTTCGACAAAGGTCACTGGCCCGCCGCGCCGCCGCAGGTTCCAGAAGATGATGCCCCACAGCACGAGGCCGACGCTCCACATGCCAAGGTACGGCCAATGGCTGCGCAGGCCGGCGGCGTACAGCGCGCTCGTGGCGGCGCACAAAAGCGTGATTTTCACGCTGTGCCAAATCCACAAAAGGCCCCAGTGCTCGAGCACCGGCGCGTGGTGCGTCTCGCGAAACAACCGGGTCACGAAATAGACCAGGCTGCTCGACCGCGCCGACACGGGTTCGCCGTGCAGAAACGCCTCTAAATCATCGGCCAGGACCGCCGCGCTGGCGTAGCGATGCTGCGGCCGTTTCTCCAGACACTTGCGGCAAATAAGTTCCAGGTCGAGGTCAATGCGCGGATTCAAAAGGCGCGGCCGCACCGGCTCTTCCGAGCGCGCCAAGAGCAAGGTATCGACGGCAGTGGCGGCCAGAAAGGGCGGCCGGCCCGTGAGTAGTTCATACAGGATCGCGCCCAGGCTATAGACATCCGTCGCGGGCGTGGCCAGGCCGGCGCCGGCCGCCTGCTCGGGCGCCATGTACGACGGCGTGCCCAAGATCGCGCCCGTTCCTGTCAGGCTTGCGTCTCCTTCAACGCGCTTGGCCAGGCCGAAGTCCACCACGAGCGGCTGATCGCTGTCGTCGACGAGCACGTTGCTTGGCTTGAGATCGCGATGGAGAATGCCTTTTTCGTGAGCATGATGGACTGCGCGGGCGATGTGCGCCAAATACTGTGCGGCGCGACGCGCAGGCAGCGGACCCTCGGCGACCATGGCCGACAGCGTCTTGCCCTGGACATACTGCATGGAGAAAAACGCCTGGCCGTCGCATTCGCCGACCTGATAGACCGGCACGATATGGGAATGCGCCAGGCCCGCGGCGGCCCGGGCCTCGCTGCGGAATCGGCTCAAATCCGCGTCCGATGCCAGTTGCCCGCGCAGAACCATCTTGAGCGCGACAAAGCGCTTGAGCTCCTTGTCCCAGGCCTTATAGACCACGCCCATGCCGCCGCGGCCCAATTCCTCGACCAATTCGTAGGAACCGAAACTGCGCGGCAACGTCTCGCGGGCGAATACCGTCTGTTTGGCGGCAGCATTAGGACTGACGGTCGAAGCGCTGTTCCGCGCGACAAAATCAACGACCTGACCCATGGCCAAAAGATGCCGCAACTCGTCGGCGAGCTCCGGGTGGTCGCGGCAAGCACGCTCGAGATCACAGCGCTTCTGCGCGATGTCCTCGATCACGCCGGCCAGGCGCGCGTCGCGATCCTCGTATTGCTGTTGCGTATCGGCCATACATCAATCGGCGAACTCAGACCAAGCGCATTTTTCGTTGGGTGGCATGCTTTCGCCGATCCCTGACAACGAGAACAAGCCCTGAACCAGCACGGCGAAAGCATGCTGAAGCGCCAAGTGCGTGGCGCTTCTGCAAAACGTTGGGTGGCATGCTTTCGCCGATCCCTTGCAACCGGAACAAGCCCTGAACCAGCACGGCGAAAGCATGCGGAAGCGCCAGGTACGTGGCGTTCCGCATGCCTTGGCGGTGCTGGTCCGGGGTTCGCTGTGCTTGCACACGATCCGCCAAGGCATGCCACCCCAGGGCGCGGATTCAACACTCAAGATGTATCTTAGCCGAGAGAATCGCCGGGAGGCGTCATCAAATCGCGGAGTTTGCGCAAGGCGCGCAGGTAGCGCATCGAGGCGGCGGCTTC
>JAKEHV010000594.1 GCA_022614915.1 Gemmataceae bacterium | reverse complement strand
CGGAGAAGGAGGGCTTGCCGAACGGGACGCGCGTGTCGCGCTTCACGGTCAAGGGGGTTCCGCCCGTGGCCGATCCAATGTCGGAAAAGATCATTATTGAATGGCCCAACGGTGGCCACAACGGCGGCTGCCTCAAGTTCGGACCCGATGGCTATCTTTACATCGTGACTGGCGACGGCTCCGGCATCGCCGACGAGCTCGTCATCGGCCAGAACCTTTCGAGCATCTTCGCCAAGATGCTTCGCATTGACATCGATAACCCGCCGCCGGGAAAGGCGTATGGGATTCCAAAGGACAATCCCTTCGTCAACATGAAAGACGCTCACCCAGAAATCTGGGCCTATGGCCTGCGGCAACTGTGGCGCTTTAGCTTTGACCGCAAGACCGGCGACTGCTGGGGCGGCGAAGTCGGCCAGGACTTGTGGGAGATGATCTACAAAATCGAAAAGGGCGGCAACTACGGCTGGAGCGTCATGGAAGGCACTCACGACTTCCGCC
This sequence comes from Gemmataceae bacterium, assembly GCA_022614915.1. Classification (GTDB taxonomy): domain Bacteria; phylum Planctomycetota; class Planctomycetia; order Gemmatales; family Gemmataceae; genus JAKEFD01. Next base: position 4,834 of record JAKEHV010000594.1, on the reverse strand, counting down.
CCGAACGCAAGAAGGGGCCGACGCCGATACTCAAGCCGGTCGTCGAGCATTCGCACTCCGACTTCCGTTCCATCACCGGTGGGTTTGTCTACCACGGCAGGCGGTTGCCGGAATTCCAGGGGCAATACATCTATGGCGACTTCGACACCGGCCGGATCTGGCGAGTGCGGCGGTATGAGCACAAATTCGAGGTGTGGGATTATGTTAATTATGAACTTGCCCGCACGACCTTTCGCATCATCACCTGGGCGCAGGACGCCGACGGCGAGCTCTACTTCGTCGATTTCACCGGCGGGCGGATTCATCAACTCGTGAAGGCGCCACCTGCCGAGCCACAAGCGCCGTTTCCCAAGAAGCTGAGCCAAACCGGCGTCTTCGCTTCGACCAAGGATTACAAGGTCGCACCGGGTCTTATTCCCTACACCGTCAACAGCCAGCTCTGGGGCGACCACGCCGTGAAAGATCGCTACCTCGCTATCCCCGGCGACGGTCAAATCGGCTTCGACGAAATCACTTACCCGCAGCCCTCGCCCGGCTCGACGCCCGGATGGCGCTTTCCCGACGGCACCGTGCTGGTGAAGACCTTCAGCATGGAAATGGAGCGCGGCAATCCGCGAAGCCGCAAGCGGCTGGAGACGCGCCTCCTGCACTTCCAGCAATTCCCGGGTACCCAGGAATACGGCGACCAGTATTGGCGCGGCTATACCTACGTTTGGAACGACGAACAAACCGACGCCGATCTCTTAGACGAAAAAGGCGCGGACAAGCTGCTCAAGATCAAAGTGGGCGACAAAGTCGTCGAGCAGAATTACCGCTTTCCCAGCCGGGCCGAGTGCACGCTGTGCCATACGAACGCCGCGAAGTTTGCATTGGGCGTGAGCACCATGCAGATGAATCGCGACCATGACTATGGCGGGGTCATCGCCAACCAACTCGCCACACTCGAGCACATTGGCGTGTTCTCGAAACCCCTGCCCATGCCGCCGGCGCAATTGCCGAAGCTGGCTGATTTCCATGACAACTCACTGCCCGTTGAACAGCGGGCGCGCTCGTATCTGCATTCCAATTGCGCGCACTGCCACATCAAATGGGGCGGCGGCAACGCTGAATTCAAGCTGATGGCCACCCTCCCGTTGAAGGAAATGGGCATTGTCCATGTGCCGCCGGCGCATGGCAACTTCGGCGTCAAGGACGCCAAGCTTCTGGTCCCAGGCCATCCGGAAAAGTCCATTGTCTTGCACCGTATGGACATGACCGGGTTGGGGCGCATGCCGCACATCAGCTCGCGCGTTGTGGATGAATTGGCCGTGCGCCTGGTGCGGGATTGGATCAAGGAGATGCCGAAGGAGTGATGCGGCGAGACTTTTTCTTGGGTTTTGATTTCTTTCCGTCGCTGAGGGCGCGTAGTTCGTCGCGAATCCACAGCAGGTCTTCGACGACCCTGGGATCGCGTTTTTCGTCCGGGGAGAGCTTAGCCAATTTCCCGTCGAGCCAGGACTTGATCTTGCCTTTCTTCGCGCGAATTGCCGCGCGGAGTTCATTGTCAATTTCGCTGAGTTTCTTCATTCCCATCATAGAGTTTTCTCCAGATTCCCGCGCAGTTCGTGCAACACCGCCACAGCATGCTCGGCATTCATGCCGTGCGTAACCGCTTCGACCACAGCCTTGGCAAACAGGTCTCGCCGATCCTTATTCTTGGCCGCGATGATTGAACCAAGTAGCGACGCCAGGATCTCCTCGGAAACGGGGCTGATTCCACTCGCCGTCATTCGACTCAGGATCGGCCGCCGCGCCAACAATTGATGGCCGCGCTCATGAGCGATGATGGCCTCGAGCGAAAAATCGCTGGGATCGGCATCGCGCTGAAAAGCTTGGGCATCGACTACTAATAGATCCTGTTCGACGTTTGTTGACAAACCAAATTGCGCTCCGCCAGTTGTGCTGTTCAGGTGCCGGTATTCGACGCGTCCCACGAAGGGCCCGTGCCAGTTTGGTGACCCGCCGCAACCGTCGGCGTGCTTCAGCGTGCGATATTAGCGGTGGTTGTAAAGCCATCGGCAATGACCGCTGCGCGCTCGGTGCCTGTTCGCGTCATTATAACACCAGCTCGACGCGCAAGCGAGGGACAGTTATGTCTGGGATTAGACGCGCAGTCCGGACGGTCAGGCTGGTCCGCCCCGCGGCCACTACTTGGTTTTGAGCAGTTTGTCCAGGCTCAAGCGTATTTCGCGCGTGTCGGCGGCCTTGACAACCGCCGTGTTGGCCTTCTCCATTAGTCGGCGCTCCAAGGACGGCCGCCATTGGTTGAGCGCATCGTGCAATGCCTCGCCCAAGAGGCGCGCGCCCGAGCCGCCGATCCCGGCCAGATGCTCGACTCGCAAATTGTGATAGCCCACTTCTGCTCGGACGACGCGTAGGCGCATGACAGCGTCCGGCACGAAAGACTTCGCATTTCGCTCGAAGCGCAATTGGTTTTCGCAGTAGAAATGCCCGTAGACGCGCGCCCGCGCTGTGACGTGTCCGCTGTAAAGCCGGACGCCGGATTCCCGGACTTGTTGACGAAATTCGACGAGCACGTCGAGCGCGACGTGAGCCGTGAAAGTCTGCCGATTGGCGTCTTTGGTTTGGAAATCCTTCAGCTGAAAAAGAAAGCTGCCGGCGGCGTTGGCCGCGCTGACCTTCAAGTGACGCCACGTGCCGTCGTTTTTCGGCTTCTTGACGACGACCGGGCGCACTCCATCCCAGCGGAGTTGACTCGGCGCCAAGGACGTGTGCCCCCAGTTGTCGCGCTTTTCGTATAGGGGATTCGGGAGGGAATCAAGAATGACGGGACGCAAAAGCGCGGCCAGCCCGTCGAGGTCGGCGGTACGCGCCCCGGGCACAGGAGCGGCCAGACAAGCCAGACTGAAGAGGAGACGTCGCAAGAGAAGTTTCCAAGGGCTCTGACTCTTACCCGCATCGTCGCGGGGCGATCGCAGTCTTCATTCTAAATGGCACGGCAAGCGGGCAGGCTGGAGGGGATAAGCGCTCTTTACTTTCCGGGGGGACTTTTCATAGGCTATAGTTTCACGGAACGGTACACACGATTCCGCAGTCCTGACGCGGGGCCAACGCTCCAAGCACGACTGCGGTTTTGTGTTTCTTTTGGATTGTCCACGTGTGGGACAGACAGGCTGTCTGGCGAGTGGGCGCGAAGGCCTCCTCCCACGCGTCAAAGGAGTGAAACTCATGTCAGTCGAGCGCATTCCCATGACTCGGGAAGGATACGACAAGCTCAAGACGGACCTGGATCGGATGCAGAACGCGGAGATGATCGCTGTGGCCCGAAGAATCGCCACGGCTCGTGACATGGGCGACCTGTCCGAGAACGCCGAATACCATGCGGCCCGCGAAGACCAAGGCATCCTTCAAGCCAAGATCGACGCACTTAAGGACAAGCTGGCCCGCGCCTATTTCATCGACAAGAACAACTTTCCCGCCGACACGGTCGTCTTTGGCGCCAAAGTCAGGGTCAAGGACCTCGACCTTGCGGAAGAGGAAGTCTTCATTCTTGTCGGCAACGGCGAAGAAGACTACGAAACCAACAAGATCCTGACCAACAGCCCCATCGGCGCGGGCCTATTGGGCAAAAAGGTGGGGGAGGTTGCCGAAATCCAAGTCCCCATGGGCACTGTGCGTTTCGAGGTGTTGGAAATATCCCCGCCAGATTAGCGCGAAGCGCGGAGCGCGGAGAGAAGAGAGTGGAGAGTGGAGCGCGGAGAGTAGAGTGCGCTTCACTCTCCGCGCTCCACTCTCCATCTACTTGCCGATGCTGAATCTTCTCTCGATGCGGGACACGTTGCCTTGCCGATCCTTCACGTGCACCGTCAATATTCCGGTCCGCAATGAGTCGATGGGCTGCTGTAAGGCATACTCCCACACGCCTTGTGCTGTTTGGTAGAATTCACTCGCCAGGTTTTCGCCCGCGGCGAAGCCGTCGATGGCAAAGTCCGCTTCCACGCGCAACGTGCGCGTATCCAGACCGCTGTAATAATCGTGCATGCCTAAGACAATGTGCGTGAGCTTCGCTTGCCGTCCGGACAGCGGGGTCGTCATCGTCAAAATCGGCCTATTGTCGTCGAGCATCCAACCATAGCCGGTCTTGTCGGGACTTTTGGTGTCGTAATCCAAGTCAATCGGACAGCCCAAGTCGATCCAGCGCACGATCGTGCGTTTGTCCTCGTCGCTGAGCGGCTTGACCAAACCTGAGGCGATCGCATCGGGCGGCGGCATTTGCGGACCCTGGTAATCCAGATCAAAACGCTGCTTGAGCTTGGCCACGTCCGCCGGTTTTCCCTTCCAGACAAGATCACGCGCGCCGGGCTTCGACTCCGAAGGATGATCGTCGTTCGAGAAGCCGTCGAGCCGGTCGCCGAAGATTTTCCAAACGAGCAAACTGCGGCGGGATTGGAACTTGCGAATGTAGCGTGAAGCATTGGGATAGCCCCAGCTGTCCCAGCCGGAAGGCTTATGGCCAAACTTGGCGCCTTCGTCCAATGCCAAACGATAAAACGTGCCCGGGAACTTGCCTTCGGAACCACGTTGGACCAGTTCGTGATCCGCGTCCAAATCAAGGTTGCCAGCAGGCGACCCCTCACCCCCAACCCCTCTCAACTCAGGGGCGAGGGGAGACTTATCGTTTCGCGCTCGCGCCGAGTGACACGCGACACAACTTCTATGCAAAATCGGCTGAATATCTCGAAAATACTCGACGTTGACCACTTCCTGCTTGAGAACGCGTAAGCCGGTTTCCTTTTTCACGTCCCATTGTTTGCTCGATTCATCGCGCTTCTTG
>JAKEHV010000593.1 GCA_022614915.1 Gemmataceae bacterium | reverse complement strand
GTCGTCGTGTCGGGTCGCGACAGCCAGCGCCTCTAAGAGGACCGAGCGCGTCTGTGCCGGCTCGATGATCTTTTCAATCCACAACCGGGCGGCGGCGTAGCGGACGTCGGTCTGCTCCTGGTAGCTGGCCTCGACCTTGCGGCGCAGCTCGTCCAGCTCGGCGGCATCGGGATCGTGCCCTTGACGTTTCAGAGCGCTGACCGTGATGTCCAGAAGCGTGCTGGCAGCCTGCTCCCCGCCCATGACGGCATATTTCGCGCTGGGCCAGGCGAAAACAAAACGCGGATCAAACGCCTTGCCGCACAGAGCATAGTTGCCTGCCCCGAAGGATCCGCCCAGGATGACCGTCAGCTTGGGCACGACGCTGTTGGCAATGACGTTGACCAGCTTGGCGCCGGCGCGGATGATGCCCGCCTGCTCCGAATCGCGGCCCACCATGAAGCCGTTGACGTCCTGCAGAAAAACCAAAGGCACGCGCGCCTGGTTGCAATCCATGATGAAACGGGCGGCCTTGTCCGCGGCGTCAACGTAGATCACTCCCCCGAACTGCAGCGACCCGTTGGGCAGCTTCACGCGCTTGCGCTGATTGGCCACGATGCCCACCGGCACGCCGCCCAAACGCCCGTAGCCGCACACCAGCGTTTGACCGAACTCCGCCTTGTACTCGTCGAAGGGCGCCTTGTCCAGGATGCAGGGTAGAAGATCGCGCATGTCATATTCCTGGCGCGACGATTCGGCGAACACTGTGGCGCTATCCTCGGCCCGGCGCCCGGAAGGCGTGTCGAAGTTGACGTGTTGCGGGTCAATGGGCAGCGTGTCCACCAGCCGGCGCAGGCGTTCCAGGCAGGACGCCTCGTCTGGTTCGCGAAAATCGATGGTGCCGCTGACGGCAGCGTGCATGTGGGCGCCGCCGAGATCTTCGTGGGATACGGTCTGACCGATGGCGGCCTTGACGAGCGCCGGACCGGCCAGATAGAGACCGCTGCCTTCGGTCATGAGCAGCTTGTCGCACAGGACCGGGAGATAGCCGCCGCCGGCGACGCAATTGCCCAGGATGGCGGCGAACTGCGGAATGGCCGCGGCGGAGATGACGGCGTTGTTGCGGAAGATGCGGCCGAAGTCGTCCTCGTCGGGAAAGACCTCGTCTTGCAATGGGAGAAAGACGCCGGCGCTGTCCACGAGGTAGATCAGGGGAAGGCGATTGTCGAGGGCGATGCGTTGGGCGCGCAGGACCTTCTTGGCGGTCATGGGGAAAAAGGCGCCGGCCTTGACCGTTGCGTCGTTGGCCACGAGCATTACGCGCCGGCCCATGACGATGCCGATGCCGGTGACGACGCCGGCGGAAGGCGCGCCGCCCCATTCCTGGTACATGTTCCAGGCGGCCCAAAGACCAAGCTCGAAAAAGTTAGACTTGGGATCGATCAGACGGGCGATGCGTTCGCGGGCAGTCAGGCGTTTTTTTTGATGCTGACGCCCGATGGCGCCTGGGCCGCCGCCCTCGCGAATAATAGCTTCCTGACGGGAAAGCTCGGACAAGGCGTTGTCGCTGGTGGCAAGCGTCCTGGTCATTCCCTGCCCTTTGTCGACCTACTGTGTCCACACCTTCCGTTGCCGCGACGACTGAATGCCCAGCATCTTGCGGTATTTGGTGACCGTGCGCCGGGCGACGGGGTAGCCGGCCTCGGCGAGCTTGGCGACCAGGTCTTCGTCGGAGAGGGGGTTGGACTTGTCTTCGCTGCCGACGATTTCCAGCAGCTTCTGCTTGATGGTCTCCCAGGCCACCTCCTCGCCGGTCGTCGTCTGCGTGCCGCCGCCGAAGAAGCGTTTGAGCGGAAAGATGCCGCGCGGCGTCTGCACCCATTTGTCGTCGACGGCCCGGCTCACCGTTGTGACGTGCACGCCCACCAGATCGGCGATCTGTTGCATCTTGAGCGGCTCGATGTGCTCCGGGCCCTTGTCGAGGAACGCCCGCTGATGCTTAATGATCGCCTTGGTGACCTTGGCGAGTGTGCTGCGGCGCTGCTCGATCGCTTCGATCAGCCACTGCGCGGATTGAATCTTGCGTTTGAGAAACTCCTTCGCCTTGGGGTCGGCCGCCTTGTCGCGATAGAGCTGGATGTAGCGCGGGCTGATGAACAATGGCGGCGTCCAGTCGTCAAGCAGCTTCACCTCGTATTCGCCGGCTTCCGTCCGGTCGACGGCGATGTCCGGCACGACGTATGGAATGTGTTCGTCGGAGAACTGGTTGCCGGGTTTCGGGTTGAGGTGCTTGAGAACTTCAATGGCTTCCTGGATGGTCTCCAGATCGAACCCTGTCCGTTTCTGAATCACCGGCAGGCGGTTGTGCTGAATGTCCTCGAAGTGATCGCGGATGAGCGCCTTGACCAGCTCCTTGTGGAGCATTTCCGGGGTCACCTGCAGGAGCAAGCATTCTTTGTAGTCGCGCGCCCCGACGCCCGGCGGATCGAGTTTCTGAATGCGCAACAGGGCCTGCTCCAGGGTTTCGATCGAGACAGTTCCCTCCAGGCCGCGCGCGACTTCCTCGAGCGTCGTGGACAGGTATCCCCGGTCGTCGATGTAAGAAATCAAGTAGCGCAGGATGTTGAGCTCTTCC
>JAKEHV010000592.1 GCA_022614915.1 Gemmataceae bacterium | reverse complement strand
GGGGAAACCCCGGATGCAGAACTGCTCAAACTCGGGGAAACCTGTCACATGGCAATCCCGAGCCAAGCCCGGCAACGGGAAGGTGTAGAGACTAGACGGGCAGCACCTACAGCGGCTTCGCCAGGGTGAAGGGATAGTCCAGACCACAAACGCCGGAAGGCGGCGGTGAAAACCGTAGCTGGTAAGAAAATCTGTTGCCCTTTCCGGGCGTGCCGGTTCGAGTCCGGCCGTGAGTACCACTCTCAATCTTGCTTCGGCCTACCGCCGCCTTTCCGTTTGCCTTTCTTATCCTGGCGGCGCGCTGTCTTTCGCCCAGGCCGGTAGCCCTGGTTCGGCAGGCCCCGCTCCCCAGGTTCCTCGCCTTTCGCCGGGTTGGCGACGCTGTGGTAATGGTCCGCGTCATTGGCCCGACGCCTGCGCGCCTCGATGCATTCCTTCGGCGGCTGAGCAGGGATCAGGCAATCGCAGCCCGAGCCGATAAGGTCCTGCCGTCCGGCCTCGATCAGAGCTTCCCGCACGGTAAACCAATTTTCTGGCTTGAAAAATTGCATCAGGGCGCGTTGCATCTTTCGGTCCCGAAGTCCCTTGGCGACATAGACTTCCTGCTTGGTGAACGGGTCGATTCCAGTGTAGTAAAGTGCCGTGGCGATGTCAAAAGGCGCGGGAATAAAATCCTGCACCTGATCAGGCCGGTAGCCGTTGCGCTTGAGGAACACGGCCAACTCGATCATGGCATGCAGGTCCGATCCGGGGTGGCTGGCGATGTAGTACGGGACCAAGTACTGTTTCGGCTTGCCTGCCTGGTTAGACGCTGTGCGGAATGCATCGGCAAAGCTTTCGAAGTTGCTGTTTTCCGGTTTTTTCATGAGTCGCAAGACGTGCGTGTCGGTGTGCTCGGGCGCGACTTTGAGATGCCCGCCAACGTGGTGCGCCGTCAACTCCTTGAGGTAATCCGGCGACAATTGGGCCAGGTCCATGCGGATGCCGCTGCTGACGAGCACTTTGCAGATGCCGGGCTCGGCGCGGGCCTTCTTGAGCAATTCGACCAGCGGGGCGTGATCGGTGCCCAAGAGTTTGCAGATCGTGGGATGGACGCAGGAAAGCCGCTTGCAGATGGCCTCGACCTCGGGCCGCGTGCAGCGCATTTCGTACATGTTCGCGGTCGGGCCGCCCACGTCGCTGATGATGCCTTTGAATTCGGGGTCGGCGGCGACTTTGCGCACTTCTTTCAAAACGGATTCCTGCGAGCGCGACTGAATGATCCGGCCCTGATGCGCGGTGATCGAGCAAAACGTGCAGCCGCCGAAGCAGCCGCGCATAATCGTGACCGAATCTTTGATCATTTCGTAGGCGGGAATCGGCTCCTTGTAGGAAGGATGCGGCCTGCGCGAATACGGCAGGTCATAGATGCGGTCCATCTCGGCCTCGGAGATGGGCAGCGTGGGCGGTGTCACAACGACTGCCTCACGATCTTGGAACTGAACCAGCGTCCTCGCGTTGAATGGATTGGTGTTGATGTGAATGAGCCGTGTCGCTGCGGCGAACCAGAGTTTGTCAGCTTTTACCGCACCAAATGAAGGCAACAGCACCTCAGGCTCTTGTTTGGCGCTCGGGATTAAACGTCCTTTGTCGGGTCCGATTTCTGAGTGCGCCAAGAGAGATGCCGATTCCTTCGCGCCCATCGCATAGGCGATGCCGCGCATATCGCGCAAATCCTTCACCGTCTGCCCTGCTGCCAATCTGCGGGCAATCTCGACGATCGCGTTTTCTCCCATGCCGTACACCAACAAGTCAGCCTTGGCGTCGAGCAGGATGGAGCGGCGGACGGTCTCGCTCCAGTAGTCGTAATGGGCGAGGCGGCGCAGGGACGCCTCGACGCCGCCGGCAATGATCGGCACGCCGGGGAAAGCCTCACGGGCGCGATGGCAATAAGCCAGCGTGGCCCGGTCCGGCCTGAGGCCGATGCGGCCGCCCGGCGAGTAGGCGTCGTCGTTGCGGATTTTCTTATTGGCAGTGTAATGGTTGATGAGTGAGTCCATGTTGCCGGCGCTGACCGCAAAGAACAACCGCGGCCGGCCGAATTCGCGCCACGGCCCGCACGAGCGCCAGTCGGGCTGACTGAGCATCGCCACGCGAAAACCCGCGCTCTCCAGCACGCGATGCAGAATGGCCATTGCGAAGCTGGGATGGTCCACATAGGCGTCGCCGGTGACAAAGACCACGTCGACACAATCCCAGCCGCGCGCTGCCATCTCGCGGCGCGACGTGGGCGCCAATGGGGCGGCGTAGGTTTCTTGCCAAAGGGGCAAGGAAAGACGAGAAGCACTCATGGTGTGATCTCGGCAAACTCCAGTCCGGCTTCTCACTACTTCATACCGAGTAGTGAGGACTTTGCCTCGCTGGCGCAGCCCTTGGGAGGATGCTGATTATCTTATCAAAAAGGCGCCGAAAGCCGTGCTTTTGATACAAATGCCAACCGTCAAAAGGGATTGACAAGTTGAATTCCATCGAAATTGACGGGAGCGCCCATGTCTTCGGTGTATAGCGTTGTGACACCACCTTCCTTGCAAGCTCCTAAGAGCACGCTGTCCCAATGTGAAAGGCTGAACCGCGCGGATAAGTCGAGCGCGTGGTCAAGAACATTTGGAGTCGGCATCAAAAGAGGAAATGACTTTCGAACTGCCGAGGCATAACGCAGCACGCCTTGCCGGTTAATTTGTCCCTTGTCCTGCCAGTAGCGTAGTTGCCGAACAAGTTCGCCGAGCACTTGCCAAAGCAAGACGGTCGGCGTCGGGTCGGAAGTCAAACGACGCACGAGCGCGCGGGCCTTCGCTTGCTTGATGAGGTCGTGTCGATCCAATCGATAGATGAGTACATTCGTGTCAACGGCGTTCATGCAATTGATCCCGACTCAAACGCTCACCCGAATCGATTGGGATCTCATTACAAAGTCGGTCAAGTTCATCGCAGTCTTCCTGCGCTGGCGTCGCGGTCCACACGTCGAGAGTGAGACGAACCTTCGTTCCAGGCGGGAGGTTCAGTTTCCCTTCGGGTTTCAAGACGCCGTCTTCAAATGTCGCGGATAGGACCTGACTCATGATAACTCCGTTCAGAAGGATTCTACAGTTCCGGACGCTTCTTCGCAATTCAGGAAATGTCGCGCCTTCGATGTGCGAATGGCAGTTCCGGAATCCTCTTGCTTCTCGCTCACCGTGCGTTAGCCTCAGACGAAACACCCGAAGGACCGCAACATGTGCAAGCTCTTCATTCTGCTGGCCGGCCTGTTCCTCGTTGCCATCGTTTCCCATGCGGGCGGCCAGGATCGCCCAATTGGTGTTCGCCTCACGCCGCAGCCGTACCAGACGGGCCGTTCGGTCGTCATGGCGCCCAACGGCATGGTCGCCACCAGTCAGCCGCTGGCGGCGCAGGTCGGGCTCGACGTCTTGCGCAAGGGCGGCACCGCGGTGGATGCCGCCATTGCCGTCAACGCCATGCTCGGCCTGGTCGAGCCCATGTCGTGCGGCATCGGCGGCGACCTGTTCGCCATCGTCTGGGACGCCAAGACCAAGAAGCTCTACGGCCTCAACGCCAGCGGCCGGTCGCCCTATAAAGCGACGCGCGCCCTCTTCGCGGACAAGGGACTTAAAGAGATCCCGGAGTACGGCCCGCTGACCTGGTCTGTGCCTGGCTGCGTCTCCGGCTGGGAAGAGCTGCACAAGAAGTTCGGCAAGCTGCCCATGACGGATATCCTGACGCCCGGCATCGACTACGGCGAGCAAGGCTTTCCGGTCAGCGAAGTAATCGCCGAGCAGTGGACCAAGAAGCAAGACAAACTCTTGAAGATTCCCGATACCGCGCAAGTGTATTTTCCGAATGGCAAGCCGCCCAAGCTTGGCGACGTATTCAAGAATCCGGCTTTGGCCCGCGTCTATCGCGAAATCGCCACGGAAGGAGCGGCCGCTTTTTACAAGGGCCGCGTGGCCAAGGAGATTGTCGCTTACTCCGACAAAAACGGCGGTCTGTTTACATTAAAGGACTTGCACAACCACACCAGCACCTGGGTCGATCCCGTAAGCGCTAACTATCGCGGTTACGAGGTCTGGGAACTGCCGCCGCCGGGACAAGGAATCGCCGTTCTGCAAATGCTCAACATCCTCAGCGGCTACGACCTTAAGAAGCTGGGCCCGAATTCCGCCGACTATTGGCATCTCTTCGTGGAAGCGAAAAAGCTGGCGTACGCGGATCGGGCCCGCTTCTACGCCGATCCGGATTTCGTGAAACTGCCGACGGCCGAGCTGCTCTCGATGCCGTACGCCGAGAAACGCCGCAAACTGATCGACATGGAAAAAGCCCGAACCGACCATCCCGCCGGCGATCCTAAGCTTGCGCAGGCAGATACGGTCTATTTGTGCGTCGTGGACAAGGACCGCAACTGCGTGTCGTTCATCCAAAGCAACTTCCACGGCTTCGGCTCACATCATGCGCCAGCGGAGTTGGGCTTCGCGCTGCAAAATCGCGGCAACTTGTTCGCCCTCGACGACAAACACCTCAATCGTCTGGAACCGCACAAACGGCCGTTCCACACCATCATCCCGGCCATGGTGACTAAAGACGGCCAGCCGTGGCTGGTTTTCGGCGTCATGGGCGGCGACATGCAAGCGCAGGGGCACGTGCAGGTATTGGTCAACTTGATCGACTTCGGCATGAACGTGCAGGAAGCGGGCGATGCGCCGCGTGTCGAGCACGTCGGCTCGCCCACGCCCACCGGCAAAAAGGGCGACAAGGACGGCGGTACCATCAAAGCTGAGCGCGGCCTCCCCGCCGCCGTCGTTACCGAGCTATTGCGGCGCGGGCACCAGGTTGCCGGCGTACCCTCGAACTCGGGCGGCTACCAGGCGATCCTGATCGACCCGCGCACCGGCATGCTGCACGGCGCGTCGGAGTATCGCAAAGACGGCTATGCGGTGGGTTATTAGACTTGAATTCCGAACCGTCAGAGGTTCCGTACCAACACGTTTTCGGGTCAAGTAACGCCCCGGCGTACATTTTCAAATGCCAAAAAGGTGAAATGCGAGTTGAAACTACGCAACTCTATTTTACGAATCAAGTTGCGGCAGCAAATAGCCACCCACTTTTCACATTGGTGCATAGGCCGAAAAGTGAAAAGTCGCCTCGGTCCCATTAATTCAATCGGCTGCCCGCTTGCTTGTTATCGAATACTAACAATTCAACCCGGAAAAGTGTACACGAGAGCCCTCAGGCAACAGAGAAAGAAAAAGCCGAGAATCGTCAGGTAACAAAAGGGCTTCAGGCTGTGCGGGTAGAACGGAAAAGCGTAGTTGCCGGCGAAAAACAGCCAATGGCCTTCGGCGGGCGGCATGTCCTGTTTTGTTTTTTCGGGCCGCAGGAAGACTTCGAGCGGCACCTTGTTGGGCGACTCCGTGGCCGCGCTGACCTTGTAGCCGTCGCCGCTGTCCGCCTCACTCGTTTTGCGCGCCGCAGGACGGGAAGATGTCTTGCGCTTTTTCGCATAGGACTTCTTGGCTTGCTCCTCGGACATGATGCCGTACGGATTCTGCACCGCCGCCCATTCATCGTCCACTTCTCCCGGTTCAGCGGGCGTATTTGTTTCAGGCAACGATTCCTCCGCACTCGGCTCGTCCGCGCCCGCGTCGGGTTGGGGCAGGTTGTACACTTCGGGGAGCTTTTTCACTTCCACCTCTTCTTTTACCGGTGTGAGAAAGCCGATCAGCCAGGCAAAACGGCCCAGGACGCGCGCGTGCATGAGCAAGAGCGCCGCCAGCACGGCCGCCGCCAATGGCACAAGCAAAAAGTGCCAGAAGAGCGAGACGAAAACGAGTACGACCAGCGCGGCGACGTGCGGCAGCGTTGCCAAGTAGAAGAGAACGAGACCGCCGGGCCGTTGCAGCAATTGTCCAAGAAGGGGCGGATAGACGATGGCATACTGGCTTTGGGCGCTCATGCTGGAATACAAGCTAACGGGAAACATCAGCCAGAAGACTCCTGCGAGCAAAGCGGCCACGCCGCCGAGGCTGCGGGCGAAGTCGGGATTGACGTTCACCAGAATCAGCCAGCCGATGACGATCCAGACCAGGCACAGTCCAATGAGATAAAAGGGTTTGGTGATGTAGTCGAATACCGGATCGTTGGGGAATCGAATTTCGTCCGCGCCTGCGCCGGTGTGCTCGATAATGGTGAGGAAATAGTGCGCGGCGAGTATGCTGTAATAGCCTCCCGCCACAACCGCGGCGGCCAAGACGACCATGAAGAAAACGATCTTGCCGGTTTCCGGGGGCATGATTCCCTCACCTTCTTTGCGCCCTGCGCGAAATGGAAAGACGTC
>JAKEHV010000001.1 GCA_022614915.1 Gemmataceae bacterium | reverse complement strand
TTTCACGGCTGCACTGGCCTTTTTTACACACTACATTAAAATAATGAACTCGCTTCCAAAGCGGACGCGACCCGTCGGACTGTACTTCGATTGACTCTCCTGAGTGCATAAGCAGGGCTTTGCCCTGAACCTGGCACATAACCCAACAGTCCAAAGTTGACCAACGCCACGGGCGCTGGATATGGGTTCCAGCCGCCGGGTGGTTTTTGTTTTTAGTGACGTACCAATGTTAGAGGACATTCGCAACATCGGCATCATCGCGCACGTGGACGCCGGCAAGACCACGACCACCGAGCGCATCCTGTACTTCGGCGGCTCCAAGCACAAGTCCGGCGATGTCGATGACGGCAACACCACCACCGACTTCGATCCTTTGGAAAAAGCCAAGGGCATCACCATCAATAGCGCCGCCGTCTCGCTCGAATGGGGCGATACGCGCATCACGCTGATCGATACTCCCGGCCACGTCGATTTCACCGCCGAGGTCGAGCGGAGCCTGCGCGTCTTGGACGGGGCCGTGGGCGTGTTCTGCGCGGTGGGCGGCGTCGAAGTGCAATCGGAAACCGTCTGGCACCAGGCCAATCGCCACGGCGTGCCGCGCCTGGCCTTCGTCAACAAGCTCGACCGCATGGGCGCGGACTTTTACGACGTCATCAAGCAGATGGAAGAGAAGCTGTCCATCACGCCCGCGGTCTGCACCATTCCGGCGGGCCAAAGTTCGAACTTCGAAGGCATCATCGACCTGGTCCGCATGAAGTTCTGGCTGCAGGACAAGGACGATCCCGCGCACATGAAGTATGAGTGGACTGACATTCCCGCAGCCTATATGGCCGACGCGCAACTCTGGCGCGAAAAGCTGCTCGACGCCGCTTCGCACGCCTGCGACGAGCTTGTTGAAGCGATCCTCGAAGGCCAGGAAATCTCGGAAGAGATGATCAAGAAGGCCTTGCGCCTGGGCACGCTCTCCGGCCGGCTCACGCCCGTCCATTGCGGTTCGTCTAAAGAGTATCACGGCGTGCGGCTATTGCTCGACGCCGTCCGCGACTATCTACCGTCGCCGTCGGACCGGCCCCCGGTGCGCGGCATCGTCCCTAAGTCCAAGGAAGAAACTGAGCGCAAGCCCGAAGCCGGCGAGCCTGTGTCGGCCTTATCCTTCAAAACCGTCAGCGAAAAGCATGGCGACTTGATCTTCGTCCGCATTTATTCGGGCGAGCTCAAGCCGGGTGAAATCTACCTCAACACCAGCACCGGCAAGCAGGAGCGCGTCAGCCATATTTATCGCCTGTTCGGCGATCGCCGCGACCGCCTGGAGAAAGCCGGTCCGGGCGAGATCGTCGCCGTCGTCGGATTGAAGAATACCGCGACGGGCCAAACGCTGTGCGACACCGACAAGCCGGTGCTGCTCGAAGACATCCGCTTCCCCGATCCGGTAATCAGCCAGGCGCTGACGCCGGCCAAGAACGTCGATGAGACGAAACTCGCCGACGCCCTGAGCAAGATGGTGCGCGACGATCCGACGCTGCGCTGCCGGACCGACGCGGAGACCAGCCAGCTCATCCTAAGCGGCATGGGCGAATTGCATTTGGAAGTGGCGGTGCACAAGTTGCTGCGCGACCATAGCGTCGCGGTCGAGGTCGGCAAGCCTATGGTCGCCTATCGCCAAACGCTGGCCAAGAAGGTCGAGTTTGAAACCCGCTACATCAAGCAGACGGGCGGCAGGGGCAAGTACGCCGTCATCAAAATGCGTTACGAGCCGTTGACCAAGAAGCAGACCGAGGAGCTGGCCGCCGAGCAGGAGGCCGAAGGGGAAAAGCCCGATCCCAATAACCTGTATTTTGTCGACGAGATCTTCGGCGGCGCGGTGCCGACCGAGTACATTCCGTCGGTGGAACACGGCTTCCGCCAAGGCTGCCAAAAGGGGGCCAAGTACAAGTTCCCGGTAGTGGACGTGCGCGCCACGCTGCTCGACGGCAAGCACCACGAAGTCGATAGCTCGGCGGATACGTTCAAGCTGGCGGCTCTGGAAAGCTTCCGCGACGCGCAGGCCATGGCCGGTTTGATCATTCTCGAGCCGATTATGAACGTGGTCGTGCACGCGCCTGGGCAATACCTGGGCGACCTCACGCGCGACGTCAGTCGTCGCCGCGGCGAAATCCTCAACAGCAGCCTGGACAAAGGCCGCTGCATGGTGCACGCCTATGTGCCCTTGGCGGAATTGTTCGGCTACACCAGCGAGCTGCGTAACTTCACCAGCGGGACGGCGAGCTTCACGATGGAGCCGAGCCATTACGCCGCAGTCAAGGAGGAATTGGCGGATATCCGGGCGGCGAGTTAGATTCTCAACCACGGATAGCACGGATGGGCACGGATAGAGCGAACGGGCCGGGGATTGGGTTCCCAGGCCCGATTTCGATTTTAGTGCTCAAACAGTCTGCAGACACCTGCCGCGCCACGCGACTTGTACACCGCTTGGCGGTTTCGCGCTCGCGCCTCCCAGGATGCGATTGACCTTGCCAAATGAGACCATAAAAAAACAGCCGACCTCGGGGTCGGCTGTTGTCGTGACTGAGCATCTTGCGGAGACGTTGCATTGCAAAGCCGCAAACGGTTACCAATACCGAATCCGCCACCAGTCATGGCCCGTCGCTTCACGGCCGTACCACCAGTAGCCGTCTTGCCAGGTCAGCGATACCGAGCGCCAACCGAGCGGGATTTTCGGGAAGGGATACATGGGACCGATGAACGGCCAGGCTTCGTAGGGATACAAGTTGGGAGTGGCGACGCGCGAATAGTTGTTGTACGGCGCGTAGGTGGGCCAAGCGTAAGGCGGCAACGGCGGGGGTTGCATGCCATGGTTCGGGCCGGGCATCACTGGCATGATCGATACGGGGTCTTGCGGCATCTTGCCCGGCATGGGCGCTTGGAAGCCGCGATCAAGCCCTGGGTTCTGTTGCGCGAACCCTGGGATGCTGGCTTGGGCGGGTTGCACGCTGCCATCGAGCGCCGTCAAGCGGTCGCGCACGGTGCGGACGCCGTTCACGCCTTGGGCGATCTGGATGGCTTCCTGGCGCTGGGCGGCGTCGGTCACTTGACCGGTGAGTTCCGCGACACCGCCGGCGAACGATACGTCGATGCGAAAACCGCGCAGCCGGCCGCTGTGCCGTAGCGCGTGCACGATGGCATCGGCGGTCTGCTGATTGGGCGACGCCTGCGCCTCTCTTCCGTTAAGGGGAGCGCTCGTCGGCGCCGGCGCGCCTTCTTGTGCGAACGCCATACCGCCTGCCGCGGTGATCCACAGACCCAACGCTGACGAGAACAATTTTCGCGCAAACACGGCACATCCTCCCTAAGCTTGGCTTGTTGGCCCTTTCCATTCCATCGCCCAGGGCGGCGGCAAGCCCGCGTTTGCCTTGCGGTTTTCGACGGTTTTCACGCTCGTGAGGGCGGCATGTTCGGCGCGACAAGCGCCCTGTGCAGCTTCGACAAATGCGGCACGGTCGGCATGGCCCTTAGAATCGGCCCGACCGCGCCGGCGCGAACACATCGTTGACGATTCTTGTCAAGAAAGAGGGTGAAAGGACCGAAGGCGCCGGGTTGGTTGACAGCCAAGAGGCCGGTCCCTATATTGCAAAAATCCAACGCGCCCGTAGCTCAACTGGATAGAGCAATGGCCTACGGAGCCATAGGTTGCAGGTTCGACTCCTGCCGGGCGTAGTGACGCAACCTGTTACGGCCCATCACCTCTTGGCGAAGTTGCTCGTGCCGGAAAGAGAGACGGTGGCACGGTAGGCCCACGAGCCAGTCGGCGTCGGTGAATGCGGCATCAAGTAACGTCACCCGTGTCGCGCACGTCAGTGTTTCGGCCATCACGCCTTCATCCTCATGCTCGTGACCGTGCAAGTGACCCATCTCATGCATGAGGACACTGAGCAAGTCCATGCGGTTCTGCTCGCCCTGGTCGCCCGGCGTGGTGAATTCGGAGTCGTCGGCTAGCGTTGGATCGACACCGGTGATGTTGCGGTACTACCAAAAGGCGCGGCCGACGGCGAGTCCCGAGCGCCGTGCCTATTGCCATACGTTACTGCGAGTGTTTTCCCATCTTTGGTCCAGCTAACACAAGCGACTCCGGGATACTGACCCAAGGGCTGAGCCGTCCATGATCCGACGCTCCACTTCTGAGTGCAATTTGCTGTGCAAATCGCTCACAACCCCCCCCACGCATCGCCGCCACGTTGTCAGCGGTCAGGAGACAGGAGACGGGAAATGGATTGCCTTGCGCGTGCGAGTTTTGCACACACACACACACAGA
>JAKEHV010000591.1 GCA_022614915.1 Gemmataceae bacterium | reverse complement strand
GTGATCTTCTGCTCGGGGAACCAGCCGTCCGGGTGTTTGCCGTCGAGCGTGCGGCGATGCACGGCGGCGTCGATGCCCAGGAGCGGATTCAAGGGCGCGACCGGCCAATCCGAGCCGAAAGCGATCTTTGCACCGGCGTCCAGCAATGACTTGTTCGCATAAGAGGACGAGCAGCGCTTCTTGCCGATGCGGCCTTCCGCCCAACGGCCGTCGTCGATGATGTGGAAAGGCTGCATCGAGGCGACGACGCCGAGCTTGGCGAAGCGCGGATAGTCGACAGGACGCAAGTGCTGGGCGTGTTCGATGCGGAAGCGGCGATCGCCGGACCCATTCACCTTGAGCGCTTCCTCGTAAAGGTCCAAGAGCTCGGCATTGCCGCGGTCGCCGATGGCGTGAATGGCCAGGTGCAGCCCGGCCTTGTCCGCGGCCAGGATTTTCTCGCGCATGCGGGTCAAAGGCGCGAGGAAGATGCCCGATTGGTTCGGCTCATTGTCGTACGGCTCGAACATCTTGGCGGTGCTGGAGCCGAGCGAGCCGTCCATGAAATCCTTGAGGCAACCGATCTGCACCCAGTGGTCGCCGAAGCCGACGAGGACGCCGATCTGGGCGAGCGTGCTCCATTCGCCCATGGGAAAATGCAGGCGGACACGCAGGGTCGCTTTGCCTTGGCGGGCCGTTTCCTGCAGCACGCGGAGCAGAATGCGGCGTGAGACGACATCGCTGCCATTCATGTCCTGGACGCTGGTGATGCCGTAACGGCGCGCTTCGTCTAGGGCGGCGCGGAGGGCGCGGACGATTTCTTCTTCGCTCAGGCGCGGGACGAGCGGGCCGACGAGATCCATGGCCCGGTCGCGCAACAGGCCGGTGGGCGCCTTGGTCACGGGATCGCGATAAATGACGCCGCCCACCGGATCGGGCGTCTTGCTGCTGATGCCGGAAAGTTGCAAAACGCGCGTGTTGACCAGGCCCATATGCCCGTCGTAGCGGCGCAGGAATACGGGGCGGTCGGGAACGTACTTGTCAAGGATCGCCGCCGTCGGCAGCCGGCCGGCGAAGGTGCGGTCATGGTCCCAATTGCCGCCTAATAGCCAGGCGCCTTTGGGCAAGCTTTTGTCGAACTCAACGAGTCGCCGTCCGAATTCCTTCTCGTCTTCGGCGTCCTTCAGGGCAACCCGGCTCAAGAGCAAGCCGCCGTTCAAGAGATGCACGTGGCTGTCATGAAACCCCGGCACGACGCGGCGGCCTTTGGCGTCGAGCAGTTTCGTGTTCCGCCCGGCCAACCCAAGCGCCGCCTTGTCATCGCCGACGAACAGGATGCGCTCGCGCCAGACGGCGAGCGCTTGTGCTTCCGGTTGTTTCTTGTTGGCGGTCCAGATTTTGGCGTTGTGCAAAACGAGGTCGGCGCGGGGAAGTGCGTCCTCTGCGCAAACGGCCGCGCCCTGACAAAGAAGTATTGAACAAAGGAGAAAGTTCTTGGACGGCATGGACGGCAGCCCAGGATTCGTTCATATCATTTCAACCGCGGAGGCGCAGAGGAACGCAGAGTGAAGAACGGAATGATGCGTTCTTTTTTGCCTTTGCTCTGCGATTCTCCGCGCCTCTGCGGTTTTCTGAACACTATCTCGGCGCGGGCGGCGGATTGGGCCGCGGGGGCGGGGACGCCGGCATTTGCGGCCGCATGCCGCCGCGGGCCCGCTTCTGGAAATCCAATTCGAGGGCACCGTACGTCCCTTCGTATTGATTGATGACGCCCATGAGCGCGCCCAAGAGCCGTTTCGCGGTGTAGAAATTCATCACCACGCGGTGGCTCAGATTGATCGGCTCACCGGCGCTGGGTTGCAATTGCGTGTTGAGCCCGAAGTCGAGCACCAGTTCTTCCGGCGTCACGCTGACCCGGCAGAAATTCGTATACACCGTCGAGATCTTGCTCGTGTCGGTGGTGAATTGCGGCGCTTGCGGCGGCATCTGTTGGGTCTGGGCGGGGGTGGTTTCGTCAGCCATGGGTGGAATACCTCCAATGTGGGAAATCAAAGCGTCACACGGAGTTTAGGAAACTACAGCTTTAGCCGCAAGTGGCGACACGTCGATGTATACGCGGAAAACTTCGCGCTGGCGAAACAGAAGTGAGAAGGAGGGCATACTTCCGGCCCTCCTGATGCGGATCACTTTTTGACGCGCAGCAGTTCGAGAGAAACCTGCCGCGTCTTGTTCTTGCCGGGCGCAAGCTCAAACGACTCGGGGCGAAACTTGCCGTCGATCTTGCTCCAAGTGATTTTTAGTCGATCCCCCTCAATGGCGTATATTCCTAAAAGGGGAATATTCGGCGTTGCGCCACCTTCGCCGTACAAGTCGATTTCCTTTGGCTGTTTCTTGGTATTGAGCTTGAATGTAAGTGATTCGGTATTTCTCTTCAGAAGCAGGCGCACGGTATCACCGTCAAAATTCATCCCGATCCAAAGTGACTGGAGTTCCTTATCTAATTCGGGCGAGCCGTATCTGACGGATATCAACTTCCACTTGC
>JAKEHV010000590.1 GCA_022614915.1 Gemmataceae bacterium | reverse complement strand
CCCTTGGTGGTGCGCTTCGTGCCAAGCCAGCACCTTCATCCATTCCTGATAGGTCCAAGGCGCCTGCTCGTTGGGCTTAGTCGTTAGCGCGCTCTCCGGCAGCTTCGACAAGTGCGCCAAGACCTCTTTGCGCTGTTCGTCCAGATAGCGACGAATCTCTGCCAGCTTCGGAATGTCGTCGTCGGGCGTGCTGCCGCCGGCGAAACGGCGCACGTACTCTGGGTTTTGCAATTGGCCGCCGGTCATGCGGACGTGTACGTGGCGGTCGTCGGTAGCGGCGATGTGCATAAGCTGCCAGGCCAGGTGGGCGCGGCCGGGGCCGGGTCGCCAGCCGAGGACTTGCTGGACGTTTTCCAGCTTGGCCAGGGTGTCGACAAGGCCGAGCGTTTTCTGACGGCTAAAGTCCATAAACTCGATGCCGGTTTTGAAGGTCATGTGGTGCTCCTCATGTAAATGCGCGGCGCGAGCGCGAAACGATGAATCAGGTCAAGCCAAACAGTGTCTTGGCATTGGCTGTTGTATGCTGGGCCAGCTCTTCCAAGGAGATTTCTTTTACATCGGCCAAACATTTAGCCGTGTGCACTACGAAGGCCGGCTCGTTGCGTTTGCCGCGCATAGGCACCGGCGCAAGATAGGGCGCATCCGTTTCGACAAGCAGGCGCTCGAGCGGCAGTTCCTTGGCCGCCTGGCGCAGGTTCTCTGCGTTTTTGTAGGTGAGCATGCCGGCAAAGGAAATGTATAAGCCCATTTCGAGGCACGCTCGCGCGGTCGCGAGATTTCCAGTGAACGAGTGCATGACGCCGCGCACCGGGCCGTTCTTGTCAAATTCCGCGTGCAGCATGCGCACCAAGTCCGCTTCCGCCTCGCGGCAATGGATGACCACGGGCTTGTGCAAGCGCCGCGACAGCTCCAGGTGCCGGGCGAAATAGTCTTCTTGCTGTGGGAATGGCGTATTGTCCCAATAGCGGTCCAGGCCGGTTTCGCCCAGCGCTGCCACCTCGGGACGATTCGCCAAAGCCGCAACCTGGTCCCAAGCGTCGGCCGCCGCTTCGGCGACGTGGTTGGGCTGAATCCCGACTGTCGCGGCCAAAAAGGGATGCTGCTCCGCCAACGCCACAGAGGCCTGACTGGAAGACGCCGTGGTGGCGATCGTCAGCACGCGCACCACGCCTTTTTGCCGGGCCCGCTCGAGCACTTGCGACAAATCATCGCGAAACCGCTCGTCGTCCAGATGGGCGTGAGTGTCGATGAACTGCATGATAGTAGAATTGAACACGAGCCACGGATGAACACGGATCGACACGGATAAAAGGCAAGCACACACTCTTTATCTGTGTTGCATCCGTGTTCATCCGTGGCTCATCTCCTGGAGCACGGCCAAATGCCGGCGTTTCATTTCCCAGAGCGAATAGACAAGCGACCGAACTTCGGGGTCCGTAAGCGCGGCCAAGTCTTTCTCGATTTCGGCAATGCGCTCTTTCTGGTAGTCGACGAGATAAGGGAGCATGCTCTCGAGCGCGATGAAATTGATGTTCGTGAAGCTGGTGGGATAAGCGCCGAGGTAGGGCGGGCGCTGGCGGCGCTTCATTAGGAAGCGGACAATGCCCGTGGCCGCTTCTTGCTCCTCTTTCACCATCTGCTTGAGGCGCGGCATGAACGCTTGTGTCTTCGCGGTGGTCCACGGGTTGCACTCGTTGACATATTGCAAGAGCGAGCGCCCTTCTTTGCGCACCAGGTCTTGCAACAGGGCCGAAGCAGCCTGGTCCATCAGCGCGACGCCCCTTTCGCCAATACCTGTGCCCGCGTGGGCGTCGGCTGGAAGTTGTGCACCCCGCCTTCCTCATAGCTGGCTGTACTAAGGGCGTCCCAGAAGATGCCGAGCGCCACGACCGCGCCGGCGAGGAAAAGCAAAAAACCGCCAGGAATGCCCGGCACCGGCACGCGCTGTACGGGCCGGCTTTCGACTTCCTCGAGCGATCGTTCGAGCGCCATTACTTTCAGCACCTTCACATAATAGAAGAGGCTCAGCACGGTGTTGAGGCCGCCGATGACCAAGAGGGCGTAGAGCGTGGCCGAAAGGCCGGTTTGTCCAAGGACCGCATATTGCTGCGCCCCGTTGTAAAGCTCCGCGAAGATTTGAAACTTGGCCGCGAAACCGCCTAAGGGCGGCATGCCCAAAAGGCTCAAAAGGAAAATGCCGAGCGTGATCACGAGCAACGGCGAGCGCGTCACGAAACCGCGGAAGCTGGAGAGTTCCTCCGAGCCGGTCAAATTGCGCATATAGGCCACCACCGCGAACGCGCCCAAGTTCATGAAGAGATATACGATCAGGTAGAAAAGCACGGCGCCGGCGCCCTCGCGCGTGAGCGTGGCCAGGCCCATCATCATGAAGCCGGCATGCGCGATAGTCGAATACGCCAACAGACGCTTGAGGTTGGTCTGCGCGTAGGCGGCCAGGTTGCCAAAGGTGGTCGTGAGGGCGGCGAAGAAGGCGACTGTCGGCACCAGATAGGGGGCGACGTTTTGCCAAGCGGCAATGTCCTGCGTGCCGCCGGCGAGCCCACCCAGGCCCATGGTGATTCGGGCCAAGAGCGCCAGCGCCGCACCTTTGGAAGCCACCGACAAGAAGCCGGCCACTTCCGCCGCCGCGCCTTCGAATACGTCCGGGCACCAAAAGTGAAACGGCACCGCAGCCAGCTTGAAGCCGATGCCGATGAGCACGAACAAGATTCCCAAGAGAATCATCGGATCGAGCGGCGACTGGCTGATGAAGCGCAACAGATCGGGGAGGTAGCCGGTGCCGAACTGGCCCGCGAGCAAGCTCATGCCGTAGAGCATCACGCCGGCCGCGCCGCCTCCGTAGACGACATATTTGAGCGATGCTTCGCTCGATTGCCGCCGCCCTTTCAAGAAACCGGCCAAGGCATAACTGGGCACGCTGGCCATTTCGATCCCCAGAAAGATCATGAGCAAGTGATTCGACGAAGCCATGATCGACATGCCGAGTGTGGCGCCGAGCAATAGGCAAAAGAAATCGGCGGAATCTTCGCGATCAGGGATGCCGGTCAAGAGATTCAAAAGAATGACAAGCGTTGTGAAGCCAAACAGAAACAGCTTCAGGAACACTGTAAAGTTGTCGTAGACTAGCAGCCCGCCGAACAGCTCCAAGGGTCGGTAAGGAACGCCGAATTGATGGCGCGGATCGTAGTGGCGGTCATTAATCCATTGATTGAAGGCCACTAAGAGCGCGTAGAACGTGAGGACGAGCGCGACCCAGCCCAAGTGCCGCCGGTCGAAACGCGAAAAAAGACGTAAAAGCAACAGCAAGACGATGGTGCCGCACAGGATCAGCTCCGGCAAAAACGCCAAGAGGTCCCGGCTGAGGCCGTCTTGCAAAAGATTTAGAATCTGTCTGGTCATGAACCCTACTTTTAGTGTTCTTTCGTGTTCTTTCGTGGATGACTATCTCGAGACCGCCACCAACGAATCGATCAACCCGGTCACGGATGGCTCCATCCAATTCAGGATCATGGCCGGGAAAATGCCCATGACGAAGCACAAGATGACCATGGGCACGGCGCAGATCAGCTCGCGGATGTTGATGTCCGGGTATTCCTTGTAAGCGTCATTGGTGCCGAAATAAACTCGTTGCAACGTCCAAAGGATGTACGCGGCAGTGATGACGACTGTCGCTGCCGCGATTACGGCGAACGGCCAATAAAAGACCCATGTGGAAAGGACGACCATGAACTCGCCGACGAAGCCGCACAAGCCGGGCAGTCCCAGCGCCGCGAAGAAAATGATAGCGCTCAAGCCGCCGTACAAGGGCATCGGCTCGTACAAGCCGCGGAAGTTGTCGAGATTGCGGTGGTGGGCGCGGTCATAAATGACGCCGACCAAGAAGAACATGCCGGCCGAGCTGATGCCGTGGGCCAGCATCTGGTACATCGCGCCGTTCATGCCCCAGGACCAGGAGGCGGCGCCGCGGTCCACATTCCAAACCGCGATGCCCAGGAT
>JAKEHV010000589.1 GCA_022614915.1 Gemmataceae bacterium | reverse complement strand
GCGCCGCACCATCGACACCGCGCTATTGTCTCCGCTTGACATTGTCGGCCTCGACGAAGGCCCGCTGGTCAGCGTCGATAGCTCGTACCCGGTGACCGCTCACTCGATGGTTGTGTTGATATCGGAATCGTGACTCCCCTTCAAAAAAGAAACTTCAGGATTGCTCCGCCACGTCTTTATCGTGTGTAATGACTTGGACGACGTTTTGGAGTGCGGCGCTTTTCCGCCGCTTTGGTTTTTTTGGAGTGCGGCTCGACTTCGCCGCACTCCCAAAGGGCTAAACATGCGACGAGGGATTTCTCTGACGATTCTGATTTTCGCCGGCGCTTTCTTGTCCGCGCAGGACAAAGTGGAAGAGCTAGACCCTCCCAAGCCGCTCTATGTGTTCAAGAAAGATCATGACCCGAATGGCACCGGCAAGTTTTACATGGACCGCGAGATCGCGCAGGTGATGAGCTACCTGGGCGCGAGCTGGCTGGAGCGGACCGAGCGTGAAAAAGAAGAGCACGCGTCGAAGTTGTTGCCGCCTCTCCAGATCAAGCCGGGCGACGCGGTTGCGGACATTGGCGCCGGCTCAGGATTCTACACGATGAAGCTGGCGGACGCCGTCGGGCCCAAAGGAAAAGTCTACGCGGTCGATATCCAGCCGGAGATGCTCGACATCATCAAGAAACGCGTCAAGGCCGCAAACGTGACCAACGTCGAATTGGTTCACAACACGGTGACTGAGCTCAAGCTGCCCGCCAATTCCATCGACCTCATGTTTCTGGTCGATGTCTACCACGAATTCTCGCATCCCTATGAGATGACCGAGGAGATGGTCCAGGCGCTCAAGCCCGGCGGCCGCGCCGTCTTCGTCGAGTTTCGCTTGGAGGATGAAAAAGTGCCGATCCTCACCGTGCACCGCATGTCAGAGAAGCAAGTGAAACGCGAAATGGCCGGCCACATGCTCCAGCACACCAAGACACTGAATCATTTGCCCTGGCAGCACGTGATCATCTTCGAAAAGATCGTCGAAAAGAAGCAGAAACCCGCCGAATCATGAAACCATACATCCTTTCCGAACAAAACCACGCCTTCATCAAAAGCCAGCGCTGGCAGGTTGCGGTGTTGCCGTTTGGGGCGACCGAGCCGCACAACTTGCACATGCCCTACGGCACCGATAACTACGAAGTCGAAGAAGTCGGCCGCCGCGCCTGCGAGCGCGCCTACAACGCCGGCGCGAAAGTGCTGCTCTTGCCGACCATGCCCTTCGGCGTCAACACCAACCACTTGCAGGTGCCCGGCGCTTTGGCCCTCAGCGTCAATCCGACCACGCTCTTGGCTTTGATCACGGACCTCGTCGATGCGCTCGAGCGCCAAGGACTGCGCAAGCTGGTGCTCTTAAACGGCCACGGCGGCAACGAGCTCAAGCCCTTGATGCGCGAGCTGCACCATCGCACCAAGGTTTTTCTGTGCCTGTGCGACTGGTTTCGCATAGCGACGGACGTGTACCCCAAGATTTTCGAGCAGCCGGGCGAGCACGCGGACGAAGTGGAAACCAGCCTGGGCCTGGCGTACTTCCCCAGGTTGATGCAGCCGGAGCTGGCTGACGACGGCGCGGCCCAGCCGACGCGCTTCGAAGCAATCAACCGCGGCTGGATCAGCATCACACGGCCATGGCATTTGGTCAGCAAGAACACCGGCCTGGGCAACCCCGCCGCCGCAACTGCCGACAAGGGACAGAAGCTGATGGACGTGCTGGTGGAGCGGCTCGGGGATTTTCTCGTGGAGCTGTCCAAAGCCGACATGAATGAGAAGTTTCCATATTGAACTACCGTTTCGTGCTGGCTGCTACTGATGCGCGGCGCAACCGCGTAGCGAATTCGGCGCAGACGGCTTTTTACAGCCTGAAGGCGTTGATCCTGCACATGACTCCCGAGTCTGACAAACCCGAGAAACTCAAGCGTATTACTGCCGGAGCGAGGATGCACCGCCCTGATGTCCTGTTCGGTGAATTGCGAGATTTGGGTATCTCCCTCCCGCTTGAACTCGCCAAACGGATGAGGCGCTTCGATTGGACGACCGACCTGCGGTACGAGACGGGACGACGAGATATGGGTGAAACCGTTGCCCTGCTAAAAACGGCGAAGGCGATTTACGATTGGGTGGAGGGCCAATTGCCATGATCAACACATCCGCACCTCGTTGGGAAACAAAACGGACAGACGAGACTCGCCAAGTCGAAGAAATTCTTCGGAAGGCGGGATTCGAAAAAGTCGATGCCTACCGCTATAACTCGGCCTCTATCCGCGTTCGGGTCATCGATTCGCGCTTCGAAGGGCTCTTAGCGGAAAAAAGGGATGCAATGGTCGAACCGCACCTTGAACAACTACCGGAGCGCACTCAAGCGGATATTATGAACCTCTTCACTTTTGCCCCATCGGAGTTACAGCAGCCCAAGAATACTATCCGGGAATACCTGGTAAATACCGAGTTCGACGATCCAAGCCCGTCGATGTTATGACGCAGCTAATTGATTCGCGCATTCACTTACTCTTGGCCCGATCCCCGTTTTGCCGCTTGTAACTCTGCTTCGGTTCGCTTCCGCTCGAAGACCTGTCCCAGTTGGATGCCGATTTGAGCCATGGCAGCGAGCAGCACTTCATCCGGTTCCCTGGGCTCGCTCGTGAAGAACTCCAGCACCGCAACGACTCCGGCCCCGGTCAATACTGGAAAGGCGAACGCGCCCTTGACGCCGATGTTCGTGGCCGCCTTCGCGCGCGGGAAATTGTCATCCCGGGTGACATCCATGATCCAAGACGGCGCTTTGCGGGCCAGCACGCGCCCCGGCAATCCCGCCCCCAAGGCAAGGCGTGTGGCTTCTGTCACGCGCACAAAACTCTCAAATTCCTTGGGTCGGTCCAGATGCCAAATGGTTGTGGGGTCCAAGGCGTTGGAGCCATCGTTGGCTAGAACGTAGACGTGTCCGACCGGCCAACCGGTATAAGTGCAGACTTGATCGATCCCGGCCTGCAGCGCCTCTTCAACGGTCGCCGCTTCGTAGGCGGCGACCGTGACCTTATGGAGCAAACGAACAAGCGCGTTTTGACGCTCCAGCGCCTTCTCGCTCTGCTTTTGGTCTTCGATCTCGGTTAACATGCCAAACCACTTGACAACCCGTCCCTCCCGATCGCGCAGCGGACGGCCTTGAGCGAACTCCGTTCAAGTGCCAAGCAATTCCGCCGCGAATCGATATCAAATGCTCACAGCTTGCCCCGTCTTCACCGATTCGCATTCCTTGTGGCACAGCACCAAGGCGTCGCGCGCCAACTTGCCGGATAAGAGATCGGGCTCTTTGCCGGCCTTGACGCCGTCGACCGCGGCCTGGATTTCCAGCGTGAACGCCGTGGTGGCGTCGTCGCCGCCCGCGAGCTTGGGCTGTTCGCTCTTGCCGTCCGCGGTCAAGAGGGTGAGCGGGCACGTCCCCGATTCATACACCAAGGTCGCTTTTTCGAGATAAATCTCGTAGCCGTGGACAAAGGGCCGGCCCTTCTGCGCGACCGCGCCACTCGAACAACTCACGGCCGGGCCGCCCGGCCGGTAGAGATATAGCGTCGTCAGGTAATCGACGGCGTCTTGGCTCCCTCGCTCGCGCGTCGGGCTAGTGTTGACGACGCCGCAAGAGACGACCTGTTTGGGAACTCCGGCGACCAGGCCAATGAAGTGCGTATCGTGGATATGCAGGTCGATGGCGGGGCCGCCGGTCTTGGAGGCGTCTCCGATCTCGCTCGACCAGTCGGGACGCGAGATGACGCGCTTGAAATGTCCGCCCAGGAGTTTGCCGTATTGGCCGCCACGAATCGCTTGGGCCGCGTAGGCGAACTCGGGAAAGAACGGCAGCACATGCGCCACCATCAAAAGCTTGCCGGCTTTCCCAGCGGCGGCGACCATGGCGTCCGCGTCCTTCGCCTCAAGCGCGATGGCTTTTTCCACGAGCACGTGCTTGCCGGCTTGGAGCGCCTTAAGCGCCGTTTCCGGGTGCAAATGCGTCGGATTGCAGACATCGACCAGGTCGATGTCTTTGTCCGCGAGCAGGTCGTCGAGCTTTTCGTATTTCCTCTGGCCCGATAGGTCCATCTGCTCGCCGCGCGGACCGAAGTTGCCCTGGATCGAGCGCCAATCCCCCTCGAGTTTCTTCTTGTCGCGGCTGCACAGCGCTGTGACCTTGGCGTCCTTCAGCTTGCGCGACGCCAGGTAGTGGATCATGCCCATGAAGCCGATGCCGACGATGCCGATGCGGACCATGAGCGGACTCCCTCAATAGACGCGAAACCGCCGAGCGTTGTGGCAGCGGCGTCGCTGAAAAAACGCTAGGCGGTGTCGCGCATCTTGATCAGACTTATTCCTTTACCTTCTTCTTTTTGTCTTCGCCGATCACCCACAGGTGGATTTCATACTCCTCGCCGTCCACCGTGATGGTTTTGCTCTCGGTCGGCTCCCAGTCGCCCATGGTGAAGCGGTGCGAGACGACGCGCGCGCCCGGTTTGAGCTTGGATTGCAGAATGGGCCGCAGCCGCAAGTTGATGTCGTTGCCCATGTAGAGAAGCACGACGGTGGCGTTGGGGATGTCTTCGATCTTGAGCACGTCCCCCTCGCGAAACTCGACCTTGTCCGCCACCTTGGCCGCCTCGGCGTTCTCTTTGGATTCCTTGACCAACTTGGGATCGATGTCCACGCCGATGCCCTGCTTGGCGTCGAAGTATTTCACCGCGCGAATGACCATGCGGCCGTCGCCGCAGCCCAAGTCATAGACCACGTCGTTCTTGCCGACCTTGCCGATCTTGCACATGGCGTCGACGACTTCATCCGGCGTCGGCACATAGCGGACGACGATGTCGTCCTTCCAGCGCGGGTCCGCCACGCGCAGATCGACTTCGAGCCCTTTCTCCGCGTCCTTGGCCGGATCGACTTTGACTTCATATTTGCGCGTGATCTTGGTGTAGTTGTTCGGCTCCCAAACCACCTGCAGCTTGTAGGAGTACTTGTTGGCCACATCGAGAGGCGGCGAGGTGAAGGTCCGGACAGCGCCGGATTGCTTGGTCTTCTTGCCGTCGATGGTCAGGACGGCGTTGTTCTGCGGCACGTGAACCTTGATGCTCACGCGTTTCTTTTCGCCGGCCTGGCTCGCTTGCGAAGTCACTTGCAACAAGAACAGCGAGCCCAAGCCGAACAGGGCCAGGACACAAAGGCGCAGTTTCATGACGTATCGATCTCCAGGATGAGAATGCCTAGTCTCCCCGTAACGGCACGGGCACAACCTGCCTATTTCACAGCAATTCTTAGCGAATTGCAAGGATTTGAGGAGGGGCACGGCTGCGCAGACCGCGAACGCCTTTGTCGTCACGGTGGTGGCGAGCAGTCTCCTGCTACTGGACCAATTGCAGGACGCGCGTGGGAGCGACGGTGTTGGGGTTCCAGGGAATGTTCAGGTTGCCATTGCCGCCCAAATCCAGCAACCGGCTAATGTACTGCGAGCCGATAGCAACGTCGCCGTTGCCGTCCACGCGCACCAGGGCGCCGGCGGCGTAGAACGTGCCGGTGATGTTGAACGTGCCGTTGCCCGCAAAGATGACGTCCACGTTGCTGGAACGATCCTGGAAAAAAGTGATCCCCTGGTAGATTCCGGAAGTGGGCGGGGTCAGGGTGACCGTGCCACCGCCGGTGCCGGTGATGCCTTCCGATTGAGTGCCGTTCGTCGGTTTGTTGTAGATCATGACTTCGAGGCCGATCAAGCTGCCTTGACCCTTGTAGGTGAAGCCGCCGCCGTCGATGTAATAGATGCCGGGCATCATGGTGACCTTGGCGGAACCCTGGATCTGGATGCCGCCTTGATAGACTCCAGGGTACAGAATATGCACGCCGCCGGAGACCGAAAACTGTGTCGTACTTCGCACGATCATCGTGGTAGGATCGGGCGGGGGCAGATAGCGCAGCGGATCGGGGGTAGGGGCTACGCCCGTCTTTATCGTCCCGGTAAACCCCGTGCCGGAGTAGCCGCCGGTAATATCGAACTCGGGCGCCATCACCGTGCCGCCGCCGGAAGTGATGGCAGCAGTCGCATGGTCCGAGTTGACGAGAATGGGCGCGTTGGGGACATTGATCTTGCCGTTGCCATGCGCGTTAAGCGCCGCTTTCGCGTGCGGGTCGAGCACGAGAATGCCGTTCTTATAGGGGACCCACATGCCGCGCGCCACGGCGCGAGCTCGGACTGGAATTGACTCGGAAGCGAAGATCCTGCTGAAGTGGCGCTTCTGGTTGAATTGGACGATTGCTTCGACATAGCCCGCTGGGATCGGCTTGCCTTTGTCGGTCCCGTCCTGATAGACGCCAGGGGCGAAGGTGAGCGTAACGACCGCGGTCGTTTTGTCATTGGGGCAGCCGTTGGCAGCCGCTGTGGCCAGCCCCTGTTTGCGCGCGGCGCCGTCGGCGTCCAGGCCCTGATACTGGGGATATCGGCTAAACAGCACATCAGCGGCGGCCAGGGCGACGGCATCCGCCGTGGCTTGCACGTGCCGACGCTTCTCTTGAAGCAGACCCCCATCCACCGCAATAGCTACCACGCCGATGATTGCCGTGAGCGACACAGCCACGAGGATCGCCACACTGCCGCGCCGACGAGCACGACGGTTATGGCCCGCCTCCCTGAAAGGGGTGGCGGAGACGGCGCTGATCTCGCAAGGCGCCAGGTGCAAATACATGTTTGGTTCTCCAAGAATCACTTCTTCAATAACACATCTGCACGGTTGATGTGCTTGTCAACGTCAACGGCCCCACGAAGAACAATTCCGGAAGCCATTGGTACGTGACGGTGACGCTGACTGTATTGCCGATCGGCCGCGACGCATCGTCAATGACGGTAAGCGGCCGATTGCTTGAGTTCCATTTGACGGCATAGCTCAAGCGCTTGGTGTCCAGACTGGTTGCGCGAGGCAGAATGGCCTGTTTGTATATTTCTTCGGCAGTGGCGGCGGCCTTGCCGGTTTCCTCTTGGTACTGGGCGCCGCGCACGCAGGCGTAGCGGGCGGCTTCCCGCGCCAGCGTCGCCACTTCCTGATAGCGGAAGATGCCCATGCCGCCAACTACCAGGCCAAAAATGAACAGCAACGTTAAAGCATATGCAATGGCGCCCTCGACGACGGCGGCGCCAGCTCGTTTGGTTTGACGATGCAACATGAGAACCTCGTTAGTTGGATGGCACAGCGGCGGCCACGTGCATTCGCACGGTGCGTGACAAATTGATCGTGTCGGGAATGCCCGGATAGCGCGTCAGCGTCTGGAAGTTGTAGCTGACGGTCACTTCGACGTAGGGCTGCCCCGCGGCGTCCGTGCCGTTCACCGACGTTACAGTGGGCTCGGGTTTCAGGTTGGGGGCTTCGGCAAGGGCAGCCTGTTGGATGCTGGTGAAGGGAGACTCGGCGGCGGCGACGGGGTCGCGTCCGTACAACGCTCCGTTCCGTGCACAATTGGTGATCGTCACCGAATAATGGAAAATGCGGGCATAATCGACCGCGACCACCAACAAGAAAACCAAAAGCGGCAAGAGGACCGCTAGCTCCACCACCGCCGCCCCGCTCCGCGCCGACCGGCCCCAGTTCGATTCACGAATCATGAACTTCTCCGCTAATTAAACCAACGTCTTCGATTGCTGAGCACAACCGAGGACGCTTTGGCCACGGCTGCCGGTTCGGCGACACAAGAACGAAGCACGCGGACGCGCCTTCGACCGCTTATCCGGGTCCAAAGGAACGTGACATTCTCGCGGTCAAGTGCCCGAGTAATTCTTTGGGGAGAAGCTGGCCGACTGCCTTGCCGCAAAACGGCCTACCGACATCGACTGTTGAAGAGGGAAAAAAAGCGGTAAGTGGAAGGAATTACATGCGACTCTTCCGCTCCGTGCCGAGTGAGAGCCCCATGCGCGCAAACGTTGGGGTGAATGGGGATCCCAGTCGCGAATCCACCCATCCCTTCGGCAACCTGGCGACCCGGTCGGGCTAACCGGGCCCATGGCTTTGCGTCCCCGCCTTACGACGAGTTTGCTGTTATCGAGGATAGATTGACCCTGTCGCGTCTATCAATTCGCAACAAGCTACTCAAACGTAGGCCAGCGATTCCAACTTGTCAACTGGGAGCGAAAATTTCAGGATGATTTTTCTGTGTTGACTGAATCAGCCCTTGAAACCGATTCATTTCGTCTTCGGCCTCAGAAAATCAAAAACCTCCAGCGCTTTGGCCGGCTCCAATCTGTAAGGCGTCCCCTTACCCTCGTAGAATCCATACCGCTCAATCATATACGGTACTAACAGGCCGTAGGTGAGCTTGTTGCCGTTGTCGAGATTGCTCACGGTGGCGTTGGCGTTGCTCTTGGTGCCGTCGCGGAAGGGGGAAAGCTGCATGCCGAGCGAAATATTCAGTTTAACCTTGAAGCGCCGGCCCTGGTAAAGAAACTCGCTTTCGTCCTTTTTGTGTTTCAGCTGCCAGAAGCCGACGCTGCCCATGGCGTGCAGGTGCCGGGCCAAAGTCTGATGCGTCACACCCCACTCCTCGACCACTGTCTTGTTGTCCAGCGCCAGGACCTCAAGCAGCTTTTCTTCCGGTCCGAGAAACCCGGAACGCGAGCCGACGTCGCTTTTCGCGCCGGGCCGCATGTCCTCCTCCAACTCGGCGATGGTGCGCCCGTTGATCTCGGTCAGCTTGCGGATGAGCGCGGTGTCGTTTTGCCCACCGACAAAGAACCCGGATTTGGGATCGCGCTTCTTGGCGACCTTCGGCACGACGAAGTCGGCGAGCTCGATGTAAAGGGCAAGATCAATGTCCTTGGGCGGCTGCGCGCCGGCGCGAGAAAGCGGAATAAGGAGCGCGAGACTGAACAGTACAGGAATGCGCAAGTTCATAGCGGGATCATAATGCAAAACAAGCTTACTTTCCATGATCAAAAAATGCCCGCGGCTCTTGGTGAACAACGATCTGGCTCTACTTCAATCGTGATCGTCTTCATCGTCCCGCCGGGTGCGAAGGTCAGCGTGCCGGTCTTGGCATCCGCCTGAAAGCGTCCGGCACAATGGTTTGCATTGCAACCCGCTGGGAGCAGCCCTGCAAACCCCCTCACCGTCG
>JAKEHV010000017.1 GCA_022614915.1 Gemmataceae bacterium | reverse complement strand
GGCCGTCGAAGTCATTCCATGAATGAGACGCGGACGATGAACGAACAACGATTTCCCAAAGGCTGGGATGAAGAGCGCGTGAAGCGGTTGCTTGCCGAATTGGACGCGCGGACGGATGAGGAGTGGATCGCGGCGGACGAGTCAGCGGCCGCGGGTGAAGGCGACCAAGCCGTCATTACAGTTCCGACAGCATTGCTGCCTGAGATTCGACGCTTGCTCGCAGCGCACAAGACCGCCTGATTTGATGTTTGAAATCCAGGTCTGAGAGATTTCCTGCTGCTTTCGACTCAGTTTATGAACGCGACCGACCGCATTGTCCATGAATTCGATCGTCTGGTCGCTATTGGCCAGGAGAGAATCCCCGAACGATCATATGCGGAACAGGTTGTCTACTTCATAGTGGCAACGCGTTGCGAGATCGACATGGAGGGGTTTGAGTCTGTTTTCGAGCAAGCCTTCAAAACGGCGGAACTGAAGATTCTCATCGACGGGCTGCGGATGCTTGATGAGAGTCATTTGGCAGCGGAATTCGAGTATGGGCTTGAGTTGCTCAAGCAGGACGGATTCTATGAACACCTCAATTGGAAGAAGGTTTCCGCGCTCACCAAACAGCGAATAGCCGAGAGCGGAAAACGGATCGGGAACCAACTTTGGACTCTCGATGAGAAACTCGTCGCGTTTCTCGAAGACAGCTGACATAGGAGAAGCATTGTGTTCCGGTGAAAGCGAATAAACCATCGAATTGGTCCTAAAAGGGATTCGAAAAGAATACTTTGCTTTTCCGTTAGGAGCCTCCCCACATGACCCCCACCCAAGAGTCCGCGCTTCTCACCGTCGCCGCCATCCGCAAGCCGAAGGGCCAGACCGAATATCTCTTCAACGAACGCCAGCAAATCTTCGCGCTCAAGGAAACTGCGCGAGCTCCCGTACAGTCCAGGCTGCTGAAAGTCGCGCTCGGCAAGCATGTGCCGGTGAAAGCGCTCCTCGATAGCCGGCGGGCCCTCATCCAAAGAGTCGAGACACCGGCGCCGGAGGAAGTCGACGCCTTCAAGCGGCAGCGGACTCTGCTCGACAAGCCGGATAAGACTCTGCCCATCGAAGTGGACGCCATCGATCCGACGCTCTTCAACCTTGTCGACTATCACCTCAAGTTCCCGATCTTTCGCCTGTGCCAACGCATCATCCCGAGCTACAAGAAGGCGAAGGAGATTTTCGACTATTGCGCGAAGCAGTCGTGCCACTTGCCGGGGCCGTACGACATTGCGCCGTGCATCCCGTTTCAATACGTGATCGACGGCTGCTACGCCCGCGCCCACAAGATGCGCTGGATCATCACGACGAAGTATCGCTACTGCTGCGAGAAGGTGTTCAGTTTCGCCAACCAGAACGACGACACCCTCGCAGTCAAGGCGGACAAGTGGGGCGGCTGCTGCGTCACCTGGTGGTATCACGTCGCGCCGCTGGTGCGTGTGCGCGTCCGCATCGGCAGATTCATCAAGCTCGTGCTGGCCATGGTCATCGATCCCGGCATGTTCGACAAGCCGGTCCTCGTAAGCACTTGGCTGTCCGCACAGAAGAACACGGCCTGCGCCGCCAACGCCAACGTCTCGATGTATTCGATCCAGCCAGGCTCCGCGTATTGGCCCGACAATTATCAAGGGACAGCATTCGGCACCGATCCGGCTTACACGCAAACGGACGCGACGCTGACATCGTACAGCGGTTTGGTAACATGCCCGTAGCCGAATTCGTGAGAATTCGGGAGTGCGGCCGGAACTCCACCAATTCCGCAACGAAGAGTTTCATGAGCAAGCGGC
Source organism: Gemmataceae bacterium (assembly GCA_022614915.1). Taxonomy (GTDB): domain Bacteria; phylum Planctomycetota; class Planctomycetia; order Gemmatales; family Gemmataceae; genus JAKEFD01. The sequence continues at coordinate 8,283 of JAKEHV010000017.1, read as the reverse complement.
ACTTTCGGGAAATGACGGTCGCCCACATCCGTGAACACAAGGGCGCGGATTACGTGGAAGTCATGTTCTTGGAGTCCGCGCGTTTCTACAAACTAACCACCAAAAATGACAGAGCATTGCGCATACTGCAGGATGCTCTGGCAAATCGGCGTTCGCTGAATGTCGGGCTTGCGTCCTTGGAGAGCAACATAATTGAGGAGATCCAAGAGAGAGACGAGGGCCATGCTTGAGCGTAGCGCAGACGGCCGCACCGATTTGGTGTTCGATCATGTATCGCAAGACCATGCTACCAACTCCAAGGACGCAAGCGGCGTCCTTGATCCAACACAATTACGCACAGACTCATACGAGGAATTGCCATGACTTCTAATTCAAGTGTGCCCGAACCTCTGCCGCCCAACCCAAGCAACATTCACGTAGGCCCTTCAACACCTGTCGCCAGCCAAACCGCTCAAGGGCTAAACGTCCCGCCCAGCCCACCCACCGGCGTCTCATCACCGACTGCAAATCTTGCAACGTCTTGCCTTGTTCTGGGACTTCTGCTCGCGATCGCGAATCGCTTTCCGTTCGCAGCCGCGCAAGACGACGCCAAGTCCATCGTCGATCGGGCCGTCAAGGCGCACGGTGGCGCAGAAAACTTGGCCAAGTTCAAGGCCCAATCGTGGAAGGCCAAGGGGACCATGACCGTGGCCGGCATGAAGATGGTCTACAACGCCGACTACTTATTCGTGTCGCCGAACAAGTTTCGTTTCGATTTGGAAATGGAAGCCGGCGGCAAGAAGATGACGATTTCGGCGGCGACCGACGGCAAAAACGCCTGGGAGCAAGCGCCGCCCTTGGTGCGCGACATGGCCAAGGACAAGCAGGCGGAGTTTCACCACAATGTCTATGTCATGCACCTCTTGCAAATCGCTCCTCTAAAGGACAAAGCCTTCACGCTCACTCCGCTCGGCGAAAGCAAGCTCGGCGACAGGACGCTGGTCGGCGTCAAAGTGTCCCATGCCGGGCAACGCGACGTCGCCTTGCACTTCGATAAGAAGACGAGTAGAAGTCCCTTTGCGTCTTTGCGTGAGATTCCTAGTTCTTGCCGATGCAGTACAGGTAGCGGTCCGAGCGCAGATAGATGCGCCCGTCCGCCACGGCAGGGCTGGCGTTGAACATGCCGCGCTCGCTTTGGCGGTCGCCGAGGTCGTTCGTGCTCAACAGTTCGAACTTGGGTTGCGCGGGCAAGACAAAGCTGCGACCGGAGCGAGTCGTGTAGATGATCCTTCCGTCCACGAGCACGGGCGACGCATAAACCTGGTCGGCGCGCGGCAGCCGCTCCTCGTAGATAATGTTACACGTCTTCGCTTCCGCGCAATAGGCGATGCCCAAAACGTCGCTCATCCAGTAAAGATGTCCCTCGTGCACGATGGGCGAAGTCACGTTGGAGCCCTTCTTCGTGGTCCAAAGGCGGTGCGTGCCGGTGACGTTGCCGCGCCCGCCCGAGCGCACAGCGAGGCCGACGATGCCGGAGCGGCCGCCCAGACAGTAGATTACGCCACTCTCGGCAACCATGCTCGGGGCCATGTACCAGCCGATATCGGTTTTGCAGGACCAGAGCCGTTCACCGCTCGTGGGGTCAATGCCGAATACGTCTCCCATACCCGCCACAACCAGCTCCTCCTTGCCGCCAGTGAGTGAGACGACGATGGGAGAATTCCACGACTCGCGGATGCCGTTGGCCCGCCAGCGTTCCTTGCCGGTTCGGCGGTCGAAGGCGTAGAGTGTGCCGCTTTCCACGCTGGCGTTGACGTAAACGAGGTCGCCGTGAACGATGGGTGAAGCGCCGCTGCCCCACTCGTGCGCTTTGTCGCCCACGTCGGCCTGCCATTGGTGATTGCCGGCGTGGTCGAAAGCATGCAGTCCGGATTTTCCGAAAAAGACATAGATGCGCTCGGCGTCGGCGGCCGGCGTGCTCGAAGCGAAACCGTGACCCTCGCGGATTTTTTCCGATTCCGGCAACTTCGATTGGACTTCTTTTTGCCAAACGATGCGGCCGTCTTTCTTGTCGAGGCACAAGACGTAGCGGCGCAGCTGGTCTTGCGAACCTGGGTTGCCCGGTGCGCCGTAGCCGCTATAGCACGTGAGAAAAATGCGGTCGCCGACGAGGATGGGGCTCGACGAGCCGGGCCCCGGCAGCTCTTTCTTCCAAAGGATGTTCTCTTTCTGGCTCCACTGTGTGACGATGCCCTTCGCCGTACTCTTGCCCGCGCCGCCCGGCCCGCGAAACTGCGGCCAGGGACCGACGCTGCTCTGGGCCATGAGTTCCGGTGCGTCATGTTTTTTGCGTTTCTGTGCAAAATGCTGTGCAAATCGCTCACACCCCCGTCACCATCGGCACAATTTGTTAGCAATTGCTAACAATGGAAGGGGTATGCCCTTGCACGATTTGGCAAGAACGAGTGTTTTGCTAATTGCAAGCTGTTTTGCATAAATAGTTTATGACAATCCTCCCGTTCTTGCCAACAGGGGGTAAGAAGTGGCAAGAACGAGCCGTTCTTGCCACTTGCACCACACAATGAGAAACCGGCACGGAACGACAGGCAACACAAGTATGCACACAGGTTAGCGACAGGTAACATTTTCAGCGTCCAATCGCCGCTCCTTCGCCGCGCGGGTCGGCGCCGCCGGTGTAGCGCTGCGGTTTCCCGTTCGTGCCGTATTCGACGGTCAGGCCATGGGCGTTGCCCAGGCGCCTCACCGTCATCTTGTGCCCCTGTTGCAACAGCTCGTGGACCTGAGCAAACTCTAACTCACCGTCGACCGCCGTGATATCCGGCTCGATAAAACTCAGGCGCGGCGCGGCGATGGCCTGTTGCACGTCCATGCGAAAATCGATCATGTTCATGACGATTTGCGGCACCGTTTGCACGATGGTGTGACCACCGGGCGAGCCGACGGCGATCCACGGCTTGCCGTCGCGCAATACCAACATCGGGCAGAACCCGGCCAGCTTGCGCCGTCCGGGGAGCGCGTCCAGCGGGTTGCCCTTCGGCTCGAAGGTGCAGTATTGCATCGAGTTATTGAGCCAGATGCCGGTGCCGGGCGCCATCACCTTGCTGCCGAACAACATGCCGAGCGTTTGCGTCGACGTGACGACGTTGCCGTGCTGATCGGCGCTGACGAAATGGGTTGTGTACTGCTCCTCCTCTTGTGACTCGCGGGCGGGAAACTGCAGGGGCAGAGCCTTCTTGGGGTTGATTTTGGCTGCTTCCATCGTCCAGTGCTTTTCCGACAAGAGCCGGTCAAGCGGCGGCGGGCTCTGGTCGCGATCGCCTGCGTATTGCAAACGCGCCGCGTAGGCCAGCTTGGTCGCTTCGGCAAACGTGTGCAGATACTCGGGGCTGTTGTGCCCCATCTTCTTAAGATCAAAGCGGCTCATGATGCCCAACCGCAACAGGCCGTTCCAGGCATTGTTCGGCAACGGCGACGCCACCACCTTGTGGCCGCGATAGTCGATGCTGACCGCGTCCCACCATTCCGCCTTATTCTGCGTAAGATCCTCGAGTCTGAGGAATCCGCCGGCTTCACGCACGGCCTTGTCGATCGCCTCGCCCAGTTCGCCGCCGTGAATCGCCTTGGTGCCTTGCGCGGCCAGCAGCCGGAGCGAGCGAGCCAGGTCCTTTTGAACCAGCCTGTCGCCTGCCTGCAGGGGCTTGCCGTTCTTGCCGTAAAAAGTCTTGGCGTGTACGGGGAAGGCTGGGAACTCGCTTTGTATGTGTTTGGCCGTGTGGGCGCTGATGATGAATCCTTCGTCGGCAAGCTTGATCGCGGGAGCGAGCAGTTGCTGCCAGGGCAGCTTGCCATATTCCTTCGCCAGCGTTTCCCAGGCGTTGGCGTTCCCCGGAGTGGAGATCGACTTTGCCCCTTTGCGGTTCTCGAGGTAATTCTCCGTCGGCGCGCGAAAGACATCGGCATCCACAGCGCTTGGAAACCGGCCGCTCGAATCCAGGCAGCGGATCGCGCCTTGCCGAGCATCGTAAATGAGGGCGACCCCAAAGCCGCCCATGCCCGACATCATCGGCTCGACGACATTGAGAGTCGCCGCCACGGCCACCGCCGCATCAAACGCATTGCCGCCCGCCTCCAGAATGTCCAGCCCGGCCCGCGTGGCCAACGGGTGCGCGGAGCTGATCATCCCCTGCTTGCCGAGCGCGGGCCGCGAGGCGCTATTGTGCGTCGTCGCATCGACCTGGGCAAAAACTTCGAAGCCTGCGGCCAACGCAAGACCGGCGAGCAATAGCCCGGTTTGTATGCATCTGGTCATGGTTGGACTCCTTGAAAAGTCAGCGGAACGGCAACTAATCCACATTGAGTTCATGAGCACTGCAGGATCACCCACGACTTATCAAATGCCTTGCTAGCCAAATCCTGATTACGAATCCAAAAATACAACCTGCCGCAGTCGCCCCACATCATGCCGGGCTTGTCGTCGCTATCGAGTTGGAAAAGCAAGCGCCAATCCGTTGCCCCTTGCTGCAACTCTGTGCGGCGTGGGTCCAGGTATCCTGAAGAATTGCCGCAATGGACCCCATTTGCTGCCAGTTGACATTCAACTTGCATTTCACCCTGAATCTCCTTCGAGTGCCCAAGCAATTGATGATAGGGCTCGAATTGATGTACCTGACGTGACGGAATCATCTCTTGTAAGTCCGCTTCAATCTCTTGGATCTGCTCCATTTCATCCAAGCTCAGTTGCAAAGGCGCAACCGACAACGACTCCGCGCCGGGTATCGAGAGAAAGTCGTGAAAGGTCAAGGCGCACGGTAAGAACTCGGCATGCTTGGGCAGAGCGGGCGCTTCGCGGCGCTGCAGGTTGTGCAAATCTGTTTCGGCGTAGATGACTTGCCAACTCCCGCGATCGCTCGGGTCGAATCCCCAAGTTCCTTGCTCCGTTTCGTAGAAGAACCAGAGATGACCGGATGACGGCAATACTTGACAACAGGTAAAAGTCTTCAAGTCCGAGAGATCAAACTGAGCTAAGAAGCTCAACGGCTTTCCATGCCAACAGGGCCAATCAACGGTGGGCGGCAAGTCCGGCACGCCACCAATTCTAGATCGTCCAAGGAGGAAATCCTCATCGGGGTGCGCCTGTGTGCAAACCAACACACAAGGTTGGCTCAATGCCGAGAGCGCATCGGCGATTCTGCGAAGGCCCGCTTCGTGGAGAGCAACGCGCAATTCCCCTGGTGACAGCATTTTGTTCCCCTCGATGAATTTGGCAACCGTCCGCCAAGTCTGCGTCGAACAGTTTGTACGCGGCCTCGCGCATCTCGCGTTGGGTGGCATGCATGCCACCCGCAAATGTGCACTCAAAAGAGGAAAGTGCTGGGTGGCATGCTTTCGCCGATCCTTTGCAGCGACTTCAAGCCCTGGACCAGCACGGCGAAAGCATGCCGAAGCGCCAAGTTTCGTGGCGCTCTGCATGCCTTGGCGGTGCTTGCCCTGGGCTCGATGCCTTTGCACACGAGCCGCCAAGGCATGCCACCCACTTTTCACTTATCAAGACTCAAGCTTGCATGCACTTGGTCATGTTCGCACTCCTTGGACGCCGCTCTTTTGGACCACATGCCAACACGTCGGGTTAGCGCAGGTAATCTGCATAGCAGCGGACTGCGTCCGGAATCAAGTTGTACAACGGATCATTCGCCTCAGCCAGCGTGAAGGAGATGGCCAGCGGGAATCTTCCTTTGGGCGCGCCCGGCGTGTACGTGCCTTGGCCCCAGAACTGGCCGCTGGCGACGATGTCGAAGCGCGCCACCTTGCCGTCCTTGGCCGCGACGAAGCCGAAGAGATCCGCCTCATAGCCCCGGCTGCCGTCCTTGGTTTCCAGGTGGACACTGCCCACGAGACGCCCGCCCTTGAGCGTCATTTCCAGTTTCCTAATGTCGTTCTCGGCCCAGCCGGTGGGGGTGCCGCGCGTGTTATCGACCAGGTGATAGCGGACGATGCGTTTCTTCAGGCCCTCGGGCAACTCACCTTTGACCAGGGCCTGAACCTCGTCCTTCCGCACCCAGAGATGTTCGCGGCCCAGCGATGTCTTCCAGGCGTTTTCCATGTCGTTCTGGATGGTGCCCTTGGCGCTCTTGACCGGATCGTGGCCGCCCAGCACCTTGGCGATGGTGACCACGACCAGGCCATCCTGGGGCATCACGAAGCGTTTGTCCTTCTGGGTGAAGTCGATCGGCGGTGCATCGACGTGCTGGAACTTCTTGAGCGCCTTGTCGAGCATAGCCGTCACGCTTTGCGGACGGAAGTCGTAGACGTAGCCGATGAGGTCGCCGGCGGTATTGATGACGTGCAGTCCTTGCAGGGTGCCGCCCTTGCCGATGAGCTTGCGGGCGAAATCGCCCTCGGCATCCTTGCGCCGTCCAGCGCCGTTGTGGGCGATGCCGACGCAGACGAAATGGTTCTTGAGCAGCTCTACGACTTTCGGATCATTGAAGGCCGTCGCACGGAAGGCCACGACGTTGTTTCAGCCGCAGCCGAGCGGCTCGCCGCTGGCCACCCAGACGAAGATCGGCTTCTTGGCCTTGGCGGCAGCGTGCTGCCCTTCCACGATCGACACGTGCCACGGGATGGAACGCCACAACTCGTCCTTGGGCGGCTGCAGCTCCTTGTGCAGCTTTTCGAACTCGGCCGGGGTCAAGCCGCTGGTTGACTTCCCGGCCAGCACGGCATCGAATAGTTTGTAAGCCGCCTCGCGCATCTCGGGCGTGAAGTCGTGGCCGCAGTCGGGATGCTCGAGGCGCAGGCGCTCTTCGTGGCCGTGCAGCTTGAAGACAGGACGGGCGGCGGCGATGATCCGATCCACGCTGTCGGCGCGGAAGTTGGAGTCTTTGGTCGGGGCGATGATGAACGTGTGCCGCGGCGCCAACGCGCCGATCATTTCGTGAAAGTCGAAGGGAATGTCCGCGAGCCGGCCCTTGTAGTCGGCCAACTTGCGCATGTAGCGCGTCTGGCACCAGCCCTTCTCCGGGTCCCAATTCTTCGGGTTGCCCTCGAAGTAGTCGACGTAGGAGTCCAGGCCGCAGCTCGACACGATCACCTTGAGCCGGTCGTCGAACACGGCGGTGTAGACTGAATTGTGGCCGCCCAGCGAGTGGCCGATCGTGCCGAAACCCTTGGAGCTGTCCACAAACGGCAGCGAGGCGAGCAAGTCGAGGCCGCGCATGTTGTCCCAGACCGCCTTGAGGGTGCCGCTCTCCCAGCCGAGCTTTTTCAGGTCTGGCTGGTACTTGGCAAGCAGCGGGTAGTTCGGCGCCAGCGTGACGTAGCCGCGCTGCGCCAATTCCAAAGCATAGCCGCGGTTGGCTTTGCCCAAGCCGACGACGGTGCCGTGTCCGATGACGTTGTCGGTGCCGTGCAGGCACAGCACGGCCGGCGCCTTCCTTTTGCCGGCTAGGACGTCCTTGGGGATGAGCAGGTAGGCGGGCACGCGTCCACCCTCACCCCTGCCCCTCTCCCCCGGGGAGAGGGGTTGGGGTGAGGGCTCCGAAGCATAGGTGACGAGCCGGCGAACAAAGGTTTCGCCATCGACTTCTTCTTCGACTTTCATGTCGAGGGGGCAGCGTTTGTCGTCGCCGGGCAGCTTGCCCATCACGGATTCCATGCCGCGGACCACCTCGGCCCGGCGCTTGGCCCAGTCCGCAACCGACTTCACGGCCGCAGGTTTGCCGTCCGCGCCGCGGTAGAGGAGCAGATTGTCGCGCGGCAGGCGCGGCTGCGGTTCGCCCGCAACTGTGATGGCGGAAAATCCAACGGCCAATGCAAGAAGAACCGCTCGGCGCATGAGACTCTCCTCAGGTGTACTTGGTTACCGTGATTGTAACCGGCGCAATCGAGCACGCACAGATGGCGAGAATTCGTTTTGGAGTGCGGCGACTCGTCGCCGCTTTAGGATTTTTGGATAGCCGCAACGTCTCCAAAAATCCCAAAGCGGCGACAAGTCGCACGCACTCCAAAAAAGAAAGCGGCGGAAAAGCGCCGCACTCCAAAGAACCTAAAGCGGCGATGCGGCTGAGGCCGAAGCGTTTCAAGACGCTAGCATCTTGCGGTCCGCTGGCGGATGCACTATCATTCACAGCGGCTACTTCGGGGGATCTCCATGTTGTCGATCTGCCAACCGCGATTGGGACGGCGGGCTTTCCTGAACGTCGGCAGTCTGGCCCTCGGCGGTTTGACGCTCGATCATTGGCTGGCGGCTAAAGCCCATGGCGTCGAGACGCGGCGGCAGGTCGT
>JAKEHV010000588.1 GCA_022614915.1 Gemmataceae bacterium | reverse complement strand
TGGGCGGGCTTTGGGTTGATTACAACCTCATGTCCAACATCCAGGGGCTGTTTGTCTTGGGCGAAGCGAATTTCTCGGACCACGGCGCCAACCGCCTGGGCGCGAGCGCACTCATGCAGGGCTTGGCCGACGGCTACTTCATCATTCCCTATACGCTGGCGAACTACTTTGCTTCCACGAAACAGGAGCGCCTGCCCGCCGATCATGCCGAATTCCAACGCGCGGAACGGGACGTGAACGAGCGTGTGAAAAAAATGCTGGTTGTCCAAGGAAAGAAGACCGCGGTCGAGCTGCATCGCGAGCTCGGCCAGACAATGTGGGACCGTTGCGGCATGGCGCGAACGAAAGACAGTCTCGAACGCACCATAAAGCGCGTAGAAGAGCTCCGCGAGGAGTTCTGGAACAACGTCAACGTGACCGGCACGGACGCCAACCTCAATGTCGCTCTGGAACGCGCCGGCCGCGTCGCCGACTTCATGGAATTCGGCGAATTGCTGGCGCGCGACGCCCTGGCGCGTGAAGAGTCGTGCGGCGGCCACTTCCGCGAGGAATATCAATACCCCGACGGCGAAGCCAAACGCGACGACGAACATTTTGCCCACGTCGCCGCCTGGGAATACCAAGGGCCCGACAAGCCGCCCGCGCGTCTGGTTGAGCCGCTGCATTGGGAGTTTGTGAAGCCCACAGTACGCAGCTACAAGTGACGAACCCCCGCGACTCCTGACCCCTGACTCATGAAACTGATCCTGCACGTTTGGCGACAGAAAGACCGCACCGATCCCGGCCGCATGGAGACCTACAACGCCGAGGACATCAGTCCCGACATGTCGTTTTTGGAAATGCTCGACGAGGTCAACGAACGGCTGATGCAAGAGGGCAAAGAGCCGATCGCGTTCGACCACGATTGCCGGGAAGGCATCTGCGGCACGTGTTCGCTGGTGATCAACGGCATGGCGCATGGGCCCGAGCGCGGCACCACGGCCTGCCAGTTGCACATGCGCAAGTTCCAGGACGGCGAGCGCATCGTCATCGAGCCGTGGCGGGCCAAGGCGTTTCCCGTGATCCGCGACCTCATCGTCGATCGCTCGTCGCTGGACCGCATCATCCAGGCGGGCGGCTTTGTGTCGGTCAACACCGGCGGCGCCCCCGACGGCAACGCGCTGCCCATTCCCAAGCCCAGCGCCGAAACCGCCATGGACGCGGCGGCCTGCATCGGCTGCGGCGCCTGCGCGGCCGCCTGCAAGAACGCCTCGGCCATGCTTTTCGTCGCGGCCAAGGTTTCGCACCTCGCCCAATTGCCGCAAGGTCAGCCGGAGCGGCGTCAGCGCGTCAAGAAAATGGTGGAGCAACACGACCAGGAAGGATTCGGGCACTGCTCGAACCAATATGAATGCGAGGCGGCCTGCCCGAAAGAGATCAGCGTGAAGTTTATCACGCAGCTCAACCGGGACTATCTCCGGGCATGTATGGCGGCCAGCGATTAGGCTCCAAGGCGATGACTGCTGACGAGCACGGAATCGAAATTGGTCATGTCGGAATACGAAGCCGAGTTGTTGGGGCTCGTCGGAGTGCTGTTGGCTGAGCGCGCGCTCTTGCAGAAAGAACTGGCCGAGCGCGAGTTGCACCGCGAAGAGGAGCATGGCTACTTCCGCGAGCAGGCCCGGGCCGAACGCGATCTCCGCACGCTGACGGGCAATGGCGCGGCCATGAAAGCCGTGCGACACGCCATTCAGCAAGTCGCCGGGACAGACAGCACCGTCATGATCCTTGGCGAGACCGGCACGGGCAAAGAGCTCGTAGCCCGCGCCATTCATCAGTTAAGCCCGCGCCGGAAGCACCTTCTGGTCGCCGTCCATTGCGCGGCGCTCGGCCAGGGCACGCTCACCAGTGAACTTTTCGGCCACGAAAAAGGCGCCTTCACCGGCGCCGTAGCGCGGCGCATCGGGCGGTTCGAGTTGGCACACAAGGGCACGCTGTTTCTGGATGAGATCGCCGAATTGCCGGCGGCGACGCAGGTCATGCTGCTGCGCGTTTTGCAAGAGCGCACGATCGAGCGCGTCGGCGGCAACCAGCCAATCCCGGTCGATGTGCGCCTCATTGCCGCCACCCACCAGGATTTGGACGCCGCGGCGGGCGCAGTCCGCTTTCGCACCGATCTTCTTTATCGACTGAACGTGTTCCCCATTCGGGTGCCGCCTTTGCGCGACCGCGCCGAGGACATCGCCGACCTGGTCAAACACTTCATCCTGCAATTCAATCGGCGCATGCAGAAGACCGTGGTCGCCGTTGCGCCGAACACGCTGCGGCTGTTGCGCGATTACCATTGGCCGGGAAACGTGCGCGAACTGGAAAACCTCATCGAACGGGCCATGATCGTATGCGCCGGCCCGCTGCTGGAAATCGATGCCGGCTGGCTTGCCAAGCCCGTTCCTTCGTCCGCCGACGCCGCGCTCGCATGGCTGGACGTCGAGCGCCGCGCGATTCAGGAAGCGCTCCAGCGCGCCCATGGCAAGATCTACGGCCGCGGCGGCGCTGCCGAGCTGCTCGGACTGAAACCTTCTACACTCTACGGCAAAATGAAAAAGCTCGGCATGGAGCGCAATCGGGCTGGACAACCATAGGTGGTCGCCGGCATCCAATCTTGGATGATTTGCCGCCGCGCACGAATCAATGCCATTCTCTCTTCACGCCTCGAAAGCCCAATCCGCGAACGACTTCCGTCTCAAGCGATCCGCAGGAACAAATCGGCACTTAGTTTGCGATAGACAGCCTGACCCCTGACTCTTGACCGCTTCTACGCGGCGAGCAGTGTAATTGATGGATTTGGCGCAATTCAGAAAAACCGCAGAGGCGCAGAGAAGCGCAGAGCAAAGAAAAGAAAGAGAAAAAAACTCTTCTTCAAAGCTTGCTTTCGGAATTCCTCTCTGCGTTCCTCCGCGCCTCCGCGGTTGAAAACGCTACTTCTTGCCGATGCAGAACAAGTGATTCTGCCCGCGAATATACAGCCGGCCGTTGGCTACCGCCGGGGTGGCGCGGATGCGTTCGCCCAGGTTGTTGTTGGCCAAGAGTTGGAAGGCGGTGGCGGCGCGGAAGACGTGGACTTCGCCTTGCTCGCTGGGCGCGTAGATGCGGTCTTCGATCAACACCGGCGAAGCGACGAATTCGGCTTGGTGGATGCGCTCGAGCCAGACGCGCTTGCCGGTCTTGGCCTCGTAGCAGCCGGCGAAGCCCGCGTCGTTGACGAAGTAGAGGTGCTCGCCAAGGCTCAATAGGCACGGCACATAGGGAAAGTCCTTGCTGTTCTCCCAAGCGGATTTGGCGACCGTGTTCTTGCCGACGCCTTTGAGCTCGACGGCGAACATCTGCCGGTCGCCGCCGCCGTCGCCCGAGCTGGCGAACAGATGGCCGTGCGCGACGATCGGCGACGCGATTGTCCTTAGCGGCATTTTGGTCTTGGTCTTTTTGAAGGTCCAGTTCCAATGCCAGTTTTGGGCGCCGTCGTCCGGGTTGTAGCTCGTAATCGCGGTCGTGCTGGTGACGATGAGTTCCGGGGGCGAGCCGTTGGGCTCCAAGATGAACGGCATGGAATAGCACGCCCGGTAGGCCGCGCGCGGCGTCTCCCACAGGATGTCGCCGGTCTTCTTGCTGAGGGCGAACAGCGTGGCCGGCTTGGCGACCGGCTTTTTCGTCTTCAAGTCTTCGCTGTCCATGTCGTTGGCGAAGAAGACCTTATCCTTGTAGACGATGGGCGACGCGCCGGTGCCGTGCTGGCTGATCCACTGGCCGAGATTCTTGTTCCACAAGAAATCGCCCTTCATGCTGTAGGCGGCCATCGCGACTTCCTTGCCGTCCCAGAAAGCGACAAAGACGGATTCGCCGTCCGTGGCGGGCGTGGAAGAAGCGAGCGTGTTCTTGGAATGCGTGGGCGACTTCTGGGCTGGTACGGAACGCGTCCACATGATTTCGCGCTTTTCGACATCGACGCAAACCAGGCTGCGCTCACTGCCGTCCGGGGCGGAGGTTTGGAGGAACAATTGCTTGCCCCAGACAACCGGGCTGGAGTTGCCGATGCCGGGAATGGCGAGCTTCCAGAGGATGCCGCTCTTTTCGTCGAAGGTAATGGGAATGTCCTTGTCTTGCGCGGTCCCGCCGCCGTTGGGCCCGCGGAAGCGCTCCCAATTGCCGGCAAACGCGGGCAGGGCGGCGAAAAGGCACAGACCCACAGGCAGCGTGAACAATCGGCGCATGATGGACTTTCCCAAAGCGAGGAGGTTATGATGCCAGGCGGGGAGCGATTGTGTGATTATCGCAAACGTGAACGGCGGGTCAAGCGATGCAACGATGAATCCGGTGTGTGGCGATCGAGATGACTGATGAGGTGGGGAAGTGGCGCGATCAAC
>JAKEHV010000587.1 GCA_022614915.1 Gemmataceae bacterium | reverse complement strand
GGCGGGCCGCGCTCTACGGCCTCTTGCCGCATTCGGGCACGCCGCCGCACTTCGGCAAATGGAAAGATTTTCGCACGTATTGCAACGTCATGCGCGACAGCAAAGCCATCAGCTCGTTCAAGGACATCTATTGGGACATCCGCCCGCGCCCGGATTTCGGCACGATCGAATTCCGGGTATGCGATATGCCTCCTTCACTGGCTGACACCTTCGCGATCGTCGCCTTGACGCGCTGTCTGGTAATCCACGCGCTGCGGCTCATCAAGGAACGCCCGCAAATGCTGCGCGGCGACCGCAAACGCCACTGGATTGCCGGCGAAAACAAATGGCTCGCAACCCGCTATGGCCTGGAAGCCCTTTACATTCGCACTCCCGCGGGCAAACGCCGGCCGTTAAAGAGGGATTTGGCCGAACTGTGTGAAAGACTTACTCCCATCGCCAAAGAGACCGGCGACTTCCCATTTCTCGCGCCAATTTTGAACCTGAACCAGTTCGTCTCCGGCTCGGAACAACTACGCGAGCTATTTCGCAAGACAGGAAACTGGAAAAGTCTGACGGACGACATGATCCGCCGGTTCACCGAGGAGCTGGAAACCGTGAAGTACGAGGGATGACCGATTTTTCGGTAGTGGGTCGGTTCGGTGGGGCAGACATTCCTGTCTGCCGGCAGACAGGAATGTCTGCCCCACGGATTTGCCAAACTGACCCACTATGGATTTTTCAATGGCCATTTGCCGCCGCCCGCTTGGCGCTTATCCTAAAGTAAAATCCTCTTGTGTTGGAGCAGTCTATGGCTTCGGAAACGGCCCCGGTGGCGACGGCGTCCGTTCCCTGGACGCGCCGGCATTTGCTGGGACTTGAGGACTTAAGCCGCGACGAGCTTCGCACCATCCTCGACACGGCGGAACAGTTTGTGGAGCAAAGCGGCCGCTGTCGGAAGAAACGCGGCAACCTCGCCGGCAAGGTTGTCGTTAATCTGTTCTTTGAGCCTTCGACACGCACGCGCACCAGCTTCAGCCTCGCCGCCCGACGTCTGAGCGCCGACACACTCGACTTCACGCCGTCCAGCTCCAGCTTGAGCAAGGGCGAAACGTTTATCGACACCGCCAAGAACATCGAAGCGATGGGCGTCGATCTCGTGGTGGTCCGGCACGCCTCCTCGGGCGCCCCGCATCTACTGGCTCAGCATCTGGCGTGCGGCGTCATCAACGCCGGCGACGGCGCTCACGAGCACCCCACGCAGGGTCTCTTGGACATCTTCACGATCCGCCAAAAATGCGGCCGCATCGAAGGGTTGACCGTCGGTCTCGTCGGCGACATTGCGCATAGCCGGGTGGCGCGCAGCAATATCCATGGCCTCGTCAAGCTGGGCGCCAAGGTGATCGTGTGCGGCCCGCCGACGCTGGTGCCCGAAACGATTCGCGAGCTCGGCGTGGAGGTATCGCACAACCTCGAAGCGATCTTGCCGCGCTGCGATGTCATCAACATGCTGCGCATACAGTTCGAGCGGCAGCGCAGCGGTTTGTTTCCGTCGATCCAAGAATATGCGCGTCTGTTCGGCCTGGACAGCACGCGCTTGGCGAAAGCGCGTAAGGATTTGCTGTTGTTGGCGCCCGGTCCCATCAACCGCGGCGTGGAAATCACGCCCGATGTAGCCGACGGACCCAATTCCGCCATCTTGCAACAAGTGACCAACGGACTCGCGGTGCGCATGGCGGTGCTGTACTTGTTGTGCGGGCAGCCGGGGGAGGGGTAGGCCGAACTGATTCATCGTTTCGCGCTCGGTGAGTATGGCAGCACCGTGCCAATCTCCGAGCGCGAAACGATGAATCCAAGATTGTATCTGGATATTCCATGAACATTCTTCGCATCAGCAACGGCCGCGTCATCGATGCAGCGCAGAATCTGGACCAGGTCACGGACCTGTGGATTCGCGGCGAGCACATTCTCGGCGTGGGTCCGCAGTCGGTGCAGGCGACAGAGACTTTGGATGCGAGCGGCAAGATCGTTTGCCCCGGACTCATCGACATGCACGTCCATTTGCGCGAGCCGGGGCGCGAGGAAGACGAAACCATCGCCACGGGGGCGGCGGCGGCTTTGGCGGGCGGCATCACTACAGTAGCCTGCATGCCCGGCACCGAGCCGGCGCTGGACAATCAAGCTGCCGCTGAGTTCGTTTATCTGCAAGCCGAGCGTGCCGGACTTGCGAACGTGTTCCCCGTGGGCGCGATCACCAAGGGACGCAACGGCGCGGAACTCGCGGAAATCGGCGGGCTGGTGGAGGGCGGCGCCGTCGCCTTCACCGATGCCGACAAGCCTGTCGTGAGCGCCGAAATCATGCGCCGCGCCCTTGAGTATTGTCGCATGTTCGACAAGCCGGTGCTGTGCCATGCGGAAGACCCCGAATTGACCAAAGGCGGCAGCATGCACGAAGGCGTCGAAAGCATGCGGCTCGGCCTGCGCGGCCTGCCGGCCGCCGCCGAGGAAGTCGTTATTCACCGCGATCTCGAACTGGCCCGGCTTACCGGCGGCCGCCTACATATCCAGCACGTCTCCACGGCCGGTGGCGTCGAGCTCATTCGCCGCGCCAAAAAACGCGGCGTGCGCGTCAGCGCCGAAGCCTGCCCCCATCACTTCTTCCTCACCGACAAGTGCCTGCGCAGCTTCGACAGCAATTACAAAATGAACCCGCCTTTGCGCACCGAATCGGACGTCGCCGCTCTCATCGAAGGCCTCAAGGACGGCACGCTGGACGTGATTGCCAGCGATCATTCGCCGCTCGCCGCCGAGAAAAAAGTCCGCGAGCTCGATCTGGCGCCTTTCGGCATCATCGGCCTCGAAACACTGTTGCCGATCTGCGTGGTGGCCCTCATCGAGCCCGGCCACCTCTCTTGGCCGCAACTTGTACAAAAGCTGACCGTCAATCCCGCGCGCATCCTCGGCATCGACGCCGGCACGCTTAAACCCGGCGCCGAGGCCGATGTCGCCGTCATCGACCCCGAGGTGGAATGGGCCATCGACCCGGCGCGGTTTCGTTCCAAGAGCCGAAATTCCCCGTTCGGCGGCCTGCGCGTGCGCGGCCGGGCCTACGCGGCGCTTGTCGGCGGCGAAGTGAAGTTCCAGGTGTGATATCATAGACCACATGATCGAGCACGGTTTCGTGAGAGTGGCGGCAGCGGTTCCGCCTGTGCGAGTGGCCAACTGCGCCTATCACGTTCAGCGGTTGGCCAACCTCTTAAAGCGCGCCCAGGCGCAAGACGTCCACGTTGTCGCCTTCCCCGAGCTGTGTCTGACAGGCTACACCTGTGGCGACCTCTTTCACCAGCCGACGTTACAGAAAGCCGCGCTCGCCGCTTTGGCTGAATTGACTCAGAAGAGCCTGACGCAGTTTCGCGGCCTGTTCATCGTCGGTCTGCCGCTGGTCGTCGATGATCTTGTTTACAATTGCGCGGCCCTGATTCAGCGCGGCCGCATCCTGGGAATAGCGCCCAAGTCTTACTTGCCGAATTACAAGGAATTCTACGAAGCGCGCTGGTTCGCCCCAGGCACGCAGGCCCGAGCGCAAACACTGCGGCTCGCAGACCAGGACGTGCCGTTTGGCACGGACCTTCTCTTCGATGCGCAAGCGCAGTTACCGGGGCTGATCATCGGCGTGGAGGTTTGCGAAGACTTGTGGGTGCCCATTCCGCCCAGTTCCGGTCAAGCATTGGCCGGCGCCACCTTGCTCGTCAACCTCTCCGCCAGCAACGAAGTCATCGGCAAAGCGACTTATCGCCGGCAGCTCGTCGTCAATCAGTCGGGCCGCTGCGCCGCGGGTTATCTCTACGTGTCTTGCGGAGTGCATGAATCAACGACGGACGTCGTCTTCGGCGGGCATTGCCTGATCGCGGAGAACGGCGCCTTGCTCGCGGAGTCGCCGCGCTTTGGCCGCGATGATACGCTTTTAAGCACCGACATCGACGTACAGCGCTTGCAGAACGAACGGCAAAAGACGAACAGCTTCGGCGCATCGCAAACCATTGTCGTCGATCGTCAGCGCCGCCGCATCCCGTTCGAGCTGAATGTGGAAGCCGCGCCGCGCAAACTGGTTCGGCCGATCGACGCGCACCCCTTTGTGCCGCCCGGCCAAGAGCAATTGCGCGAGCGCTGCCAGGAGATCTTTCAGACCCAGACGGCGGGCCTGGCCAAGAGGCTCGATCACGCCGGCAGCGCCAAAATCACTTTGGGCGTTTCCGGCGGCCTCGATTCCACGCTGGCGTTGTTGGTGGCATGCAAGACGCTCGACCTATTGCAGTGGCCGCGCTCACGGTTGTTGGCGCTGACCATGCCGGGTTTTGGCACATCCAAGAGAACCAAGAACAACGCTTTGGCGCTCATGCGGCTGCTCGGCGTGGCCTTGGGGGAAATCGATATCCGGCAACTTTGCCTGGATGAGTTTCTTGCGCTAGGGCACAAGCCGTTCGGCATCGATCTGGCCGGCTTGACGTTGGAGGAAGTGACCCGACGTCTACAGCAAGTTCCACCGGAAAAATGTCACGATTTGGTTTTCGAGAACGTGCAAGCGCGCATGCGCACGAGCTTGCTCATGAATCACGGCTTCGTGATTGGCACCGGCGACCTGTCCGAGCTGGCCTTGGGTTGGTGCACCTTTAATGCCGACCACATGAGCATGTACAACCCCAATGTCAGCATCCCCAAGACCCTGGTCAAATTCCTGGTGCGTTGGGCCGCGGAAAATGAGTTCGACGGTGAGGCGACCAAGACCTTGCTCGACATCCTGGGCACGGCGATTTCGCCGGAGTTGCTGCCGCCCGGCGCCGACGGCCAAATTCAAGCCACGGAGGACGCCATCGGCCCTTACGAGCTGCATGATTTCTTCTTGTTTCACTTCTTGCGCTATGGGGCGCCGCCCGAAAAGATCCTTTTTCTGGCGGAGCAAGCCGTCTTCGACCAGCCCTACACCGCCGGCGACCTGCGCCGCTGGCTGAAGGTGTTCGTGCAGCGCTTTTTCGCGAACCAATTCAAACGCTCCTGCCTCCCCGACGGGCCCAAAGTCGGCACCATTTGCCTGTCCCCGCGCGGCGACTGGCGCATGCCAAGCGACGCGCAGGCGACGGCCTGGTTGTCGTGGGCGCGACGGGAGTGAGCGTTTGCAAGGATTCTGCCGCGGAGGCGCTGAGGAACGCAGAGTGAAGAAACGGTTCCAATGATTGAATAAATGTTCATTTCCACTTATTCCTCTCGTTTACTCTGCGATCCTCTGCGGCCTTGGCGGTTTTCTGGTTTTATGAGAATTCCGTTTTCGCGCGACCTTTCCCACTCAACCAAAAAAAATGCTAGAGTTTCATCGCCCGAGAACGTAGGTGGGAGGGGCACGTCCATGAAGACCGTGTTCTTTTGCGCGGTGTTGGCCGGCGGTGCTTTTGTCTGGGCCGGAATGGAGATGGGGCTGTTCAATCAGTCCCAAGAGACCGTTGTGGACGACGGCAGCGGCGCCAAGAAAGTAGTCAAGGTCCGCCCGGTTTTCCCGCGCGACCTGGCGCCCGCAGCCCGCGCCGAAGCCGTGCCGCAAGCCGCCGCCTTCAATCCCAACGCCCACGTCTTTCCAATGGTGTTTCTGAAGGCCACCGGGACGCTGCACGATTGGAATGAGTATTTGAACGAAGGTTGGCGGGCGGATCGGGTTGAAGACACGCAGCTCGTGGTGGTCGTGGGCGCGCAAAGAAAGGGCCTGATCGATGTCACGCCGTTTCAGCAAGGTCCACCGGTGTCGCGCTACAAGTTTGAAGTCGAAGCATCCGTGATCGAGGCCAAGACGGGCAATGTGCTGGGCACCCGCGTATTCGTCAATATGCCGCGGCCGATCAAGAGAGTCGAGGCCTTCGAGCTGACGGCTATTGGCCGGCCCGTGTCCTTTAGCCCGGTTTACAGCTGGGTCGCTGCGATGGCCCGCGCCGGTTTCCCAAAAGACGCCAACACCGCGCCCTTGATCAACGAAGTCGATTAGCGGTGAAGGTCCGACGTAGGATAGGATTCCGTTCCTGTCCGGCGCGCCTACATTACGCCTTTGACACTTTGCTCAGCGGGATCCGGACGTTCGTGGTGATGGAAAAGTACGTCTGCCCCATTTCTCACCAGCGCTTCTTCAGCAACCCTTCCGTCAGTCGTCCGGGCCTGATTTCCATGCGGAAAGGATCGTCGTCGCGTTTTTCCATCCAGGCCGCACCCGCCAGCAGCAATAGAAGCGCGTAGCACACGCCCGTCGCCGACCAGGACGGCGACGTGAATTTGAGCGCCGTGCCGAAGGAGCTTTTCAGGCGCGGGACGCCGGCCAGATCGACCGCGAAGATTTCATCGAGCACGAGGTGAGACAGGAAGCCGAGCATCATGCCGCCCGCCATGAACGCGCGCAGCCGCCAATCTTCGTGATGGTAGATGTTGTAGACTGCCAGGCCCGCGATCAAGAGCGCCGGAATGCTGTGAAACATGCCGCGGTGCACTGTGAATTTCTTGAAGACCGCCAGCAATCCGTAGCGGATGAGCAGGTAACCGCCGAACAGGATGACGAGCGCCTGTTCCAGCGATAATCCGGAGCGGCGCAGCCTGGGAATGAGGAAGAGCGGAAAGATCGCGCCGACGAGAGAGAACAATTCGCGCAACGGAACGGCGTTGTCGCTGTCCAGGTCCGGCATGAGCGCGCCGATGGCCGTCAAGCCGCCCGCGAGAAAGACGACGCCCCAATCGAAATGCCCATACCAGGCGCCGGCGGCGCCGTACGCCGCTCCAAAAATCACGCCCGTTGTGAAATGTCCGTAAAAGTTCGCCATGGGATCCATCCCTTGGAACAAAGATTTATCGTTTCGCGCTCGCGCGTGCTGTGCAATGACATTGGATACTTCGTGCGCGAAACGACGAATCAAGTCATGCAAAAAATCTCTTCTTCTCCGAGGCCAGCCGGCGCAGCAGCTCCGGTGGTGCAAAACGCTTGCCGAGGCGCTCGTATTTCGACAAATTCTGCAGGATTTTGTCCAGTCCAATCGTATCGGCCCAGCGCAACAGGCCGCCGCGGTGGGCGGGGAAGCCGATGCCCAGGATCAAGCCCATATCCACGTCGGCGGGATCGCGCACGATGCCTTCCGTCAGGATGTAGGCGGCCTCAACCAGCATGGGCAAGAACAAGCGATCTGTAATTTCTTCCGGAGGAATTGCACGCTTTTGCGTTCGGCATTTTTCCAAGATGGCGTCGAAAGCCGGGTCATCGACGCCCCGCGAACCTTTCGCATAACTGAAGAAGCCCGCTCCCGACTTTTGTCCCAATCTCCCCGCCTTGACCAGTTCTTCCAGTATGCGCGTATTCTTGGCCCGGTCCGCGAACGCGGCGTTCACCACGCGGC
>JAKEHV010000116.1 GCA_022614915.1 Gemmataceae bacterium | reverse complement strand
AGCTGGATCCCTTAACGAAAACGAAATTCGACAAAGCCTTGGCCATCGACGAGCCGGCCTTGATCGAATGGAACCCGCCGTTGCCGCGCGTTTTGGATCGCACCCCTGGCGCACGTACGTTAGCGCCGCTGCGCTATCGCGGCAAGGTGATTCTGTTCACCTCCACCGTGAACATGGATTGGAACACCTGGCCCGGTTCGCCCAGCTTTGGCGCCATGATGCACGAATGCACTCGCTTGGCCGCTTCGGGCAAGTTGCGCGAGCAGGCCCACGTGGTCGGCCAATTCCTCGAAGAATATCTGCTCGCGGGCGGCAATGAAGTCGAAACCGAAGTGCATTTCCCGGAAAGCTCACGGCAGAAGCCGCACAAGATGCGTACGCGCCTGGTCGACGATCTCAACATTTTCCGCTGGACCGAAACAGATTACTGCGGCATCTATCGCGTGACGCTGGGCTCGGCGCCGAAGGAGCTGCTCTTCGCCGTCAATACGCCCGCCACCACGCCCGATCAGCGCGGCAGTGAAAGCGACCTCAGCCGTGTCGACAAGACCAAACTGCAAGAGACGTTTCCGGGCTGGGATTTTCAAATCGTCGGCGATCCGCGCATGGCCCAGTTCGCGGCCGGCCTCGTCAACGACGACGTGCAGGAAGAACGCGGCGCCGTCGGCCCCTACATCGCCCATTGGCTGCTCGTCTTGGCGCTCATTCTGCTGTTCGCGGAAGTGATTCTCGCCTGGAAGTTCGGTCATTACAGCACCGTCGAAGGGCAGGCCCCCGCCGCCGTGGGCGCGGGCTTCCCGCTCATCATCGCTCTCGTCGCGGGCACGATCTTTGTCGTGGGCGCGTGGGTCCTCATCGACGCCGCCCGGACCGGGGACTTCTTGAGCTTCTTGCCGGACGGGCTGCGCGGCTGGGTCGAGACCGCCTTGGGCGTGCCCGCGCCGCCGCCCGGTGAAAACACGCGCTGGGAACTGGAGCGTCAATCCTGGCTGCCCGACATCGGCAGTCCCATGTGGATTACAGGCCTTGTTGCTCTGGCCGCGCTCATCATGGTTTTCTTCACGTATCGGGCGGAAGCGCCCAACGTGCATCCGGCTTACAAGTTCATCCTGGGCGGCTTGCGCCTGTTGCTCATCCTGATCACGCTCGTCGCACTGTTGCCGCAATTGCAACTGCGCTTCGACCGCCAGGGTTGGCCGGACATCGTCGTCCTGATCGACGACTCGCGCAGCATGGGTGAGCCGGACCACTTTCAGGATGACAAGGTGCGTGAGGCGTCGAAGAAACTGTCCGAACCGATCCGCAAGAAGCTGCAAGATTCATTGCCGGCCAAGATCAACGAGCTGCAGTCGCAGTTCGCCGCCAAAACAAAACAGGCCGACAACAGTCCGGAAAGCGCCGCCGAGATCGAAAGACTCGCGGCCCGGCTGCAGTTTTGGCAAAACCAGCTCACCCAGGTCAACTCACCCACCTGGCGTCCCACGCGCCTGCAGCTTGCCCTCGCGATCCTGGCAAGCCCGGAGCGCGACTGGCTGCACGCTTTGGTCAACGAGCGCCGCTCCAAGGTGCACATTTACCATTTGGACGCCAACGGCCGGGCGATCAAGCTCACCGATGCCCAAGGCGCCGCCGGTGAAATCACCGAATTGGACCCGACTTTGATCACGCGCGCACACAAAGCCGTTGCCAACTTGGAAGCGGAAGCCATGGACAGCCGGCTCGGCACCGCGCTGCGGCAAGTCATCGACCATTACCGCGGCTCGGCACTCACCGGCGTCATTATGTTCACCGACGGCGTCACCACGCGCGACGAGACCATCGCCCAAGTCGCCGATTACGCCGCCCAGAAAGGCGTACCGCTCTTCTTCGTCGGCATTGGCGACGATCACGAAATCCGCGACTTGCGCTTGCACGATCTGCAAGTCGATGACACGGTATTTGTCAACGATTACGTCATCTTCGAAGCGCGGCTCACCGGTCAGGGCTACAAAGATCTTACCGTCCCCGTCGTCCTCAAAGTGAAGGAGAAGGACGGCAAGGAGAAAGAGCTGCACCGCATTCCCGTGCGCATCGATCCCACGGGAAAGTCCGTCAAGTTGCGGCTACGCTATCAGCCGACCGAAGCGGGCCGGAGGCACTTTATCGTCGAAGTCGAGCTGCCCAAGTCGGAGCGGCCGGACAAAGCCCCCAACCCCGCCAGCCTGCGCTTGGAGCGCACCATTGATGTGATTGAGGCCAAGCTCATCAAGGTGCTGTATGTCGAAGGGACGCCGCGCTATGAGTTTCGCTTCATCAAGTACCTGCTCGAGCGCGAAGACCCGGACGACAAGAAAAACAAATCCGTGGATTTGCGCATCGTGCAGCTCGACGCTGATCCGGAATTCGCCAAGACCGACAAAACCGCGCTGCCCTTCTTCCCGGCGACCCGCGCAGAATTGGATCAATACGACGTGGTTATCATCGGCGACTGCGATCCCAAGCACGAGCAGCTCGGCCCGCAGCGCCTCAAAATGCTCGCGGATTTCGTGCGCGGCGAAGACGCGAAAGGGAACAAGTCCGGGCGCACCGGCGGCGGCCTGCTCATGGTAGGCGGGCCGATGTTCGCGCCGCATGCCTTCAAAGACACGCCGCTGGCGGAAGTGCTGCCCATCGAGCCTTTGACCAACAAAGTGCCTCCGGACTTCGACCGCCCCAAGTCCTACCGCATGGAGCTGACGCCGATCGGCCGGATGCACAGCATCTTCAAGTTCACCAACGACGATGCCGAGAACTTTGCCCTGTGGCAGAAGCTCGCGCCCATTTACTGGAGTTCATCGGGCTTCCGGCTCAAGCCGCTCGCCGAGGTGCTGGCCGTGCATCCCACCGAGCGGGCGCCCGTGCGCGATCCGGGCAGCGACGGCAAGCTTCCCTTGGTTGTGCAACACTTTGTCGGCTCGGGCCGCTGCATGTTTTTCGGCATCGACGAAACCTGGCGCTGGCGCTTCCGCGACGACGAGCCGCGCTTCAAGAACTTCTGGATTCAAGTCGTCCGCTACCTGTCGCGCACGCGCGTCACCAAGACTGACCTGCGCCTTGACAAGCAAACGCCTTACCGGCTGGGCGAGCCGATCAAAGTGACCGTGCGCTTCCCGGAGAACGCGCCCGGCGGGCCGGACGTGCGCGCCAAGCTCGACGTCAAGGTGACCGTCGAATATCGGCCTACTGTGAAGAAGGGCGACGCTCCCGGTGATCCGGAGATTCAGACCTTAACGCTGGCGAAACTGGAGGGAAGCCAAGCCACGTTCGAGGCGCTCGTCAACCGCACGCGCGAAGGCAAATACCGCTTCCGCCTCACCGCGCCCGACGTCAGCAAAATCCAGCCCGATGGCGAAAAGCCCAGCGCGGAAGCCACGGTGGAATTGCCGCCCGGCGAGTTGGAACGGCTGCGCATGAACCAGCAAGAGTTGATGCAAGCGGCGGACTCGACGCAGGGGCGTTTTTACACGATTGCCAATGCCAACGACTTGCTCGACGAGTTGCCGCCGGGGTTTCGCGTGTCTCTGAGCACGCCGCGGCCGCCCGTGCTTCTTTGGAATCACTGGCTCATGTTCTTGGTGGTATTGGGGCTGTTCACCGCGGAGTGGGTGCTGCGCAAACGAAAGCACTTGCTGTAGACAAAGATCACCTGCCCTTGACACCACCCGCGCTTTTTGCCACAACCCCTTCCCCATTTTACCTTCGAAAAGATATCGTCGGCCCTGGGGAAGGGCGAACATGAGCGGCACACAAGCTCTGGGCAAGCTGGGCAGCAAAGTCGGCCGGGCGCGGCGCGCTCCCGGTCAGCTTTGGCAGGCGCCCATGTTTTTTTTGGGCCTGGGCGCCTTCATCCTCGTGGCCGCCAACGCCGTGTCGCGGCACAGTGCATCCAGCGCCGACCTCGAGTTGGACTTAAGCCACCTGCGCGCCGGTCTCGGCTCCGCCGTTGACAACATCGGCGTGCTCGTCGCGCGCGCGGAAAACGCGCTGGCACGCATCGAATCGTTTCCGGGCCGTGGAGCAGAAGTTCATTTCTTGGCGGGTGTCGTGTATTTGCGCCAGTCTGAATTGAGTCCTCTAGACCAGGCCGCGGCCCCAGAGGCAAAAGCCAAACACCACTTCGAAAAGGCGCGCGCGCTGGGCGTGGCTGAAGGCGATCTGCCCAAGCTGCAGTACCGGCTGGGCTTGATTCATTTCCGCCAAGCCGACTGGCCGCGGGCCATTGAGCTATGGTCGACCGGCATCGACAAAGGATCGGATCGGCCGGCACAAGGTTACGCGCTCTTGATGCAGGCATATTTGCAACTGCCGCAGCCGGACGTCGAAGCCGCTTTGGCAGCCAACCAGAAACAGATGGAATATCTTGACGACCGCAACGCCGCCGCTATGGCCGAATCCCGGCTTGTGCGTGGCGAGTTGCTGCTGCGTCTGGGCCGGCGCCTGGACGCTTTGAAGGAACTGGAGCGCGTCGGCAAAGGCGCCGCCGAAGACGTGCGCCGGCAGGCCCGGCTCTTGCAAGTGCGAGCGTGCGCAGACGAAAAGCTCTGGACGCAAGCCATTCCGCTTTGGAAGGAGCTCCTGCGGGATGCGGACAAGGTGGAGGGCGGCAAGGCGCGCGTACTCTATGAGCTTGGTCTCTGCCACCATAACGCGGAGCCAGCGGATCGCGCGGCGATGCTGTCCGCCTGGCAGGAAGCGGCGGCGCTCGAAGGCGTTTACGCGCAGGCGGCCGGTTTGCACCTGGGCGGCATTCGCGTTTACGGCGCGCCGGAGGATTTCCAGACGGCGCTGTCCCTGTGGTCCGCAGCTTTGGCGGCGGTCCAGAAGCCGGACGATTACGAAAATCCGGCCTTGCCACTGGACAAGGTCCGGGAGATCTTGGACAAGGCCGTGCGCCATTTCTTCGAAACACAACAGTTTCTGGAAAGCAAAGAGGTCGCGCTACTCTATCGGAAGGTCGCCGCGCCGGGCGTTGCCCAAACGGCACTGGCGCGTGCGTCCGAGCAGCTAGCAAAACAACTCGACATTGAAGAGAAGCGCGCGTTGGCGCGGCAAGAATGGCGGACGGCGGGGCAGGCCTATGAGCGCGCTGCGGAATCGCAGGAAGGACCGGCGCAAATCGAGTCATTCTGGCGCAGCGCAGTGTGTTACCGCGCGGCCCAGGAAGCGCCTCGGGCCGCGGCAATGCTCGATCGCTTCGTCCGCTTGGAAACGTCCGAAATGCGCTTGGCTGAGGGTTGGCTGTCGTTTGCCGAGGTATACGAGGAGCAGGGCGCGAAGGACAAGGCCCTGGCTGCCTATTACAAGTGCATCGAGTATCCGGACACGCCTTACGCATATCGTGCCCGCTATCGGCTGGCCGTGGAAGAAACGGCCCAGAACCATTTGGACCAAGCCAAGGCGATTCTGAAGCAAAACCTGTCCGCAGGCGGCTCGAACGCGGACCGCCAGGCCCAGGAGGAGTCGCTCTTTCTCATGACACGCGTCCTATACCGCATGGGTAGTTTCGACGAGGCGGTGTTTTACGGCAAGCAAGCGGCGCAACTGCCGCATCATCCGGAGGCGCGGCAGGTGCGCGAGCTGTTGGCGAATAGCGCCAAGAAGCTGGCGGATCAGGCGGAAGCCAAGATGAAGTCGGCCCCCGGCGCCGAAGCCAGGGCGCATCATGACCGAACGCGCCGCGGCTGGCTGGAACTGGCGGCGCAGTCTTACCAAGATTTGGCGGATGAGCTGGAGGCCAAAGCGCGCAAGTCATCGCTTTCGCCGCAAGAGCTGCTGCTCTTACGTACGGCGCTCTTTGGGGCGGCCGACGCGTTTTTTGCGGGCAACAACTACACCGAAGCGCTCCGGCGTTATCAGGCTTTGCAAGAGAAATACCGAAAACGCGTCGAGAGCTTAATTGCCTGTCATCGCATTTGGGGCTGCGTTGCAGTCATGATCGAAACTCCCGAACAGAGTCGAGCGGTCAAAGACGCTGTTGTTGCCGGCGTAAAAATGGCACGAGTGGACTTGGAGTTGATTCCGGATGACCATCCAGGATTTCAGGGGGGGGGGAACATCTATTCAAAACAGCAATGGCGTTCGGCATTGGATCTGATTGAGAATGCGCTTGGTCCAGTCAAGTGAAGCCCCCTTGCTCACCAGTCACTTCCGAGAATGTCACCTCGGCCAGGAGAAACGGCGCTCCAATAAGTGTTTGCCGAAATAGTCGGCGAAATAGTGCGAACGCTTCCGTCAGCCAGGGATACAATCATTCCGGAAAGATGCGGCGTCTGCGCTAGTTTCGAATTGCATTGCTTTTCCGGAAGAGGTGCGACTTGGAATGTACCGGGGAATGCACCGGTAGTGATCCCATTTCGCGTAACCGGGTGATTGTCTTCTCCGTCAATGGGAACGTTGGGGCCGCCGTCCGCAAACGTGGGCGGGCGAAGACCCAAAACAATCTTTGCCTTACCAATTTCGATAACGGTGATCGAAGCCACACTATAATAATACCTACTATCCTTACACAAATAGTAATGCTCAGCAAATGCGATTGTATTGCTTGTCCCGTCTTGAAACGTCGCTGGCAGACGCGGGCTCCCGTAAAAGGCCTGCGCATTGATTGCGTAGCTTGCGGGGTCTTGTATTGGCACGCGACCCTGGTTAAATACCGTAGGATCAGCCGGACTTATGTATGTGCCGACAATGTGTTTCTTTGGATCCCGATCAAACCATGCTTCAAGTGCCAAATTACCTTGCTCGATATATGGTAAGAGGGCAATCAGGAATGGTCTTTTCTGGTTCGGGCTTCCGGGTGATCCGTTAATGGTAGGAAACCGACCTTGGTGTGTCGTCGCGAATGCATGAGTGGCCAGAATGATCTGTTTCTGATTATTCGCGCTTTCCAGTCGGATGCCAGCGTCGCGCGCCCGTTGAACGGCTGGGAGCAGCAAGCCAATGAGAATGGCGATAATAGCAACCACAACCAAGACCTCGAGTAACGTGAAGGCAGTTCGGCGATGGAGCATGTTCCGACTCCTCACTTAGCAGAATACGTTCGAGACTTGTTATCGGCGAGGTCAGAGAATCTGACATTGAACCGAGTAACTCCATTTAATCGGATGCCGGTATCGTTAAGCCAGTCAAGATCTTCGATCCTTGTAAGCGCGCTTGACCTTTCGTCGTCAAACTCTTTGACAATGACTTCAACGACTTCGGTCTTGGCAGTAGACTTCACGACAAACTCGGGAGTCCTCACAACCAGGATCGCTTGGACTAGCCATGTCCCTCCCTTATTAACCTTTAGAGTTCCAGTCCATTTTCCCATCCCGGACGTCACATCGTCTCTACCAGTGACTTTGTTGGTTAGGTCTGTTTTGAAAACCGCAATGAGTTCAACTGCAAAGAATTCATCGCCGGGGTCTAGCTTGTAAGTACCTTTGAAGTCAATTTGCAAGAAATCTACGGGATTCGGATAGCCGGGATCAAACTTAATCTCGTCTGGATGAGCTTGCCTGACACCGACGAAAACCACCAGAATTGCCAGAAACAGTCGTGATTTCTCCATTGTCGCCTCCCGCAGAGTGTTATTCATGCCCGGGCGATAATGGACGGCTGCGATGTGAGTTAGCACTTTAGTAGTTGGCAGCGAAACGGCAAGTGGATGTCTGTCCAGGTATACCCGCTCCATTCAATTGCAGCTGCGATGCCCGACAGTTGATCGAACAGGCACTTTGTCCGCCCCGGCCCAGCAGAGTCGCGTACAATCCCGCATCAATTGAACGGCATTCTTAGCCTCGGCGGATGCACGTAACGACGCATTCGCAAGACCAAGCGCGTGCCAGCGCCCGGCTCCAAGTCCACCTGTAAATGCCTGCCGCCTGTTTTCACACCAACACCGTCGCCGGATACGTGCGTGAATTCGTGCTCGCCATAGCCGCCCGCCTGAAGGATAACGCGCCGCCCATGCACCGGGCTGACGTTGACTAGCCACACCACCGTTTCCTCCGCCGTCATTTTCTCGACGAGGGCGGCAACGTCGTCCGGCAGGCCCGCGCGGCGTCGGTTTGGATCGAAGTAACGCAATCGGGCGTGCAGCGTCAAAGTCCGGTTGCCGTGGTGCAAGCCGCCCATCGCCAAGTGCACGAGGTTGGCGGCGACGGCTGGATTGTAACCCATTGGATCATCGGACAAGCGGGTGTCCGGCGTCGTTTTGTCGGCGCGCATGCGGGCGACCTTCCTGCGGATGGTTTCGAGGTCTTGCCGCAGCGCCTGCTCGGGGAAGCTCGGGTTCTTCCCCTGCAAGTAAGCGATCCAACCGCTCGGCGGCACACGGGCCAGGTCGCTGTCGCGCATGGACCAGTACCAGATCTCCTCGGCGCCGTGTTTGTATTTGTCCGGTCGGAAATCGTACCAGCCGTTGTCGCCGTGCATGTGAGGATAGAGGGTAACGCTGTTCGCCTTTTTCGAATGGGCATTGACTTTGTTGATCATTTGCCGCCACGGATCGAGAAAGCGATCGTCGCCGGTGAGGAGGAAGGCGTTGCCAAAGCCGTGAATGCCGAGGACGTGGTTGTTGCGGTGGGCGAGCTTGCCGGTCTGGGGAACAACGACGGTGAAAGCCCAACCGTACACACCGCCGTACCACTTGCCGCCGGCCGCGCCGCCGATCTTTCCGTCGAGGCCGATGTTCGTGGGCAGTATGCCGCCGTTGTCGAGGATGCGCTGCCGCCAAGCGCCGGCGTAGTCCAAGATCCAATCTTTGTATTTTTTCTCGCCGGTCAAGAGGAAGGCGTTGAGCGCCAGCGACGTCGCCATCAGATTCTGCGGATGGTCGCCGACGATGTCGTTGTAGTCTTTGAAGTGGGCGAGCATCTCGTCATAGCTGCGCTCGCCGTGCCTCAGGGCGAAGCGGTTGTTCACTTCGATAGGATCGCCGGCCCAGTCGAGCGCGGTCGCCTTGCGCAAGAGCGGTCCCCGGCTGCCGTTGAACATGCTGCGGATGATTTTGTGCTTGGGATCATAGTTGTCCGCGCCGGGCTCTTCATTTAAGTAGAAGCCTGCGTAACGTCGCGCCCGTTGCAACAGCTTGGGATCGCCCGGGTCGCCCAGACCTTGATTGCAGAAGACCGTCAACCCTTCCGCGTGATGCAGCCAATCGAACATCACGGGAAACTCTTTGTAATACATGCCGTCCTTGGCGAAAGGGACGTGGGTGGTCTTCGCCAGCGTGTACTGGCGCAGGTGCCCTTCCCAAGCTTTCTTGTACAGGTGGCGGATCTTGTCTTTAGCGCCGAGGGCATGCAAGATCGGCCAGTCATTGCAGTTTTCGATCGCGTCGTCCGGGCCGTCGTCGCCGCCCCAGCGCTCGACACAGAGGAGAAAACCGCGCTCATCGAAATACTTGGCAAAGAATTCCTCACAGGCCGTGGCGCTGGCGCGGAGCACTTCGCGCTCGAGCAAGGCCCAGTCCGGCGCCGGCATGGGGGTGCGTACGTGCAACACGGGCATCCCGCCACTCCCGCGCACGGGGGCGAACGGAGGTTGGGACGCCGGCGCTTCCGCGCGGGCGGCGCACACCGAGAATAGCGGCCAAACCAATGCCACCAAATAGCGCGACATGAACGACTCCTCCGCCAATAGATTACGACAGGTAAACAGTCCTTAGCGGTTGTACGCACTTCCCCGCCAAACACAACAATCGATTTGGCCCGCACATTCTTCGCGAACGCATCCTGGCCGCTGAAATCGCCCCGCTTTCGCAGCGGTAAGAGCTTGCTCCAATGGAAACATCGCGCACAGTTTTCCTAACCGGCGCGCGGGCTCCCGGCGCCGTGCTTCCTTCGGAGTCTAGCAGCAAGGAACCCAGTCATGAGGAAGACGCTTTTGCTGGCGCTTGTCACGTTCGGCGTGCTGACCAGCGCGTCGGCGTCGTCGGCGGCGCATTGCGGCGCGTCCCGCTATACGGCAGCGACGCCCTGCGACACTGCCTGCCAACCAACGGTCCGCTATCGAATGTCCTACCAAACCGTGTGGGAAGACCGCACGCGTGTTTGCTATCGGCCGGTGTACAAGACCGTGCTGCAAGAGTGCAAAACGATTGTGCATTATCCGGTATACGAACAGAAAGTCCGCGAGCACCGCTATACCGTCTGCAAACCCGTTTGGGAATGCTACGACGTGGTCCGCAACTACACGGTGATGAAACCTGTCTATGAGCATGGCGTCAGGGAGCATCGTTACGTCGTGCACAAGCCGGTGCTGCAATGCTACCAGGAGCCGGTCCGTTGGACGACCTACAAAACGGAAGT
>JAKEHV010000115.1 GCA_022614915.1 Gemmataceae bacterium | reverse complement strand
GAAATCGACCGGCAAACCTTTGAGAAGGAAATCATGCCGCTCGTGGTCAAGTCGGGCATGGCCATCGACGAAGCCTTGGCACTTCGAAGCATGCGGCCCAAGGATATCGATCGCATCCTGCTCGTGGGCGGCACCAGCAAGATTCCGCTCATTCGCCGTTTCGTCGGCGAAAAGCTGGCCGGCAAAGAGCCCGAATCATTTGAAAAAGTCGATCCCATGACCTGCGTGGCCCAAGGCGCGGCCATCGTGTCGGCCATCTTGCAAGGCGCAGCCGGCCTGGACAACAACGCCTACAGCGTCAAGCTTGAGCATTCCCTGTGCGCCAATCCCATCAACGAGCGCCGCCAGGTCTATCTCGACCCGATCATTCGCCGCGGCGCCGACATCCCGTGCTCTTACACGAAGACCTATCACCCGGTCGCGGACCCCGCCGAGCGCGTGGTCATCAGTGTCTTCGAGGGCGATGTCTATGAGGATCCCGACAATCAGGAAAACGTGAAGCTCGCCGAGATTCCGTGGGAGTTCAAGCCGACCCGGCCGCAAAAGGACGGCGCCCTCGACGTGACTTATGAGTACGGCGACGACGGCATTCTGACGGTGCAGATTCACGACATGTTTACCGGGCAGAAGAAACGCTTCGCCATTCAGCAATCGGGACCGGATCAACTCGACGCGACGCAGATCATGAAGATGAAAAGGATCAACGAGGATCTGGTGCAACGCACGGAGGACCTGGAAAGCTCCCCGGAGTATCGCGACGCCATCGAGGTGCTGAAGAAGACGGAGCAGGACGTGGTGTCCAAAGTGGAAGACGCTGCCGACCGCCGCGAATTGGAAGAGCTGTGCCGGCAGGTGCGCGAAGCCATGGCCTCGGGCGACCGCAAGAAAATGGAAGAAGCCAGCACCGCGCTCAACGACCGTCTGCTCAACTATGCCTATTTGTTGTGACGGACTTTGGGCGAGTACATTGGGCGGATGGACACAAAGGCAGTTTTATGGATTCGCGCTGCGGACCTTCGGCTTGGCGTCCGCCCGGACGCGCTCGAATTGCCAGTCTTTGGGCAGCTGTGGCTGCTCGAAATAGCGCGGATCGAGCTTCTCTAGATTGGTATGCACATTTCGGAAGTCCCAGGTGACTTCGTTGCCGTTGGGCTGAAGGAACCAGACTTGGGCCGGCAGGTGCGTGGTCCGGACCAAGGACAAGCGGGCTTGCGTGAAGTCGGCCTTATCTTCCGGATTCTTGGGCAGGATTTGGATATAGAAGTAGTGCTGATCGTACGCCAGTTTTGTGTCCCAGCTGACCTGATAGCGCTGCTTGGCCTGCACGGCGCGCATGCCGAACAGGAAGGAAAGCAGGCTGTCGTCCGAGACCTGGCCTTGCTTGGGCGGCGGCATCTCGTGCACGCGGATTACCTTGTTGGCCGGCGCAAACTCGTAGAGAAACGTGCCCGAGCAAATATACTTCTCGTAGATTTCTTTGTTCACTCCTTGGGTGGTGACTTTATTGAGCTCCAACTTGGCCCGGCTGCCCTGATTGGGCACATTCGACTTCAGATACATCGCGTGCCCTTCGAAAATCTCTTTGGTCTGGAAGGTGCGGTCGATCGTCGTTCGCTTGACTTTCTCGGCGTACAGATTCTGCACGCCGGCCATGGTTTTTTCCCACCGCTCGAGCACTTCGTCGACCGTAGGCGCCTTGGGATCGCCCCCGGGTTGCTGAGCCAGTGCGACACCGGCAGCGAGCATAGCCGTCACGATTAAGGAAAAAAGTCGCATGGGTCTTCTCCAGTCTCGTATCAGCAAGTTGCCAGCTTGCTGCCTGCTGGCGGCAAGCCGGCGGCATGCCGCTACGAATCCGCGCTTGTTTATAACAGTTCCCCGGAATCGCGCAAAGACGTGTCGTCCGGCGTAGGATAGGATTCCGCTCCTGTCCGTTCGGAAGGGGATGGCGTCGGCGCGATGGTCAGGAACGGAATCCTAACCTACGTAGGTTAGGATTCCGCTCCTGACCCGATAGGTCGACTGGTTTGAAGATGGGGTAATTGGGCAGGCGTCATTGAAAAATGAAAATGGGCGGCCTATACCAACCAAACTAGATGTTGACCGGAATTCTTGCGAATTCCACTACATCGCAACTCGCGCTTCGGCTCACTCATGACGCCCGACCTCGAAAAATGGCTGCTCGGCGCGCTCGGCCTCACGGCGGTCCTTCTGGTGCTTTCGCTGCTCTTGGGCCGCAAGACGCCCGGCCCCAGCGCGCCGACACGATTCTTACTTGTCGCGCTGCGACTGGCGATCGGCTGGCATTGCTTCGTCGAAGGCATGGACAAGCTGCACACGCCCGGCTGGACCGGCGAAGGCTATCTGCGCGAAGCCTACGGCCCGCTTGCCGGCCATTTCCGCGACATCGCCGGCGACCGCTTGATCGACAAGCTCACTCTCACTGCCAACAACGGCTTTCCCGAAGAGCTGGACCTGGAGTGGCAAGCCTATTTGGAAGAGTTCAGCCGCTTTTATGACTTGACGCCGGAACAGTCGAACCGGGCCAAGGACATCGTTTCCGATAGCAAAGCAGACACGCTGACATGGCTGCGCGAGGAAAAAAAGCCGGTGCAAAGAATCTCGGACCAGCCGCCGCCCTTGGTGGCGCCGATGACGATTCCCGAACGTCTGAAGGAACATGAAAAGCTGACGAGCAACGTGCGCAACTTGGACGAAGTGGATCGGCCGAAATACGGCAAGGAAGTCTTTCCGGACCTCAAAGCCGCCAAGACCAACCTCAACCGCTGGCGCGGCGAGCTCAAGCGCGACCTCGATCAGCAAACCCGGCGCATGAAAACTGCATTGATGGGCCGCCTCCTATTCGATATCGCCATCGAAAGTCTGCCCGCCGACTTCCTGATGAGCCTCCCCGTCGAGCACTTGCAGGGCCTACCCGCCACTTACCTTCCCAGTCTCCCCGCAAGATTCATAGACAGCCTGCCCGCCGATTTGAAGGAGAGAATCACGCCAAAGAAGGACAAGGAAGCGTCCAAAGACGACAAAACAAAGGCGAAAAAGGAAAAAGTAGATCCCAAGGTGCGGGTCTTGGCCCTGCGAGCCCTGGTTCGCCCCTTGCCAGGCAATCCGGGTAAAACTGCGCAAGCGCAAAAGGCCTTCGAGCACGTCTTCGACACTCACCGCAAGAATCGCGATCCGGATGAACCGGTGCCGTACCACGTCGGCCGGCCGATGAGCGCGTGGAAATCGATCGACTGGTCCGACGCCGCCGTGAAGTGGGGCTTGACCGTGGTCGGCGGACTGCTGATCGCCGGCTTGTTCACCCGGCTGGCATGTGTCGCGGGCGCGGCGTACCTTTTGATGTTCTTCCTGGCGATGCCCCCCTTGCCCGGCTGGCCCGAGCCGCCGCGCGTCGAAGGGCACTATCTATACATCAACAAAAACATCATCGAAATGCTCGCACTCTTGACCCTGGCGACAACGCGCTCGGGCCGCTGGCTGGGAGTGGACGGCTTACTGCAGTTATTGTGGCCATCCAACTGGCGTTCCAAAGGCAAATCGGCTAGCCTGAATCAGAAGAATTAACCACAGAGGCACAGAGACACAGAGAAGAAATAAAGCGAGGCCAGGGAAATGTGTCGCTGTGGTTAGAACTTAGAGGAGAAAATCATGGCTCTTGACATGACTCCCGAACAAAAGGCGATCGGCCAAGGCAACTTTCAACGCGTGGTCGGCAAGTTGGCGGAAGCGCCGCAGCAGCCGCAAGGCAAGGGGATGACGCGGCGTCGTTTCATGCAGGGGTTGATCGCGGGCGTGGCGGCCGCGCCCATCTCCGCCGCCGCCTATTTCGCCTACTCCAACAGCAGCTTCGCGAGCCGACCGGTAAAAGCGGGGCTCATCGGCGCTGGCGACGAGGGCGGAGTCCTCGTCGGCGAGCACAACCCTGCTTACGTCGAGTTCATCGCTTACAGCGACATTCGCCCCAGCAACTACGAACGCATCTTCCGCGGCGAGCCTACCGGTCCGCGCAAGGGCTTCAACCACCACTATGGCAACGACGCCCGCAGCCGCATTCGCCTGTACGAAGACTATCGCGAGCTGTTGCAGAATCCGGAAATCGAAATGGTGGTCATCGCCCTGCCGCTGCACCTGCATGCGCAAGTCACCATCGAGGCGCTGCGGGCCGGCAAACACGTTTTGTGCGAAAAGCTGATGGCCTGGAATATCAGCCAATGCAAACAGATGATTCACGCCGCGCAGCAGTCGGACAAGCTGCTTTCCATCGGCCATCAACGCCATTACAGCATGCTTTATGCCCATGCCGTGGAGGTCATCAACTCCGGCGTCCTGGGCGATATCCGGCACATCCGCGCCTTGTGGCACCGCAACAACGCCTTGCCGCGCCTGGACGCGCAAGGACGGGAGCAACGCGAAAACGGCCAACTCGTCCTGCGCGATAGCTGGCGGCCGGCGATCCATTCGCAGGACCTTGTGCTGCAACCGCGCATCCGCCAACTCGGCTACAAGAGCATGGAAGAGCTGGTCCGCTGGCGCATTTACAAGCGCACCGGCGGCGGACTCATGGCCGAGCTCGGCAGCCATCAGCTTGACGCCTGCTCGATCTTCCTCGGCAAGAAGAAACCGTTGGCGGTTCAGGCGGTGGGCGGCAAGCACTTCTATCAGGACGACCGGGAGGTGGAAGATCACGTCTACTGCACGTACGAGTTTCCCGGCGCGAACTACGTGCCGACGCGGCCGCTGCGCCGCGCCGACGGCACTTGCGATTACAACGACATGGTCATCGTCACCTACTCGTCCATCAGCACGAACGCGTTTGAGCCTTACGGCGAATGCGTCATGGGCACGCGCGGCACGATGGTGATCGAGGCGGAGCAAAACGTCTATCTGTGGGGCACGGCGGGACGCAACACCGCGGTGACGGCGACGACTGCGGGCGGCGGCCCGCGCCTGGACGCCTCCGCCTCCGATCCCGCCGATCGCCGCGCCGGCGACATGGGACAAGCCGCACTCGGCTACGCCCCTCCCAGCCGCGGTTACAAGGAAGAGATGGAGCACCTGGCCTATTGCATCCGCATGCGCGAGCAGGGCACGCAAGCCGACCGCGACGCCTTGAAGCCGCGCTGCGACGGGCCGAGCGCCATGGCCGACGCCATCATCGCGCTCACGGCGAACCAGGCGATGAAACGGCAACAGCGCATTGCCTTCGAGGAAAATTGGTTCCGGGCGGACTCGATGGACGTGCCCGACGCGGACATGGTGGAAGAGAGAATCTAAGATTGGGGATTTTTGATTGAGGATTGGTGATTGAAGTCGTTGCCCAGAGGAATAGAATGAAAAGAGATTGCGGTTTACCAATCCGCAATCCTCAATCGAAAGTCAAAAATCTCTGAGGGGTGTTTCGAAGGTAAAGTTGCATCAAGAGGAGACAACGATGAACCGCTTCGTGAAACTGGCTGGTTTGGCGGTAGCGGCCTGTGCCGGGATGGCGACCTTCGTCCCTGCCATTGCCCAAGCCCAAGTACGCGTCTATTATCAGCCGCCCGTTTTCGTCAACCCAGCGCCGACTCCCGTCGTAACCTATTCGTACTATCCGGCGCCTGTGACATTTGCCCCCGCGCCCGTCACAACTTACTTTGCTCCCGCGCCCGTGACGACCTCTTACTACGCGCCTGCTCCGGTTACGTCTTACTACGCGCCTGGGCCGGTGACTACGTCCTACTATGCCCCGGCGCCCGTGACGACCTCGTTCTATGCGCCAACAACGGTCTACTCGGCGCCCGTGACCGGCGCCATCGTCACTCCGGGCGTCGTTACCACGCGGAGCTACGTCGGCCTTGGCATCTTCCGGCCGCGCGGCGTCTACTCGCAGTCGTACTTCACGCCAAGTTTAGGCGGTACGACCACGTATTACGGCCCGGTGCTGTTCCCCTAAGAGCGCGAAGCTAGCTCACAATTCCTGACTTGACAGAGCCGGGTTGCCCCCCGGCTTTTTCTTTGGGCGCGCGAGTTGCAATTCCCCCTGCGCGTCGATTAAACTGTATCCAATCCCCCATGGGAGGTCGGTG
>JAKEHV010000586.1 GCA_022614915.1 Gemmataceae bacterium | reverse complement strand
AGGTAATTGGCGCACCAGGGGGCCCGATACGCGGACGCCATGGCAGTCCAAGCGATATCCGCGCCGTCGGCGTAGCAACCTTCCATCTCGACATCGCCGGGTTCAACAAAAAGTGCCCGCAATTCCGCCAGGTCCGCTAGCCCGTCGGCAACCTTCTCGGCCAACTCGACTGCCTTGGACGCCAGGGCTACTTCCTTTTCCGCCAGTTCAATCTGGGCCGGGTGGCGACGATGCTGCACCATTCTGCGCCGATCCTCGTCGACCAACGCCGCAGTGCGCCGGCAACACGCGCACGCGAACAACCGCAGCTTCCTGTCCGTCGCCTTGCCGCGCAGGAATTCCAGCATTGGATCCTGATCGGTCGCGGTAAGCCAATCTTGTTCGGTCATCGGTGTGTCCCCTTCTACCTTCATCGCTACCTGTCAATCCAGCGGCGGAATTGCACTGCGGCTTCGCTCCGCAAGAGCGTTCGAAGTCACAGCTCAAGCCGGACAAGTCATTCATCACTTGCCAGAAGTATGCGGTTTTTCAAGTTCGCGCAAGAGTTGCACAAGCTCCACGTCCTTCAACACCTTGAAGCCGTGACCGGCGCAGTACGCTATCACGTCGGGTTTGTGGAAGTGCTTGTCCAGAGTACAAAGAACGTCTGCTTTGCCTAGAACCGCTGTGGCTACGATGGGATCGTCGTCCGGATCGCCGGCCAGAACGTCGGGGATTCTCTCCAGCGCGGGCTGCACGACTTCCGCAATGCCGGCGAGTTCCGTGACGAAAGCGTGGATTTCATCCGGTGTCAATGGCCAGCGGGCTTGGAGACGCGGGTAATTCAGAACGCGTTCGACTTCGCTCAAGATGAAAGGCGACAAGACGAGCACGTGTTCGGGACCGTTAAGCGCTGCAAGAAGCGCCCGCCCTGAGCCGCCGGAACGGGCATGGGCACGCACCAAGACGTTCGTGTCCACGACGACCCGCATTACGGCTCCCGGCGGCGGATTTGCTCCATGGCCTCGTCGACGGCCGCTTCCAATTCCTCGTCGGGAACATCCTTCGCTTTCGCCGCCGCTTGGTCCATCAGTTTTTCCAGACGCGCCGTGCCTTCCTGGCGGACGTTGGCCGGTGGCGCTGGGTGCGGTGGAAACACCAACAGCGTAATCTGGTCCTCTTCCTGGAACTCGTGGCCGAACACGCGTTGGACCCATTGCCTCGCATATTCATCGAGGTCTTTCATTTTACGGACAGCAACATTCTGCATGGGAGTGGCCTTTGGCGGCTGCGGCGAACGAGAAAAGTTAACTTTCCCAGTTTACAGGATGGATGCCGACATCAGCAATCGACAATTGTCAACCGGCGCATTCGCTAAGTATTCCCTGTCTGGAAAACAGCACTCTCAAAGGCATGAAGCGGGACGCAGCTTTCGCGAACAAGCTGCGTCCCGTGTTGTCCGGGAGTCGCGCCTAGGGATGCCCGACAACTTGTGCCCGAATCTCGCCACCCGGGAAATCGCCCGGTCCCGTGTTGATCGGAGCGACGCCGTCGTTGGTGTGCACGTTGACATAGCTGTTGCCACTCCGCATCAAGGCGATGAGGGCGTCAAAACGTTCCGCGTTGCTGAGCGCCGCGCCCAGCGTCGGCGGCAGCGGCGTGACGCCGCGTACGACGACGCCTTGGGCCAACAGGCCGTTGTGCGGCCCGCCGCCTTCCGGCGCAGCGAACATGCCAAATACAATGGGGCCGTTGACACCGACCGCGCCCGAGTGAATGTGAGCGCCCACGACGTTGCGGATGCGCGTCACCACGAGGTGAAAGCGCAGCTTCGTGCCGTCCGGACTGAGGTTAAAGACGGCGACGCCGTGAGCCTGCGACGGGCGCGGGGGAACTTCCTGGGCGCCCGTCATCCTCGGGGCCTGGAAGTTTCGCGCCGGCGGTTTCGTGCTGGCCCCCTGCGCCAGCACCGCGACCACGATCAGGGAGACCAGAACCAACCGATGAAGCCTCATGATGAAATCCTCCCACGCTGCGGCAATTACGAAATGATTGCCCGCAGAACCACCTGCGGAAAAAGGGAGGCGGCTGCCGCAGGGCCGCGCTCCCAGGGATCACGCGGATCGGAGTTCATGGGCGTCAAGCCACCGCAAGCATTTTCGGTTCTTTAATTCGTAATTCAATGGGGTACACCGCAAACTCGAGAATGTTAGCAGTCGATAACAACTCGGGGAGTATGCCTGTGCACAAGTTGGCAAGAACGAGAGTTCTGAGATTTGCAAGCTGTTTTGATTAAATAGTTTATGACGATGCTCTCGTTCTTGCCATCAAGGTAAGAAAAGTGGCAAGAACGAGCCGGTCTGCCACTTGCAACTGACCCTTAACGCCACGTATCGATCAGCGACGCCACCAGCGCCGTCCAGCCGGTTTGGTGCGAGGCGCCCAGGCCCGCGCCGGTGTCGCCGTGGAAGTACTCGTGGAAGAGCAGATAGTCCTTCCAGTGCGGGTCGTCCTGAAAGTTGCGCGCGGCGCAGTAGATCGGTCGGCGGCCGCGCTCGTCCGGCAGGAATAGACGAATCAAGCGGTCGGCGATGTCCTTCGCCATTTGCGAAAAGGTCAGTCCCCTCACCCCCGACCCCTCTCCCAGAGGGCGAGGGGAGACGTCGGATGGCTCCTCAGGGCGCGGGGTGAATGTGAAAGTTTCGCCGAACGCTTTGCCCAGTTGCCGCAGGGTTTCGATGAGAAGGAAGTTGGTCGGGAACCAGATCGGGCCGCGCCAGTTCGAGTTGCCGCCTTTGATTTTCGTGACGGCTTCCGCGGGTTCGTAACCGACGGAACGGCCGCCGAAGACGAACGGATGCTCTTCGTGATATTTCGAGAGGCTGCGTAGACCGTACGGCGACAGAAATTCGTCCGTGTCCCAGAGGCGCGTCAAGAGGCGCACGAGCTGATCGCGATTGACGACGGTGAGGACGTGCACGGTTTGGCCGTTTTGCTCCGTCTTGTGGATGACATCGTAGACGAGCTCGGGGCGGTTCTTGAGGAACCAGCGGACATTGCGGCCAAAGTTGGGAAAGCGCTCGAGCCAGCGTTGCTCCAAGCGCTCGACGGCGAAAAGCGGGATCAGGCCGACGGCGGAGCGGACGCGGAACTTTTGGAAGGCGCCGTCGGGATAGCGGAGCACGTCGTAGAAGAAGCCGTCGCGCTCGTCCCAGAGCTGATACGGGCGGTTGCCCATGTGCTTCATAGCGTGGGCGACGTAGGCATAGTGTTGAAAGAACTTGATCGCCAGCCCTTCGTAGACGGGATTCTCTTGGGCCAGCTCCAAAGCGATCCGCATCATGTTGAGGCAGAACATGGCGATCCAGCCGGTGGCATCGGCCTGTTCGAGCACCGCGCCGTCGCGCAGGCGCTCGCTGCGATTGACGACGGTGATGTTGTCGAGGCCGAGGAAGCCGCCTTCAAAGATGTTGTTGCCCTCGTGGTCCACCTTGTTGACCCACCAGGCGAAGTTGATGAGCAACTTGTGGAAGCATTTTTCCAAGAAGGCGCGGTCGGCGACGCCGTTGCGCAGGCGGTCGAGGTGATAGACGCGCCAGACCGCCCAGGCGTGCACCGGCGGGTTGAGATCGGAGAATTCCCACTCGTAAGCCGGGATCTGGCCGTTGGCGTGCTGGAATTGCTCAAAGAGGAGCACCCAAAGCTGGTCCTTGGCGTATTGCGGATCGATGAGCACCAGAGTGACGCAGTGAAAAGCCAGATCCCAGGCGGCGAACCAGGGATACTCCCACTTGTCGGGCACGGTCATGACGCGCATCGAGTTGAGGTGCGGCCAATGCTGATTGCGGACGTGCACGCGCGAAGCCGGCGGCGGCGCGGCGGGATTGTCGCCTTTCTGCCATAATTCCACATCGAACAGGTAGCTCTGCTTGGTCCAGAGCAGTCCCGCCAATGCCTGCCGCTGCAAGCGCCGTTCCTCCGCGCTCGCGCCGTGCGGGTGGAGCGCATCGTAAAACTCGTCGGCGTCCGCGCGGCGCTCAGCGATCACGTCGTCCACTATGCCGAGCGGGTCAGCGAGACTCGCCTGCGGCGACAGTCGTAAGCGGACGACGACGGGCACGCCGGGTGGGACGGAGGGAAAGTAATAGTGCAGCGCCGCCTTGGTGCCGGATCGTAGGTTAGGATTCCGCTCCTGACCTACTGTCCGCTCCTGACCAGCTGATTGGTCGGGAACGGAATCCTGACCTACGAGGTAGCGATGAAAGGCGTCTTTGACGTAGGGGGTTCGATTGGGGACGCCGTACAAACGTTCGCAGTTCGTTTCGTTATCCGTGAATAACAAAGTAGTCGGCGGTCCGTACAAGATGCGCTGGCCGAGGCGATAGTCCAGAGGCAGCTTGGGCAAGGGTTCGAGCGCTGCATCATCGCTTAGGAGACTGCAGAAGGCCGCACCCTGTGGGCCCCTGCGAATGACCGGGCGCGGCGCCGGCGTCGGGCCCCAGCTCCAAGTGTTGCGGAACCAGAGGTGCGGTAGGATATGCAGCGCTGCCGGCTCGGGCCCGCGGTTGTGGGCTGCGATGCGAATGCACAGGTCCTCTTCATTGACCTTCGCGTATTCGATGAAGATGTCAAAGTAGCGGTCGTCGTCGAAAATGCCGGTGTCGAGCAGCTCGAACTCAAGGCCCTGGCCGCGGCGGCGCTGATTTTCCTGCACCAGCCAGGCGTAAGGGAATGCGCGCTGCGGGTATTTGTAGAGGTACTTCATGTACGAGTGCGTCGGCGTGTTGTCGAGGTGGAAGTAGTATTCCTTGACGTCTTCGCCGTGATTGCCCTCGTGCGGCGTCAGGCCGAACAACCGTTCTTTGAGAAAGGGATCGCGGCCGTTCCAGAAAGCCGGCGCGAAACAGAGGATTTGAAACCTATCGCAGATCCCCGCGATGCCGTCTTCGCCCCAGCGATAGGCTTTGCTGCGGGCCATATCGTGCGTGAGGAACGACCAGGCTTCGCCGTCCGGGCTATAGTCCTCACGCACCGTCGCCCACGAACGCTCGGAGAGGTACGGCCCCCAGCGCCGCCAACCGCCGATGTCGTCGGTAATGGCGCGGAGGCGGGCGTGTTCGCGGGTGCTCATGTTAAGTTTATGCTAACCACAGAGACACAGAGGCACAGAGAAGACAAAAAGAATGCAATGAAGAATGAAGAAAGAAGAATGAACAATGAGGACTGAGTGCATCGAACCGGTCATTGATCATTCTTCATTGGTCGTTTGTTCTCCATTGTCTTCTCTGTGTCTCTGTGCCTCTATGGTTCAATTCCTAATCACACTCGCCGCGAACTTCGTCGATCTGGTCGCATAATTCCTCGACAATACTGCGGCGGCGGGCGTTGGTCATCGGCGTGAAGTTCGTGTGGCCGACGCTTAGGAGCAATTCACGCGTGCCTTCGGGAATGCGAAGCACCAACCGGACGACCCATAGCTCATTGCTGTGCTGCGGATCGGCTGGGTGAAAGAAGCACTGCGGCTCGCAGACCGAAATCGCCCCGGCTGGAATGCGATAGCGGTCGCAGTCTCCTTCCATGAGCAAGCGACAACGCTTTTCGTCGACCTTCAAAAGCAAGAGATCCGCAGACATGGTCCACTTGACTTTGGCGAAACTCTCGCGCGGAATGTGCGAGACAAAGATCGACTCGGGATCGCGGGCGCCGACGAGATGGTCTACGCGCTCTTCAATTTCTTGCCGCAGCCGGCGTTCAATCCAGCGGTTTTCGTAGACGCCCAGGCAAAAGATGGCGGTATACGCGCCCCAAAGGAAGCAGCCGGCGCCGACGAGGATGGGCGTCCAACCCAGCGCCAAGGAGCCATTGGTGACGAGCCAGTATCCAAGCGCGATGAGGCCGGCGCCTCCCAGAAAATAAACAAGCGGGATTGCCCCACGGAGATTCACGCGCAGAGAGTATCCCGGTCCGCGCACCCGTTGCCGAAAGGGCTCAGGAACGGGCCTGATGTCGGCGACGCTCACTCCTGGATCGTCTTCCAATAGAGCGGGAGGTATTGCAGGGGGCTGGACCTCGGCTAGTTCCGCGACCAGTTCGGCGTGCGTCGTGGCCAGGCGGCGCGCCAGCTCCGGAAAAAGCGGCCGCAGCGCCAGCACTTCCGCGGTTTCCAGCTCGACTTGCCGAATCAAAGTGTTGCGCAGCCGGCGCGGCCGGTACCACGGCCGCTCAGCGGGGAAATCCTCAACGCTCAAGTAGATCGGATAGTGCAGGATGGCGCTCTCTTCTTCTGAGGAGCGAGGGGAGTCATCGGCATATTCCAGTATGAGCCGCGCGGACAACTGCGCATCGCTGGCGGGCGTGATGCCGGCTAGGAATTCGGAGAGTCTGCCGTCCTCGATTGCGTCGCGCAGCTCCGGGCCCCTATGCGCGGGCAACAGGGCGACGTCTTGCCGCATCCATTGGCCGAGCTTGGGACAGTACGCACGCCGCGCCCGGCTCCAAGCGAGAACAGCCGCGACTCCGGCAATCATCCCCAGTTCCACCGCGAAGACGATCCAGTTCAAGGGCACGAAGGGGTCGCGCCGGGGGCCGGGGTTGCCGCCGCCCAGATCCATGGCCGCGTCGGTGTGCATGCGAAAGACGATGTACTTGGGCAAGAAATCGACGCGCCACACGCCGCCCGGAGGCGCGAACTCCGCAAAACAGAGCTGATAGTAACCGAAGTAGGCGACCAATCCCGCGCCGATGCCGATGCAGGCGGCGAGCCAGCGATTGCGCAAATGGCAGAGTCCGACAAAGCCGTACAGCACGCCGCCCAGCGCCATTCCCGCCAGGAAAGCCCAGAGCATGATCAAATAGAAGTTAGCGAAGTAGGCGAATTTCAAGAGCCACGCCAGCCCCGCCGCAGTCAACAACGCAACCGCCAGCAGCAAAGGCAGCCGCGCCCAGGACACGCCCAGACCGGGTTCGTAATGGGATCGATTAGAGAGACGGAGCATGGCATCACACGTTAAGCCAATATCTCACGCACCACCCGGCCATGCACGTCGGTCAGGCGGAAATCGCGGCCGCTGTAGCGATACGTCAGCCGTTCGTGGTCGAGGCCCATGAGATGCAAGATAGTGGCGTGCAGGTCGTGGACGTGCATGCGGTTTTCGATGGCGCGGTAGCCGTATTCGTCGGTGGCGCCGTGGACGTGGCCGCGTTTGACGCCGCCGCCCGCCAGCCACATGCAAAAGCCGAGGTGATGGTGATCGCGGCCGCGGGCGCCTTGCGACATCGGGGTACGGCCAAACTCGCCGCCCCAGACGACCAGCGTGTCCTCGAACAGGCCGCGCGCTTTGAGGTCCTTCAAAAGCGCGGCGATGGGCCGGTCGCTGGCGCGGGCGTGGTTGCGGTGGTTGTTGATGTCGGTGTGGTCGTCCCAGGGCTGGTTGT
>JAKEHV010000114.1 GCA_022614915.1 Gemmataceae bacterium | reverse complement strand
CACGTTGGTGTCGATGGCCTGATAGGGCCCGCCCTGTTCCGTACCGGGCCTGAGGTCGAATGTGTCCTTGTGGCTGGGCCCGCCGTCCATCCACAATAGGATGCACGATTTGGTCCGTTGCTGGGTTTGGGCTGCCCGGGCCGCCAGGATGTTCAGCCAGCCGGACATGCCAGTGCCGAGCAAGCCAGCGCCGGCGTATTTCAACATGTCGCGGCGAGATACAGGAGAAGTGAACATGGGATCAGGCTCCTTTGCGTCCTGTTGGAATTCATCCCTCGCTTGCGCGTCGGGCTAGTGAATTCTTGGGATTATTAAACCTTCGTTAGTACAAAGAGTTCCGGTTTTTCAATGTAGTAGGCACACTCCGTGTGCCGTCTCAGCACGGCACACGGAGTGTGCCTACTACTTAATGGTTGGTGGCGAATTCGCTGGAGTTTATCAGCGCCCAGAGGATGTCGTTGTAGGCGGTGCGT
This sequence comes from Gemmataceae bacterium, assembly GCA_022614915.1. Taxonomy (GTDB): domain Bacteria; phylum Planctomycetota; class Planctomycetia; order Gemmatales; family Gemmataceae; genus JAKEFD01. The sequence goes on along the minus strand of JAKEHV010000114.1, from coordinate 22,999 downwards.
GGATCGCCCTGTTGGGTCATGTATTGTGTCATGCGGCGAAGTTCGTCGTCGGTCGGTCGCCGCGACAGACCCGTTAGATACAAGCGCTGGATCACTTCCTGCGGTGTCTTGCCTTCGCTCATCGCATTGGCCACGGCGGCGTTGGTGGCGTTGCTCTGCGGCGAATTCATGAGCCGCAGCGCTTGCGGAATGCCGGCCTGGTACTCCAGTGGATCAATGCCTTCGTCGATGCGGAAGAAAACGAGGAAGTTTTCGCGCGGTCCGGCGGGGGGCCCCTTTTTGGCCACCACGGCTTTGTTCTTCACGTCCCCTTTCTTCGGCTGGACGTTGCCAACCACGGATACCAACGAATCGTAAAGCTGCTCGGCAGAGAGAACTCGGACTATGCGGTGGCTATACAGTTCGTCGTCGTCTTTGTTATCGCCGAACGGCCTGCTGGTGCGCTGATACGCATCGCTGTTGCAAATGGCTTTGATGAGATAGCGCACATCGAAGCTGCTATTCTTGAACTGCTCCGTGAGGGCGGCCAACAACTCGGGATGCGATGCCGGATTGTCTTCGTGCATGTCGTCGACCGGGTTGACCAAGCCGCGCCCGAACAATTGATACCAAAAGCGATTGACCATGGCTTTGGCGAAATACGGATTACCGGCCGAGGTCAACCACTGCGCGAGCACGGGGCGATACGGTTCCTTGGGATCGAGTTGGGGCTGTTCGCCTTGCAAGAACTTGGCGGGGACGAATTTGGCGGATTCGGGCAGGTTGCCCTTCTTGCCCTTGGCGGGACCGGTTTCGCTGATGCCCGGCGCGATGCCTTTCTTGGCAGCTTGTTGGGGGTTGACGGTCAAGCGCGTCTTCATGAAGAAAGCCGCCATCGCCCAATACTCGGTCTGCTTCCAATCCACGAACGGATGGTTATGGCACTGGGCGCATTGCAGTTGCACGCCCATGAACATGCGCGTCACATTGTCGGTCATCTTGTCGACGGTGGGATTGCCGACGAAGTAGGTGACCGCGCCGTTTTCATCCTGCGGCCCTTCGGAAGTGACCAATTCATAAACGATTTTGTTGAGCGGCGTGCCTTCGTTGAATTTCTCGGCGAGCCATTTCTGCAACGGGCTATGATCGAGGCGGCGATTGTTCGATTCACGCGGAATCATCTGCCCGGACCAGGCCTCCGCCATCGCTTTGCCAAAGCGCGGATCCTGCAACAGTTCGTCGATGACCTTTTCGCGCTTGTTGGCGTCTTTGCTGTTCAGGAACTCCTCCACTTTGTCGGCGGTCGGGATGACGCCGACGATGTCGAGATAAACGCGGCGAAGGAATTCGGCGTCACTGGACTTGGGAGATAACTTGATGTCTTCGGCGTCGAGCCGTCTTTTCACTTCTTGGTCGATGATCTTGGCGAGCGCGAGATGATCGAGCTTCTTGCCGGCGCCGGGGACGGTGAAGTTCGGCGGCGTCGCGGGCTTGGTCTTAGCTTGAGCGTCGGCTTTATTCTTTTGCTTGGCTTTGCCCTTGGCAGGGGTGCCGGGGGCTTGAGCGACCTTGGCCTCGACGGCGGTTTTCAGTTTCGCAGCCGCGGGACGCTCTGGTTGCTTCTTCTGCGCCGTTTCTTGGGCCTGTACGGGGTTCCACTTCGCCCAAAGCGATAGGGCGACGAATGCGCCGATGGCGAAAAGGCTAGCGGTGGAACCGGTTTTGGACCAGGACAATCGTTGAATCGACTGTTTGGATGCCGTGTCCATAACTTATTACTCCGTATGATCTTATGCTTTTGATTTGAGAGCCGTCTCGGCCTGGGTTTCACATCCCAATGGACGTTGGTTGTTCAACACCAATCTAAGGTCGAAGTTCCGGAACCGATCACGTCTCGCGCTCGCGGAAACCGTGCGATTATGAACTCATTGCACGCGTGCGGCGAGCGCGAAACGTAAACGTAGTGCGCGGTTTTTTCCTCGTTTTTACCTTTCTCTCCTGTTTTAATATTCCTACACGTTATCTCGCCGACATGGCGCCTACCAGGAGTTTCTCATGTTCGCTGCCCGCCGCTTTGCTCTCGCCGCTTCACTTATGCTCCTTTCGACGGCGAGCGCCTTCGCACAAACTTCGTTCCCAATGATAACCTCAACGCATCCAGTCGCCGTCCAGCGCGGCAAGACGGTGGAGGTTGTCGTCAGTGGTCAGCAGAGTTTCCTTGGCGTGTACAAAACTTTGTTTGAAGGGGAAGGTTTGAGCGCAGAAGTAATTCCACAAAAGACGCCTGTTGCGGAGGCGCCGAAGAAACCCTCGATCAACAACGTGAAACTAAACATCGCCGCTGCCGCCGACGCGCCTTTGGGCGAACGCGAATTCCGTGTGGCGTCGTCGCTTGGCGTTTCCAGCATCGGGCAGCTGGTCGTCGTCGATGACCCGGTGATTGTCGAGAATGCCGCCAACAACACGCTCGCCCAGGCGCAGACCATCGCTTTGCCGTGCGTCGTGGCGGGCAAGCTCGAAGCTTTGGAAGACGTCGATTACTTCAAGTTTGAAGCACAGGCAGGCCAAACGCTGACGTTCGAAGTTTTCTGCGCCCGGCTGCAAGACAAGATTCACGATTTGCAGAAGCATGCCAAACCGATGCTCACGCTTTACGACTCCGAGGGGCGCGAGTTGGCCGCCAATGACACGTTTTTCTTCGCCGATCCGATGCTGAGTTACACGATCGCCAAAACCGGCGTGTATTTTGTGCAAGTCCGCGAGTCCACTTACGACGGCGACCAACGCTGGGTCTATGCGCTTCTGGCGACCACGAAGCCTTATGTCTCGCACTTATTTCCCATGGCCGGCAACCCGGGCCAGAAGATCGACGTTGAACCGATTGGCTCCGCGGCCAAGAGTAAGCCGCGCGTGCCTCTCACCGTGCCGAACGAACTCGGCGTGCGGCAGGTACAACTCGACTTGGACGGCGCGAAAACCAACCTGGCGACGTTTTTGGTAAACCGCTTGCCGCCGGTTATCGAGCAGGAGCCGAATGATGAGTCCGCGCAGGCAACGCGCATCACGCTGCCGGCGGGCATCAACGGGCGGATCGGCAAGAAGCGCGACCTCGATCATTTCGTCTTCAAAGCGGAGAAGGGCAAGGCTGTCCGCTTCGAGCTCAAGGCGCGGCGCTTCGGCACGCTGCTCAATTCCAGCGTGCACGGCGTGTTGGAGATTCTCAATCAAAAAGGCGCGGTGGTCGCCGCCAACGACGCCACCCACGGCCAGGAAGCAAACCTCGTATTCACGCCGCCGGACAACGAGGATTATTATGTCTTGCGCGTCCGCGATCTGAACAGCAAAGGCGGCGACTCGTTTGTTTATCACGTCGAGGCAGATTGGGCCCGGCCCGATTTCACGCTGCGCTGCGATCCGGACAAGGCCATGATCGGGCCCGGCTCGGCCACGGCCTGGTACGCACATATCACGCGCAGCAACGGATTTGCAGGACCGGTGGTGGTGGAAGTGAAGGGCTTGCCCGCGGACGTCAGCGCCAGCCCGCTGACCATTCCGCCGAGCATGACGCAGGGCTTAATCGTCGTGACCGCTGCCCCGACGGCGCAGCAGCAAGCGGTCAACGTGGAAGTCGTCGGCTCGGCCAAAGTGAAAACGGCGGACGGCAAGGAAGAGACGTTGGTCCGCAAGGCGCAGTCCAACCAGGAAATCTACTTCCCCGGCGGCGGCCGCGGCCGCTTTGACGTCAACCTGCAAACTGTGGCGATCACCGATCCTTCCGATATTCTCAAAGTGGATGTCAACACTAGCCCGACGCGCGAGCGAGGGACTGTCAGCACCACGAAAATCGTCCTCAAGCCGGGACAGGAAGTGAAGATCGACGTGAACTTAGTGAGGCGGCCGGATTACGACAAAACTGTGTCCTTGGACATCTTGATGCAACATCTGGGCTCGATCATCGGCAATCCGCTGCCGCCCGGCGTCACGATAGAACAAGGCAAGAGCAAAACGCTTTTGGGCACGGGCAGCCAGGGTCACATCACGATCAAGGCGGCGGCCAATGCCGAACCGATCGAGGACGTGCCCATCTGCGTGCTGGCCCACGTGTCCATCAATTTTGTCGTGAAGATAAGCTATGCGAGTCCCGTGATTTTGGTGAGCGTCAAGAAGGATTAAGCCAATGATCGTTTTTCGTTGCGAGTGCGGCCAACAGCTTCAAGTGAAGGAAGAACACGCGGGCCGTCAGTTCAAGTGTCCCAAGTGCGAGAAGATCCTGACGGCGCCTCTAGAGGATGCGATCCAGGAGGTTTTTCCTTCGACCCCGATGGCGCCGGCGTCGTCGGCGCCCCTCGTCCCTTCAGGGAGACGGGCTGAGGCCACACCCCCCAAGCGCAAGCGCGATTGGGGAGATGACGACCGGCCGCGCCGCCGTGAGGAGGAGGACGCGCCGCCCCGGCGTCGCCGAGAGGAGGACGACGGGCCGCGCCGGCGTCGGGACGAGGAATTTGAATTCGGCGGCCCGCCCCGAAGGCGCGACGCCGAATCCAGCGGCAAAGCGCTGGCCGCCATGATCCTGGGTCTGGCCACGTTTCTCGTGCCGGTGTTATGCGCCATTCCCGCGATCATCTTCGGCATCCTCGGCTTGAAAGAGATCAAACGCTCCGGCGGCAAGCTGGGCGGCGGCGGCATGGCTCTCACCGGCATCATCACCGGCGCCGCCGGCAACATTTCCATCCTGGCGTATTGGCTCTTGATCAGCGGCATCAGCCAAAGCCGGCAGGAAGCGCACCTGCAAAACAACTTGAAACAACTTTCCCTGGCCATGCACAACTTTCACGACGTGCACCGGGGTCTGCCGCCCCCCGGATTCGACCAATTCATGTTCAGTCCCAAATCGCAAGCGAACCTGAGTTGGCGCGTGGCCCTCTTACCTTACGTGGAAGAAGACATCATCTTTCGCCAGTTCCAGCCGGGCGAACCGTGGAACGGGCCCAACAATTTGCGCTTGTTGTCGCCGATGCCGAGCATTTTCAATCCCGCCGGCCCCAATCCGACGACCACTTATTTTCAGGTCTTCGTTGGACCCAAGACGCCATTCAACAACAATAACCAACGCATCGGTTTTGCGCAGATCGTCGATGGAACTTCCAACACTTTCATGATTGTGGAAGGCGGCAATCCGGTCACTTGGACCAAGCCGGACGACATCCCGCACAACTTCGGCGGGCCTTTGCCCAAGCTCGGCAACATCAACTCCAACGGCTTCTGGGTGGCGATGTGCGACGGCTCCGTGCGTTTTGTCGACCGCCGCGTCTCGGCGAATACGCTGCACCTGTTGATCAGCAAGGATGACGGTATGATCATACCCGGCGATTTTCGGTAGGACGGCTCTCCAGGGCCGTCCGGACGGGCCAGGAGACCCGTCCTACGAAGGAACAAAACATGATTCGCTTGGGCGTCAATATCGATCACGTGGCGACGCTGCGGCAGGCGCGGCGCGGCCTCGAGCCCGACCCGGTGTCATCTGCGGTGCTGGCGCTTTTGGGCGGGGCCGACTGCATTACCATTCACTTGCGCGAAGATCGCCGGCACATTCAGGATCGCGACGTACACATTCTCCGCCAGGTCGTGCCTCATCACCTGAATCTGGAAATGTCGGTCGCCGAGGAAATCGTAGCCATTGCGTGCGCCGTTAAGCCCGATCAGGCCACGCTCGTGCCCGAGCGCCGCCAAGAACTGACCACGGAGGGCGGCCTCGACGTGGTCGCACATCAGAAAGCGGTCGGCGACGCGATGAAGAAGCTGCACCAGGCGGGCGTTGAGGTATCGCTGTTCGTCGATCCGGATTCGCGGCAGATCGAGATGTCCAAACTCCTCGGCGCCAAAGCCGTGGAGATTCAGACGGCCCGCTACGCCGAAGCGAAGTCCGTCATCGAGCGCGAGCGTGAACTGGCCCAGTTGCACGACTCCGCCGACTTCGCCCGGCAGCACCGGCTGCACATTCACTTGGGTCATGGGCTCAATTACGAGAACGTCGCCGCCGTCTGTCAGATACCGGGCGTGGAAGAATTGAACATCGGCCACAGCATCGTGGCGCGCGCGGTCCTGGTGGGGATGGAGCGCGCCGTGCGCGAAATGAAAGAAGCGATGCTGCGCTGTTACGTTTCGCGCTCGTCGTAACTTTTCCGCGGCACGAGATACGGCGAGCGCGAAACGTAAATAGTAGGAGCACGATCGCTTGGTTCTTGGGATTTGCTTGTGACTTCGAAGGCACGTGAGGGTCTAATCTATGGTCTCGTAGCGTACTGCTGGTGGGGCCTGGTCCCGCTCTACTTCCGATTGCTGCGCGAGGTTCCACCGACGGAAATCCTCGCCCATCGCATTGTCTGGTCCATGCTGTTTCTGGTCGCGGCGCTGACCCGCCTTCGGCGTTGGCGGGCGTTTGCCAAGTGCTTTCGCATTCCCGCATTGTTCCGCGTGCTGATCCTGACGTCGATTCTCATTGCCGCCAACTGGTTCGTCTACATTTTCGCCGTCGACCGCGGCTTGGTCGTCCACGCCAGCCTCGGCTACTTCATCACGCCCTTGGTCAGCGTCGTTTTGGGGATGATCTTTTTTCAGGAGCGGCTGCGGCCCTTGCAATGGCTGGCCCTCGTCTTCGCGTTTGCCGGCACCATTGTCCTGGTCCTTTCCGAAGACCGGTTTCCCTGGATCGCGCTGTCGCTGGCTTGTTCCTTCAGCTTGTACGGCTTGTTCCGCAAGAAAATCCCGGTTGACGGCCTGGTGGGCTTGTCCGTGGAAACGGTGTTGCTTGTGCCTTTGGCGGCGGCCTATCTGGTTTTTCTCGGCTGGCAAGAGGAACACGCGTTCGGCGTCCATTCTTTGGCCGTCGATTTGCTGCTATTGGCCAGCGGCGTCGTCACTGCCGTGCCGCTTTTGTGTTTCGGCCAGGCCACGCAGCGGCTGCCTTTGTCCACGCTGGGCTTCTTGCAGTATCTCTCGCCCAGCATCCAGTTTCTCCTCGCCCTGACCGTTCTGGGCGAAAACTTGAACACGCCGCGGCTGGTGAGTTTTCCGCTTATTTGGTGTGGCCTGGCGGTCTTTACTTTCGATTCGCTGAGATCCTACCGGCGGCGGGTGAAATCCGCCGCGGTCGTCGCTATACCAAACAAAGAACGATGAACAACCCTCCCCCAAAGAAACCCGAATGGGCGCCGCGCATCTGGGAAGGCTGCGACTTCTTCGCCTGGCTCCGTCTTCTGGCCCGCAATCGCTTCCAAGTCCATTGGTCCTGTATTTACATCGCGGTCATTGTCACGTTCGTCAGCGTCTTTCACACCCTCTTGCGCTGGCTGCAAGAGGCGGTATATGGCCGCGTGCTTCGCAAAACGAGCATCACCCAAGCGCCTATCTTCATCCTTGGCCATTGGCGTACGGGCACCACGCTTTTGCACGAGTTCCTCATACGCGACCAGCGTTTCGGCTATCCAACCACTTACGAGTGTCTTGATCCCCATCACTTCTTGCTGACCGAGCAGCTATTCAGCAAATACTTGTGGTTCTTGGTGCCTACGCACCGCCCCATGGACAACATGAAGGCCGGCTTCGATCGACCGCAAGAAGAGGAGTTCGCCCTGTGCATGATGGGCACGCCATCGCCCTATCTGACCATCGCGTTTCCTAACAACAAGCCGCAGTTCCCGGAGTATCTTGACCTGGAAGGCCTAACGCCGGCCGCGCTGCGCGATTGGAAACGGAGTTTCCAGAAGTTCTTGAAGCAGGTCACTTTCAAGCAAGGCAAACGATTGGTGCTGAAGTCGCCGCCGCACACCGCCCGCATCCGAGCGCTCAAGGAGATGTTTCCCGACGCGCTCTTCCTTCATATCGTGCGCGATCCCCGCGTCGTTTTTGCCTCGACGGTGAATCTTTGGCGAACGCTGTATCGCCTGCACGGTCTGCAAAAACCGACGTTTGCGGGTTTGGAAGAACAAGTGCTCGCGACGTTCGAGCGCATGTACGATCGGCTCGAAGCGGGCAAGAAGTTGCTCGAACCAAGACAATTCTATGAGCTGAAGTATGAGGACCTCATCCAAGATCCGGTGGGCCAACTGCGCCGGGTGTACGAGCATTTCCAACTGGGCGGCTGGCAGGACTTCGAGCCGCGTTTGCAGGCCTATCTCGCCAGCATCAAAGGGTACGAGACCAACAAGTACCAGCTGACGCCGGAGCAAGAGGCGCAAGTCGCCGCCCGATGGGGCGACGTCATCAAGCGCTATGGATACGCGTCGCTCTAGGGCATAATGACATCACGCTGTAGAATAACAGAAGATGACGAACGACAGCTCACACATTCTTGCCTGCCCGTATTGCAACGCTCAGTTCGCAGCGGAGAAACTTGAGCGCCATAGCGACAAGGCTTGCTGTCCTCGCTGCGGCGAACCGCTGCCGCTTGGCGTCGACAGCCGCATTATGTCGGCGACGTTGCACACGGCCATCTCCCGTGGCGATCTGCGGCCGGTTGGAACGGCGGACATTTCCGCGCCCCCGGAAACAGGCACTTTGGAAAAACCGCTCTCCATGCCGAGTTCCAAGACGAGAGCCGCGGCGAATCGCCGGACGCTGCTCGTTCTTTTAGGCATCATGACCCTGCTCGCAGCGGTGGGGTTGACCTACGCCTTGCTGACGGTCGACTACCGGCGCGAGAAGGATTACCGGCCAAAGAAATACACGCACGAGCCCGTCGCAGTGGCGCCGACCGGCGAATTGGCGGGCTTGGGCTATCTTCCGGCCGGCTCCAATCTGGTGGTCGCCGTCAACGTGCAGGCTCTACGGGCCAACCCTAAGACACGCGCGCTTTTGGAACCACCGCCGCCTTTGCTCGATGTCCTTTTGGACAAAGTGGAAAAGCACGCCAGGCTGAAGATCGAAGAGATCGATCACGTCGTACTAGGCGCCGAGCTGTGCGACAAACTGCCGCAGATCGTCGTCGTGGCACGGACAAGAACTCCGTACAACCGCAAGGCGCTGGCCGACGCACTCAAGCCGGCCAAAGCAACGTCGCACCTCGATCGGCCGCTCTTCGCCTTCACGACGCGGCCCGGCGAAGGCTATTTATGGTGCGCCGACGATCGCACGCTGGTCTGGCTATGGCGCTTGGACGCGGTGACGAAAGAAGACTTGGCCGCGTTGCCGTTGCCGCCGCGTCAGGGCGAAGCCGCCGCGCCGGTCCCGGTGCAAGCCGTTATCGGCGAGCGCGTAGACAAACACAGTCTGGTTTGGGCCGCCGGCAACCTTGAAGACGCTGTCGTGCTGCACGAAATGCTGCGTCTGGGCGGGAAGGACACGCTTTGGAAAGAGATCAAGGCGTTCAGCCTGTCGCTGTTGCATCAGGACGACTTCGCGCTCATGGCACATTGCTTCACCGGCAACGCGAAGTCGACGCCGCTAGTTCGCAAGCAGTTGGAAGAATGGAAGATGCCGCTCGCCAAGTCAGTGAAAGTGGAAGCGCCTCCTGCCGATGTGACCGAGCCTGCCGCACAGTGGGTGACACTGCAATTGCGCGGCGACGTTGCGGCAGTGCGCGACGCACTCGAGCTTTTTCACATTGTGCCCAAGTTCAAGCTAAAGTGACGCTCGGCTCTTTGCGCCTTCGCGCCTTTGCGCGAGATTCTGATTTCAAACTCACGCAAAGGCGCAAGAAACAGCAATTAATTCTCGCCGCTCTGCTCCAGCCGCTGCTTCTTATCGAAGTCCTTGAGCGCTTGGACGACGTCCTTCAAGTTGCCGGCGACGACTGCGTCGAGCTTGTAAAGGGTCAGGTTGATGCGGTGGTCGGTGATGCGGTTTTGAGGGAAGTTATAGGTGCGGATGCGGTCGCTGCGGTCGCCGGAACCGATGAGTGTGCGGCGCTGCGCCGCCCGCTGGCTATGCAGCTTTTGCCGTTGCCGTTCGTAAAGCCGGCTGCGCAGGATGCGCATGGCCCGCTCGAAGTTCTTGTGCTGGCTGCGCTCGTCCTGGCATTTGACTTCCATTTCCTCCGCGGTGCCGCGTTTGTACCAGATGCGGACGGCGCTTTCCGTCTTGTTCACGTGTTGCCCGCCCGCGCCGCCGGCCCGCATTCGCTCCCATTCGATTTCCTGGTCCTTCACTTCGACTTGGGCCTCGTCCGGCTCGGGCAGCACCGCCACCGTCGCCGCGGAGGTGTGGATGCGGCCTTGCTGCTCCGTCTTGGGCACGCGCTGCACGCGGTGGCCGCCGGACTCGTAGCGCAGATGTTGAAAGACCTCGTCGCCGGTGACACTGAAGACGATTTCCTTGTAACCGCCTTGCTCGCCCGGGCTGAACGAGATGTCTTCCACTTTCCAACCCATCTCGCGGGCATACTGCGAATACATGCGGTAGAGGTCGCCGGCAAAAAGCGCCGCCTCGTCCCCGCCCGTGCCGGCGCGGATTTCCATGATCAGGCTGCCGTAATCCTCGCCCTCGGCCAACAACAGATCTTCAAGCCGCGACTGCAAAGCTGCCTTGCGCGGCCGTAATGCCGCCAGCTCTTCCTCGATGAGCGCCTTCATGTCCGGATCGGCATCCGCAAGCAACTTATCGGCTTGGCTGATTTCTTCGTCTAGTTTCAAATACTCCTGATACGGTTTTACCTGTTTGGCAAGGGCGCCGTGCTCTTTGGCCGCCTTGCTGTAGCGCGTACGATCCGCTATGACCGCCGGATCGGCGAGCTGTTGTTCCAATTCCTGGTTGCGGGCCAGGATTTTTTCAAAGGCAGGCCACATAACCGGGGTCAGGGGTCAGGGGTCAGGAGTCAGGGGTCAGGGGCTGTTTACGTTTCGCGCTCACAGGAACTTCCAACACGGGCAACAAGTGAGCGCGAAACGTAAACAGCCGGGCGCGAAACGTAAACCTCGATGCAAAAACAAAAAAGCAGAAGGAAGTCCACGCGACTTCCTTCTGCTTTCGGGTTGTACCAAAGCTACTTGGCAGCGGCTTCTTCGGTCTTCTTGCGCTTATCCCAGTTGTACTTACGCTGAAACTTCTCAACGCGGCCGGCAGTGTCCACGTACTTCATCTTGCCTGTGAAGAACGGATGGCACGCCGAGCAGATTTCCACGGCAATGGTCTTGCGGGTGCTGCGCGTGACAAACCTATTGCCGCAACCGCAGGTGACCGTGCATTCTTGATAGGCGGGGTGAATTTTCTCTTTCATGGTATTGGACATTATAAGGACAAAGCGCATCACAACAAGGGCACTCCCATTCACTTCACGCGCTTCCAGGTGATCACGAAGTAGTTGGTGTTTGGCCAGGTCGCGAACTGGTTGGGGCGGGCCTGGTCAGGGTTGAGGCCGCGGCAAATCTTGAATGAATCCCTTTCGATGAGATAGATCCCTTTATGAACCTGGTCCTTCTTATCACCTTCCGCCGGGACCATGTCGATTTCTTTGGGGTTCTTCGACGGATCGAGCTTGATGTTGTTGGGAAAAGTCCGATCCTTCATTTTTACGACGTATTGATCACCCTTAATGGTCAAGGTTGTGCCTTCGAGCTTCTTCTCGGGAACATGGATGCCATTCACTTCCAAGGCGGCGATGGTCCAGGCGCCTGCTAGCGCCGTCAGGTCCTTTTCGGCAGCGTCCTGTCCGCAATCGGGACGGGAGACAAGGAGCAGGCAAAAAAGCAGGGACAAGACTTTCATAGCTAAACCCTTCTGATTACGTTTCGCGCACGCGGCGCGCTGCCACGGCAAGGCATAACTCGAGCGCGAAACGTAACCGGTGGAACTAGGATTCAATCTGTGAATGTTGTATTTACAAGCAGCGCGCTTTGCAGCCGGCGTAGATACTCCGTGCGTTGGATTTCCACGGCGCCCAGCCTTTGCGTGTGATCGGTCAGCATCTGAATGTCGAACAACTCGAAGCGGCGACGGCGCAAATGGTCCATCAAAAACGCCAACGCGACTTTCGAAGCGTCGCGGCGGCGAGTAAACATCGACTCGCCCGCAAACAAGCCGCCGATGGCCACGCCGTACAACCCACCGGCAAGTTGTTCTTGGTTGGACAGGTTGCAAACCTGTCCTACGGAATTCCAAACCTCGACACTGTGCGCGACGCCCAGCCGGTGCAGCCGTTCATAGGCTTCGATCATGTCCGGCGTGATCCAGGTTCCTTCGATACGGTCGGCGCAGCCGCGGATGACTTGTCCAAACGCCTGATTGATCGTGCAGCGAAACTTTCCTGAGCGGATCGTTCGCTGGAGGCGCCGCGCGACATGCATCCCGTCCAGCTCGAAGACGGCGCGTGGATCGGGAGACCACCAGCAAACCGGCATGCCCTCGTCATACCAGGGAAATACGCCGGCGCGATACGCCCGCAGCAGCCTTGGCGCATTAAGGTCGCCGCCAACGGCGACGAGATCGGTGGAACACGGAGCGCGGGGCGCGGCTCGCGAAGTGTGGAGCGCGGAGTGTGAAGCGCGGAGCGCGCTCCACTCTTCGCGCTCTGCGCTCGACACTGCGCGCTCTGCGCTCCCCACTTCGCGCTCTGCGCTCCACACTGCACGCTCCGCGCTCCACTCGCCGCGCTCCACGCTCCACTCTTCACGCTTCACGGCTTCTTGCCTCCCTCGTAGCCGCGTTCCTTTTCCTTGTGCTTGCGGATGATAACCCAGCCGTCGTAGCGGTCTTTGGGATTCGACAGCACGTACCAGCCGAATTCGCCTTTGTCGCACAAGCCATTCAGGATTTCTTCGACGGTCTTGTTCTTGGCGGAATAGGTCAACTTGGTATTGTTGGAGACGCCCGAGGCATTGTCGATCTTGATGCTGACCGGCATGTCCATTTCGCGCTTCAAATCGTCAAAGATCGGCTTGGTGCCGGTGTCCTTCCATTCCACCTCGGCGATTTTTTGCTGAAGCCGTTTGCGGGCGGACTTGGCCGCCGGCGACTCCTGCGCGAGCGCCACGCCTGCTGCCGCGAGCGCGAGCATGAATATGCTGCCGATTCTTGCCCAATGCGACATGGAAAACCTCCTCGATCGGACTGGAAAACCCGGTCACCTCTCTCGATTCGGGAGAGGGGTTTGAGTGAGAGTGTGAATCCGCCTTTCATGCTACCACGATCACCTCCAAAAGAAAGCATTTCGAGGGCGAAAAACCGGCACGCCGGTGGGTGAAGTACGCGCCGTTTTCGATAGAATAAATGATCGGATTCTCGATTGAGAATCCGCAGAACTTGCACAACAGAGTGTTTGTAAAGTATTCGTATTAAAGGACTTATACATTGGCGGATGAACTGCCTCCCCCCGGCGATCTGCCCCCGGCGACCCCGCCCGGCAACGGCGCTGGGCCGACGCTTTTGAACATCGAAGACGAGCTCAAAAATAGCTATCTCAGCTATGCCATGAGCGTCATTATCAGCCGCGCTTTGCCCGACGTGCGCGACGGCTTAAAGCCCAGCCAACGCCGCATTCTACTGGCGATGAACGACCTCGGTTTAGGCCCCAACGCCTCCACGTCCAAGTGCGCGGGCATCGTCGGCGAGACGATGAAGCGCTACCACCCGCACGGCAACGAAGCCATCTATATGACTCTGGTGCGCATGGCCCAAGACTGGAACATGCGTCACCGTTTGGTGCACCCGCAAGGGAACTTCGGGTCGATCGCCGGCCTGCCGCCGGCGGCGTTTCGCTATACCGAAGCGCGGCTCTCCCCCATCGCGGCAGAGATGATTCAGGATTTGGACAAGGAGACGGTCGACTTCATCGACAATTACGACGGCAAGTATCGCGAGCCGCTGGTCCTGCCCAGTAAGTTCCCGAACTTGATCGTCAACGGCGCGGACGGCATCGCCGTGGGCATGGCCACGGAGATTCCCCCGCACAATCTGGGCGAAGTGTGCACCGCGACCATACAGGTCATCGACGATCCCCATGTCACCATCGAACAACTCATGGAAACGGTGCCGGGGCCCGATTTTCCGACCGGCGGCGTCATTTGCGGCCGGCAAGGCATCATCGACGGCTACAAGACCGGACGCGGCAAAGTCACGCTGCGCGCCCGCGCCCGCATTGACGAAGACAACAATCAGATCATCATTTATGAAGTCCCGTATCAGCAAACGCGCGGACGGCTGCACGAAGCCATTGCCGAATTGATCAAGGACGAGCGCCTCAAAGGCGCCAGCGAGGTCAAAGATCATTCCAGCGCCCGTGACGGCGAACCGGTCAACCTCACCGTCTATCTCAAGCGCGACGCCGACCCGCAGCTCGTCTTGAATCAGCTTTACCAATTCTCGCCGTTGCAGAAGACGGTGAGCATCATCCTTTTGGCGCTCGTGGACGGGCGGCCCCGGCTCTTGCCCCTAAAGACCATACTGGAAGAGTTTCTGCGCCACCGTGTGCAAGTGATTCGCCGGCGCACGGAATACCTGTTGCGCGAAGCCAAGCGCCGCAGCCATATTCTCGAAGGGCAACTGATCGCCATTTCGTCGTTGGACGAAGTGATCCAAATCTGCCGGGCGGCGCCCAGCCGAAACGAGGCGAAGGAGCGGTTGCAGGGGCTGGAGGTTTCGGCGGCGCTCATGGAGCGTGCCTTAGGCGCCGCCCATTTCGCTTCCCTCAAGAAGGAAATCGGCGACCTGCCCGGCTACCATATGACCGAAGCCCAGGCCGAAGCGGTCGTGCGCTTGCAGCTCGGCCAGCTCGCCGCCCTGGAGCGCGACGAGATCTTCAAGGAATACAACCAATTGCGCCAGGAAATCCGCGGCCATGAAGAGCTCTTAGCCAGCGAAAAGAGCATCCTGGCCCTTATTCGCAAAGACCTCGAAGAGCTACGCGACAAGTACAGTGACGAGCGGCGGACGCTGATCCTCGACGCCGAACCCAGCCGCCTCAAGCTGGAAGACCTGATCGCCGAGGAGCAGAACGCGGTCACGCTGAGCCACAACGGCTACATCAAGCGGCTGCCTTTGACGACGTACCGTACGCAGCACCGCGGCGGCAAAGGGGTTTCCGGCGGCGACACGCGCGAGGACGATTTTGTCGAGCACTTCTTCGTCGCCAGCACGCACGCGTATTTATTGTGCTTCACCAACACCGGCCGCCTCTATTGGCTCAAAGTCTATGAAGTTCCGCAGATGAGCCGCACGAGCGCGGGCCGTGCTATCGCCAACGTGCTGTCCTTGAAGCCCGAAGAGAAAATCACCAGCGTCATTCCGGTCCGGCGTTTCGATGCGACCAGTTTCTTGCTGATGGCGACCCGGCATGGCATCGTCAAGAAGACCGCGCTCGAGGAGTATAGCCGGCCCAAGCAAGGCGGCATCATCGGCATCGCGCTCGACGAAGCCGATACGCTCATCGACGTGGCGCTGGTCCGGGCCGGGGATGAGGTGGTGCTGTGCACTCGGCAGGGCATGGCCATACGTTTCGACGAGGCCGACGCCCGCGCCATGGGCCGCAATACGCGCGGCGTCAAGGGCATCAATCTCTCCGAAGGCGACGAAGTGGTCGGCATGGTCGTCGCCGATCCAGCGGGCGCTCTTTTGACCGTGTGCGAAAACGGCTACGGCAAGCGCACCCCCTTCGGCGCCAATGTGGCAGGCGAGCCGGTCGAAGGCGAGGAAGAAGAGACGGCGCCTGAGTCCGCGCCGTCCGCGGACCCCCTCACCCCTGACGCCTCTCCACCCCAGGGGCGAGGGGAGACAGCCGAATCGCCTCCTGCGGCGTCCGCGGAAGAAACCACTGAAGGGGAAGAAATGAAGGACCGGTCCGCGATGCGCTATCGCAAGCAGCGCCGCGGCGGCAAGGGCTTGCGCGACATTCGCACTTCCGAGCGCAATGGCCCAGTGGTCGGCGTCGCTGCCGTCCACGAGGACGACGACATCATGCTCATCACTGTGCAAGGCATGGTCAACCGCACGCACATCCGCGAAATCCGTCTCATCGGCCGAAACACCCAAGGCGTGCGCATCATGAATCTGAACGAAGGCGACAAGATCGCTTCCATCGCCAAGGTGGCCAAGGAGAACGGCGACGCCGAAGCGCCCCCGGAAGCGCCCCCGCAGCCGACTCCGCCCGAGCCGCAACCTTAAAGGCGCTTGGACGATTATCCTGCAAAGTATTGCGTGTTGAAGTAGTACTCTTGATTGGCATCCGCGCCCGGCCAAAAGTACTGTTCCACGCGGTTCCCCGCGGCTTCGGCGTCTTCCTTACTCGAAAACACGATCGGTTCATAATTCTCGCCCGGCGTCCTTCGGCAGGCGATAAAGACATAATCCAAGGCGCGCAGCCAAATCTGAAAGGCTGTTCCCGCCGAATCGCTGACGGTTAAGACAGGGCTCTGTGCACAGCTTGCAGCTGCTTCGAAAGCCTGCGGCAGACGTCGTGCAATCGTTGCCGCTTCGTCCCGGAAGAACTGACAAAACGCAGGCGCGGAATCGGCGCGGCCATTCCACTGTGCGGCTAAGAGGTCCCAGGGAAGCGCGCGGGCGCGCAAGACGAGGAACGTGTGTATGCCTTGGGGCACAAGAATGCCGAGCGCACTCGGCCCGGCTTGGCGCGGCTCGACTCTGCGAAATGCGGGCATGCCGGCGACCTTCGCGACAAAAAAAGAGCCGCCGGTAAGGCGGCTCTTTGGATCTTTGAGCCCTAGGGAATGTTGCCGCCGCCGCCGCCCGGTGGAATCAGGCCTGGGGGACCGCCGCCTGGAAACTGGCCCTTAGGCGGTTGCTTCTTTTTGGGATTGGCCTGGTCGTAGCGGTACTTCAATTCATCGTGTTCCACTTCCGCTGCCGCCAGCGAGACGCCTTCCATCTCCGCGAACCACGCTTCGGCGAATCCTTGCAAACGGCTTGGATCGAGTTTGTGGGCGCTTTTCGCGTCCCCGAGGTCGAAGGACTTGGCAAACAAGCCCTCCAGCATGCGCTGATCCAAATCCAAGTCGCGCGGCAGCGCGTCCAATTCCTGCGTGTAGCGGATGATGGTGTTGAACTTCTTGTTCTGCACGAGGTAGTACACAAGCGCCCAAGCCGACGAGCGCGCCTTTTCCCAATCGTGACGCAGTTTTTGCTGCAGCTTTTCCTTGTCGCGATTCTCCTCGAAGTCGATTTGGGTGCGCTCCGCCGTGTGGAACAACCGGTCGGACAGCACGTTGTACAGGGCGTCGCGCGGCTTGCCCAATCCTTTTTTGCGATGGAACTTGAAAGCGATGAGATTGGACCAACTGGGCAACCCGCCCGCGCCATACACCGCGCCGTGCGGCGTTTCGAAGTAGCTGGCCAGCCCGTACTGGACCCACTGCGGCACGCCCGTGTTCCGCGGCAGAATGCCCGTCGCGGCCAAGAGCTGCAGCGTTCCTTCGTGGCTGAGTGTGGTCCGCTCGGCCTCTTCTTCCATGGACTTTTGAATCGCCGCCAAGGTCTGCACCTGGGCCACTGGCATGGCCGCCTCCATCACTTCCTTGCGCTCCCACACCTTGCCGGTTAAGAGCTCTTCGCGGCCGACCTTGGCAATTTGCATGTAGCCCTGCAGGTTCTTGTCGAGCGTCGTATACGCCTCATCCAAACGGCGCGCGGAAATGACCATGATGTTGTCGCGCCGGGGAGTGAAGCCGTCCGTGGCCATGGGCGCGCCGCCCCACACCGCGTGCTTGGAGTAAAAATCCTGCGGGCTGCTGACGAGGACGCCGAGCAGCCGGTGCTTGGGCATGGACGGCAGGTCCATGTTCTCCTGCAGCGCGAACCAATAGTAGAAGGACTCCATGTTGTCTTCCAGCCGGGCCAGGCGGCGACGCACCTGCGCGTCGTTGGTCGGCGTCGGCGGCATATTGGTCAACAGGCCGTAATGGCCTTTTTCACTGCCGAGAATGCGATAGTTCTCCGCCCTGAGGTCGTCGAGCAAAGGCCGCAGCGCCGGATCGTCGCCCTGCGGAGTAGTTTTCAGTTGCGCTTGCACCTGGGCGACGTTTTTCACCACCGGGTGCTTGGGATCGAGCTTGCGCAAGTCGTCGATGACCAGATGGAATTCCTTCATGAGCCCGTGGCTCCACGCCCACAAGGCCAGGTTGATGTACTTTTCAGGGTCCTTGGCATCCTTCAAATCGACCCTGCGTTTCTTGTTGAAGACACTGACTTGGGATTCGCCCCGGATGTGCGTGTATTTATAGTTCGGCATCAGGGGCACGATGGTCTTCTTGCCGTGTTGATGGTCGAATTCGACCGCGGGGCCGTAGCTTTTGGGCTTGTTCTTGATCTCAAAGTAACCCATCACCCAAATGGGATTTTCACTTTCCGTCGCAATTTGAGTTGCATCCGTTCCCTCGCCACCCATGGGATTGCCTGGGCCAACACCGGGCGGGGGTCCGCCCCGAGCGCCGCCGCCGGGACCGATCGGGCCGCCGAGGCCTCCACCGGGAGGTCCGCCGCCCGGAGGTCCGCCCAGGCCGCCGCGCATGCCGGCGCCCGGGCCGATTGGCCCGCCGCCGCCGGGCCCGATGGGTCCGCCGCCCGGGAAGCCGCCTTCGCCCATGCCGGGCCCGCCGATGCCGCCGCCTTGCATGCCCTGCGGCATCGGCGGCACGGCTTTTAAGTCCACCGTGTTCAAATCGATTTTGATAATGAGGTAATCCGCTGCCGCCGGCATCACGAACAGCAGCAACAACAAGCCAACCGCCAAAAAGACACGCTTCATGAGACAGGGCCTCCAGGTATCGGGCAACGCCGAACGCCTCGGTGCGCGCACACAGTGGAAAATGTATTCTCGCACGCCGGCCGCGGACTCGCAACACGAAAATGCCCGGTTTTTTTGGCCGAGTCAGTGGGATAGGTTTCCAAGCTGTCCAATTCGTAAGATACTCCCCAAATGTAAAACTTCCCACATCGGAGGACGCATGAGCTTCTACTTCCCCGAGTCGTCCGAATACTCAAGGCACGCCATCTTCCCCGGTGTCGAAATCGCCACGCTGGCCTGTGAAAAAATGATGCTTTCCTATGTGGAATTGCAGCCGGGCAGCGTCGTCGAGGAGCACAGCCACCCGCACGAGCAGGTGGGCATGGTGCTGGAAGGCGCCGCCACGTTTCATATCGGCGGCGAAGAAAAGGTGCTCAAAAAAGGCGACATGTTCCGCATCCCCGGCGGCGTCAAGCACCGGGTCGTCGTGTCGTCGGCAGGAGCGAAGGCGCTCGATGTTTTTTGCCCGATCCGCGAAGACTATCGATAGTCGGCTGCCGTTCGAGGTGGTGTTCTGGGTGACACAAACCCTACGTAAGGAGCAAAGCGCTCTTGGCCAGCACCGCCAACTGCCGCTCTACCGCTTCGCACAACACGTCGGCCAACTCTGTAGCGCGGACCGGTTGGCCGTCCTTCTCCACGGTCAACAATCCCTTGTGCACCAAAGCCGACAAGTCGCGCACGAGCGCATCGCGGTCGCGCGTGCCTTCCAATAGGCAGAGCAGCCGGCGCTCGAACTCGCCCAAGGTCGCCGACTCGTGCCGCAGTGTAGTCACGCGGTTCTTGGTTTCGGCCTGCAGCCGAGCCAGCGCGCTCGCCGTCGGCCGTTCGCTGATGTCGGTCGCGAACTTCGGCGGACATTGCCACAACTCCAACAAGCTCGTCGAAGCCTGCGCGTAAAACGTGAGCAGCGACTGCCCCAAGGTTTCTTCGTCAATGCCTTGTTTCGTAGGATAGGATTCCGTTCCTGTCCCGCGTCTGTGCTCGCTTGATTCGACAGCAACGGAATCCTGTCCAACGTCGGCCCCTTGGAAGACTAACCGCACCCGCGCCTTCTCCAGCAACTCTTCAAACCGCAGCGCCCTCGGCCACGCCTCCCCCAGCACCAGCATCGCCGCCTTCACGATGGCGTCGCGCGCCTGCAGCGTCACCCCGTCCGGCGTCTGGAATTGCATCGACTCTTCCGAGCCGCGACCGTGAGGGAGCGGAACGTCGCGCGGGTCCACCGCTCCCTCACGGTCGCGGCTCGGACTAGCGGGAGACGCCACATAAAACCCGCGCAGCTGCTGCCACCTGAGGCCATAATTCGGCTGCACGCTGTCGTGGCACAACAGCGTTTGCCGAAACATGCGATTGCGCAAAAAGTCCATGTACTGCTCCAGGTGGATGTTGTCCTGGGCCAGCATGTGCAAGACGTTGGCGATTTCCGGCGGATAGTTGCCCGGAACCATGACGCGCAAATCCGTCTCACCCAGATAGCGCAGCCCCTTGGCCGCCGCCCGCTCCGCGAACTGGTAGAAATAAATCGGCTCGTTGTGCTCTTCGAGGTGTTCGTGGAAGAGGTACGAGTCGGAGCTGCGATGGAAGGCTTCCAGCTCTTGCCGTAAGAGGCGGCCGTACGGACCTTCATCCTTCGTCGATGCCTTGGCAAGAAAGTCGAGCAAGTTGCGGGCCTGCTTGACGCGCATGGCCGGCTCGACGAACTGCTTGGCGTGGTAATAGAGCATGTCGCGGATCAGGCCGCGCATGTGCCAGCCGGGATAGGTGTTGTACGAGACGTAGCCGACGCCGTGAGCATTCAATGAGTCCTTAAGAATCTCTAGGATTTTTTCTTGACAAAGGGGGGGAACCCATGAGTAAACTCCATGACAGATGACGAAGTCATACTTCTCCGCGCTGCCCTCGTCCCCTAGGGGAGAGGGATTATGGGTGAGGGGTTTGACGTCCATAATGCTTTGGTGCCGCAAGTCGATGTTTTTAAGGCCCAGCCGGCGAATCGTCTCCTTCCCCTCGGCGACCTGAACGCGGGAAGCGTCGATGCCCAAGAAATCACTTTCGGGAAGAGCATAGGCCAGAGGAATTAAGTTGCCCCCGGAGGCACAGCCCAATTCGAGAACGCGGCACCCATCCGACCGCGCGGGCTTCATACCCAAGAGCGTCGCGATGGTGGCTAGCCGGTCGGGATGCGTCTGCGGAAAGGCGTGGCTTTCGTAGGGCACGAGGTCGTAGCTGTTGCGGGCATTCTCCGTTGGCATTGCGGCTCCTCGATTGAGGTGCGAGATGCGAACTCTCCTCGCGATTGTAATCTTGTTCGTCGTCTGCGTCCAAATACAACTTTTTGGCCTGTGCAATGCCGTACGCGCTCAGGAGATCAAAGACGTCAAGAAGGATGCATACGGCGATCCACTTCCGCCCGGCGCGATCGCCAGGTTAGGAACACTTCGGCTGAACCATGGAATGCCAGTCAACAAGGTTGCCTTCTCGCAAGATGAAACGCTCCTGTTCTCCGCTGCTGGTGATGGCGTACGTGTCTGGAACGTGCGCACCGGCCAAGAGGTGAATCACTTCCCAACACGTACATCGGTGGACACAATCGCCGTCTCGCCGGACGGAAGTTTTTTGGCGGTCGGCTTTCAGACGACCGACGTGTGTCTTTACGAGATCCGGTCAGGAAAGATAATCAAGACCCTCCGTGCCAAAGAGCTGTACTGGGGGCTAAAAGACTTGGCCTTCATTCGCGACGGCAGCCAAGTCATGGCGGTTGACAAATCGGCCCGCGCGGCAATTTGGGACTGGCAGAACGAAACGCTGATTTGGCAAAAAACAGACAAGATTCCCGTGCAGCACGCGCGCATTTCGGCCGATCCGGTCGGCTTCTACTTTTCAGACGGACTGAAGCCGACGTTTTACGAGTGCCGTGTCTCCGGCAACACGTACGACCTTCGGACACTGTACACGCCGGAGACAAAGGATGCCGGACCGCACCCGTTTTCCGACTTTCTCTTTCGAAAAGAGACTTTGTACTTTGCTGAATTCTCTGGCGTCGCGGCGGTCAAGTGCGGCCCGGCGGATGTCGACTGTTCCAAGCTTCGTTATTCCTTTGGCGGTTCCATTCTGACGGAAAACCGCAACCTCTTCGCTTGTGGGGAGAGAGATGGGTTCATCTACCTCTTTCAGCCGGATCGCCTGAAAGAGCTCAAACGCTTGCGGCATTGGGGACGCGTCACCGCGCTGAGCTTTTCGGCGTCGAACAAATACTTGGCCTCCGCGACTTGGGGCGGGACGATTTGCCTTTGGAACCTAGAAAAGGACGGCGCGGACCTGGCATTTCATGGCTATGACGATGGCGTAAGCGACCTGGCCTTTGTGGACAATCGAACGATTCTCTCGCGCAAAGCCAAAGAACGCACGTTTTACGTCGACGATTTCCTGACGGGAAAGGGGATTCGCCAATTAGACCCAGCGCAGTTTGCGGGCGCGACGCTTGTGCGCGATGCGGACACGTTTCTCACTCCGCAGAAGGGACTCGAACAGAACATCATCGATATTTCCCAAGAAACCAGCAGAAGGATCGGCAATCTCGATCGATTCATTTTTCATCCGAAAGGCGACGGCTTCGCCTCTTGGGAAGGTTGGCCAAAGCGAGTCTCGTTTTGGGAGAACACCGGTGACAAGCCAGCGCTTACGCTGACAGTTAGTCCTATCCGAAGCACTCTCCTTACTGCCGCGGCTTTTTCACCTGACGGCACCTTGTTGGTCGTGGGATCGAGCTCAGGATTCCTCAAGTGTTTCGACTGGAAATCCCGAAAGGAAGTGGGCCATTGTCAGCTTCCGACCGATCGCAACCAAAACAAAATTAGGCGCATTCTCTTGGCCAAAGACAACAAGTCCGCGGTGATCCAATGTAAAGACGGAGTTTGGGTTTGGGACATTGTCAAGAATGAAAAGGTCGCCGAGCTGCTCGACTCCCAATGTGCGACCGGTTGTTTTGCACTTTCGCCTGCGCTGGATCAATTCGCAATCGCATGGAGCCATATGGGCGGCGACACTTTTACGAACTACCTGGCACTTTGGGAAATGAAATCCTTTGCGAAGATCGGGGAATTCCGCGCTCATCGAGATCGGACACGAACGACCCGATTAGCGTTTTCGCCGGACGCCAGGCGCCTCGCCTCCGGGGCTTCGGACAACACGGTTTTGATTTGGGACTTAAAGTCTCTTGCAAGCACGGCACCATTAGCGAAGGAAAGGAAGTGAAATGGCTACCGCGAACTGCAACATGCGATTCAGTCCGTT
>JAKEHV010000585.1 GCA_022614915.1 Gemmataceae bacterium | reverse complement strand
GGTGACGGTACTTGTATCGAAGCAGCACCCCCACTTTTCAAATTGGTGAAAGAGAGAAAAACTGAAAAGCAGAGCTGGGCTGCCATATTGACAGGCCACAGCCGTTAGAGGGCACATGAGATTTCTGTATTGGCCGGTATTAGTTGCTTTGATTGTGCCGGCTGCCTTGCTCTTCTGGCAATGGTGGCAAGGCCGTCGTCCGCTCGCGTTGCCGTTCGATCACGGCAAACCCGGCAAGGGCCGCGCCTGGTGGGTGTTTCTTAGTCTTGCCGACTCGTTTCCCGCGCTTGTCTTGGCCGTGGTCATTTTCCTATTGGCTGGACCAATACGTCTGGGCGAACCAAAGGACAAGCGCTCGCTGACGAACATCGAGCTGTGCGTGGACGTGTCCGGCAGCATGAGTTGGAAATTCGGCGATGGCACGCGCTACGACGTGTCCATGAAGGCGATCGACGATTTTCTGACTTACCGCAAAGGCGACGCCTTTGGCTTGACGTTTTTCGGCAACGACTACTTGCATTGGGTCCCACTGACGACAGATGTCTCCGCGATCCGTTGCGCGCCGGCGCTTATGGAGCCGGGCAAAACCCCGCCTTGGCTCCAGGGCACGGAAATCGGCAGGGCCTTGCGTGCTTGCAAAAAAGTCCTCGCCGAGCGCCAAGAAGGCGATCGCATGATCATCTTGATCTCCGACGGCGACAGCTCGGACTTCGACGGAACCTACGAATTCACAGTGGCGAAAGAGCTCAAGCAGAACAACATCGTCGTCTATCACATACACATCAGCGACCAGGAGGTGCCCGGAAGCGTGGTCAACGTCGTCAGCATCACCGGCGGCGAAGTCTTCAATCCCAGCGATCCGGAAGCGCTCAAGGAAGTATTCAAGAGAATTGACGGCATGCAAAAAACCAAAATGGAAAAAACCATCGGCGACACGCTCGACGATTTCTGGTTGTATTGCGTGATCGGTTTGAGTCTGGCGGGAACGATGCTTCTATCCTGGTTCGGCGCGAGGTACACCCCGTGGTAGCGGAACTGGCGCTGGCGGCGACGTTGATCCTGGCGACTGCGGCGGAACGGCTGCACGTGTTGCGGAGCCGGCGGCTTGCGCTCCTGGCTTTCGGCCCCAAGGGCAAACCCGCGCTGTGGGCGCGATGCGCTCCCTTTCTCCGTGTCGCCGGTCTGTCCGCTTTGGCTTGGGGACTTACCACCCTGCTCGTCATGGAGCCCAAGACACATCACTCGGTGGAAGACGTTGCCAAAAGCGACTATCGCCATCTCTTAGTGGTCCTGGACGTGTCGCCAAGCATGCGTCTCTTGGACGCCGGGCCGACCGGCAAGCAAAGCCGGATGAAGCGGGCCAACGATCTATTGACTTCGTTCTTCGAGCGCGTGCCGATCCAATCGTACCGCATCAGCGTGATCGCGGTTTACACCGAGGCCAAGCCGGTGGTGCTCGAAACCACCGATTTGGAAGTGGTCCGCAATATTCTCGGCGACCTGCCGCTGCATCACGCCTTCACCTCTGGTTCGACGAATATCTTCGCCGGTCTCGAGGAGGCGGCCAAGGTCGCCCATCGCTGGAAACCGCAAAGCGCTACCCTCGCCCTTATTAGCGACGGCGACACCGTGCCGGCCACCGGCATGCCTAAAATGCCTGCTTCCATCAAGAATGTCCTCGTTGTCGGCGTCGGCGATCCCGTGACGGGCCAGTACATCGACGGCCATCAATCGCGGCAAGACATCTCCACGCTGCGGCAAATCGCCACGCGCCTCGGCGGTTTTTACCATAACGGCAACGACAAACACCTGCCCACCGATTTATTGCGGCGCATCGACGCTCAGGCAAGCAAGAGCATGTGGACGCGCCTTACGCGCCGTGAGTATGCGCTGTTCGCATCGGCGGCCGGCGCCGCGACGGTGGCGCTCTTGCCGGTGTTTTTGTTTTTGGCGGGAACGCGCTGGCGACCTGGAGTGCACCATAAATACATGTCTCCGAGAAACGAACAGGGCAACGGAGAATGAGGGATCTTCAATCCTGTCCACACGGAGCTTGCATGAGCCGTTATCTTGCCGCCGGGGTTGTTGGCTTCTTTGGAATACTTTGCTTCGTCGATGCTGGCGACAAACCCAAGCTCAGTGTGATTCAACAGGATGAGGCCAGTGCTATTCGCTTCATCGAAGATTTGGGCGGTGCGTTCAAGCGCGATGAGCTGGCGTCAGGTAAACCAGTTGTTGAAGTCGATCTGATTCGAACCGAGATCGACGATGCAGGCCTCAAGCGACTCGCCCCGCTTGCGAAATTGCGAAGTCTGAGCCTGTACGGGAGAAAAGTGCAAGGACATGGCCTGAAAGAACTAGCGCATTTGCAAGAGCTTCGTTCCCTGGACCTTTCCATTGCTAGCATAACCGACGATGGTCTGAAACAGGTGAGCCGCCTCAGCCGGCTTGAGACCCTCAAACTTCGCGACGTGAAGCAAATCACCGCAGCTGGCCTCGAACATTTATTGGCGCTCAAGCAGCTTCGCTTCCTCGATCTCAGCCAGACGCGCGCGACGGACGTTTGGCTCGAAACACTTGTTCGCTTTGAGCGGCTGCGAGCACTGGATTTGTCGGAAACGCCCATAACGGATGAAGGAGTGAAAACGCTTGCACAGCGTCAGGACTGGGAGGAGCTTCACTTGGACGCCACT
>JAKEHV010000113.1 GCA_022614915.1 Gemmataceae bacterium | reverse complement strand
CTGCTGGCTTCGGCTGGCGGCGACAACACCGTCAAGATTTGGGACTTCGAGAAAGGCGAGCAGATTCGCACCATCAACGCGCACGGCAAGCAGGTGACGCGCCTCCTGTTCATCGGCAAGAAAGCCGAATTCGTCACGTGCAGCGGCGACAACCAGGTCAAGTTCTTCAACGCCACCAACGGCGGCAACATCCGCAATTTCGGCGGCGCTAACGATTTCATCTACGCCGTCGGCGTCAGTCCCGACGGCGCGGTGGTTGCCGCCGGCGGACAGGAAGGCGTCGTCCGCGTCTACAACGGCGCCAACGGCCAGCTCACGCGCACTCTGCTGCCGCCCGACGCGCAACCCAAGCAGCCGGAAAAGAAGTAGTCCGACTTCATGTTTAAGTATCTTTTGTTTACGTTTCGCGCTCGCGCCACGCCCGGCAACCGCGAAACGTAAACGGGTTTTTCTTTTTACCAACCCGTTTCTCCCGTGTACTCTCGTAGTCCAACAAGACACTACGGGAGGAATCACCATGACACGGCGTTGGCTCGGTCTCGGCTTGTGCTTAGTCCTCGGCTTCGCAATCGGCGCCTGGTGGCGCGAACCCGCGCCAATCAACCAAGAAGCGCGGGCCGGCGACAAACCCAAATCAAGCAAATCGCAAACTCCGCCGCGCGACGGCAAGCTCCGCATCATTGCCTTCGGCGCTCACCCTGACGACTGCGAGCTCAAGGTCGGCGGCGCCGGCGCCAAGTGGGCCGCGCAAGGGCATCACGTCAAGTTCGTGTCCGTCACCAACGGCGACATCGGCCACTGGCGCATGGCCGGCGGCCCGCTGGCCCTGCGCCGCAAAGCCGAAGTGGAAAAAGCCGACGCCATGCTCGGCGTGCATAGCCACGTGCTCGACATCCACGACGGCGAACTCGAGCCCAACCTCGAAAACCGCCGCACTATCACGCGCCTCATCCGCGAATGGGACGCGGACATTGTCCTGTCGCACCGGCCCAACGACTACCACCCCGACCATCGCTACACCGGTGTCCTCGTGCAAGACGCGGCCTACATGGTCGCCGTGCCGTACATTTGCCCCGATGTGCCGCCGCTCAAGAAAAACCCGGTCTTTCTTTACTATTCTGACAACTTCCAAAGGCCGAACCCGTTCCGCGCCGACGTGGTGATCGATCTGGACGACGTGATCGAAAAGAAAGTCGCCGCCTGCGAAGTGATGGAATCGCAGTTTTTCGAGGGTGGGGCGTTGGGCTCCGCGGACCTTATCCCCAAGGACGGCGCGGGCCGGGAAGAGCGCATGCGTAAAGTTCGCCAAGGATTTCTCGATCGTGCCCTCGGCGTCGCCAACAAGTACCGGCCCAAGCTGATCGAAATCTACGGTCCCGACCGCGGCGCGAAGATTCAGCACGCCGAAGCGTTTGAGCTATGCGAATACGGCAGCCAGCCCAACGCCGTCGCGCTGCGCAAGATGTTTCCACTGTTCGCGAACTGAGGAATGCCGCAGCCACGGATGAACACGGATCAACACGGAAAAGAGACAGATAAAGAACTCGGTTCAGCCTCCGTGTCATCCGTGGCTCACTCGGTCTGGAATCCGTGTTTCGTCCGTCTTCATCCGTCGCTCACTTCTTCCCGCGCCGTTTGGCGATTGAATCGCCCCCTTCCGCGCGCACGCCGACATAGGAGGGAAAGCGCGGCACGCCGGCTTCGGACAACTCCTGATAGCGAAACGTGATCGTCGCGCCGACGGGGGGCGGATTTTCGCGCTCCTTGTCCGAGAAGCCGGTGCCCACGGAAAACGTGGTGCCGTCGGGCAATTCGACCATAAGCGCGCCGAGCCGGCCCTTGTGCTTGCCCGCGCCTTCCAAGTGTTTGAGCACGCGGGCTTCGGCGTCGTGGAAACTTTTGACCTTGAGCAATGTCGCCGAACGGCCGCTCTCATATTTCGAGCCGGGCTTGCGCAGCATCACTCCCTCACCGCCGAGCGCCTCCAGTCGCGCCAATTCCTCTTTTAGATGGTCGATGCCTTTGCAAAGGGCTTGCTCGTGCGGCGCGGCATAGGCCGTGCCTTTGCCGATGCACTCCTTCACGAACTCGATGCGCGCCTCGAAGCCCTTTTCCAAGCTCGGGGCGTCGAAGACGATGTAGCGGATCTCTTTCCAATGCTCGCTTTTGTCCTGCCGGCGCACGATGCTGACAGCGCGCTGAAAGCTCTTACGTCCCAGCCAGAGCTCACCGTCCAACGGCTGGCTTGGCAGTCCCTTGACAAACCAATCCGGGGCGTGAAAGACGTTGCCTTGCCGCGACAGAAACTGTTTGCCGTCCCAGTAGGCGCGGACGCCATCGAGCTTTTCGGACAGCCACCAGCCCACAGGATCGGTGACGAAGTCCCACGCCTCGGCCAGCAAGAGCAGCGGCTCGCTGCCTTCCTTGTTCTTCGCCTTGACGCGCTCGGGCAATGCCCCGCCGGTCCGTGCTTCTTCCGCCGCGTCGCCGCGCAGCTTGCGCAAGTGCTTGCAGGTGCGCCGCTCGATGGCGATGGACTGGTTGCGCCATGCCGGACACGTGCACGAGTAAACGCCGCCCGTGTTCTTGAGCACATAAGGCTTGCTTCCCGAACCTTGCATTTCCGTGGTTTCGCCGTCATTGAGATCGGGCATGGCTACCTCCTTGGGTGTCACGAAAAAAATACTGGCAGACGCTCTTCTGCCCATGGGAGAATGCCAACGGGGGAAGATTCAAGCCCCACGCGGAACGTGGGGTCTACCTTGAATTCCAACTGAGCATAGGCGTTGGAGGGCATGATGCCAAGTTTGAAGTTGTATCCAACTTGATCTTGAAAGGGATGAGATCGTGACTCTGCAAAACGCCCTCAGTCAACTGAAAAGGAAACTGACCTCGTCGAGCGCCGCTCTTGCCAAAGTCGATGCCCGCGCCGAGGACGAAAAAGCGCGCGCCGCGCTCAGCGCCGCCCTCGATGGGCTGAAGCCTGCCGTCGACGATGCCCAGGCGGAACTAGCGAAGGCCGCGATCGGGCAAGCGGCGATGACCGGCGAGAAGTTGCGCGAGGAGTCGCACCCGCTCGGCCGGCCCTGCGTTTGGCTGCGCGAGCAAGGCCCGGAAGGCGATTTCGCCGCCATCTGGGGCGGGCCGGGCCAGGTCCCCGCGCCCAAGGGCGACTATCGTCATTGGCTCACCATCGATTGCTGGAGCTTCAAAGAGTTTTTGCACCGAAAAGGCGTCAAGATCGGCCCGCCCGCCGGCTGCCTCAGCATTTACACCGACGACGACGGCGGCGGCGTCGCTGTCCACGACCCCAAGGCCAAGCTCGTTGCCAAAGCCGGCGGAAAAAAGCTCTATGCCCATCCAGGCAGGAATGCGCCTCCCATCGACGCTATCTTCCTGCTCGGCTCTCCCGCAGTCCAAAACTGGCTCAAGTCAATGAAATGGAAACCGGAATGGGGCTACAACAACAACTTCAAAGACAAGAAGCCGGTCGAAAAGTACGAGCGCGATTTCCAAAAGATGTGCCCGATCTACGGCAACGGACTTTCCGGCATGGCGGTCTACGCCATGCTCGGCGGCTGGCACTTCCCCTGGCCCGACGGCGATTGGCTCAAACTCGTCAAGCGCCCGCTTCTGGTCACGACCTTCGAAGACTCCGAGCCCTGGGTTGAGGTGTGGGGCAGCGGCAAAGGGTTTGAGGTGAAGCAGAGAATTACGTAGGTTAGGATTCCGTTCCTGACCTAAGCCGACTTCCGTTAAGCTGATTGGCCGCGGCGGGAGTCGAACCCGCATCGGCCCTCAAGAAAGGGCCACAGGGCTTAACTTAGCCCTGCGTGTCGCCGTGCACCACGCGGCCATTCGTTCTTCCGTCACAGTTGCAACCGAGCCGTGGTGTATCATCACGCCTTGCCCAAGATCAAGTCAATCACCCAACAGCCGAGTATGTGCTGCTGCGTCGCCCAGCAGTGCGTCAGCATATCGTGGTTTCGGCAGCCGGCTTCCTCCAGTAAATCGGCCAAGTTCGGCATGAAATCGAATACCCACTCGTCGTAAATCGCCTGCGCGAGCTCGACCACGGCGGCGCTCCGCCACGCCGGTTCGACGGCGACCGGGCGAAATGGGTTGCCGAAGATGTCGCGCAGCCGCTGGCATTGTGCAGTCTGCTCTTGGTCGTGGTCGGCCGGCGAAGCGGACCGGAAGCCCGCGCCGGGCGGGTACGAGCGAGCGCTCAGGTAATTGGCGCACCAGGGGGCCCGATACGCGGACGCCATGGCAGTCCAAGCGATATCCGCGCCGTCGGCGTAGCAACCTTCCATCTCGACATCGCCGGG
>JAKEHV010000112.1 GCA_022614915.1 Gemmataceae bacterium | reverse complement strand
GGGACAGAAATGCCGGCGACCGCGCCATGGCGCATCTGCAACTGGGCAAAATTGAGGCGCATGAAGCCGTGCAATTGCGGATCGGGTTTGCCGGAAAGATAAGATCGCGCCATATGCGCCATCTGCCGGTCATATTCCTTCTTGCTGCGCGTGTGGAGCTGATAGCGGCCGTTGTGCCGGCGCAAGTCGCCGTTGCACTGGGGGCCGATGTGGAACAGCTCGTGAAACAGCGTGATGAACTTCTGATCGAAATCCATGTCCAAGAAGCGCGGCAAACAGAACGTGAGCAAATAGAGAAACTCGTGTTCGCCGAGGAAATAACGCTGAACCTGGAACAATGTCCCGCGGCGGCGGCGCTGCAACTGCCCATGGGCGAAGCGTAGCGGCGTCACCCGGGCCTGCAGCCCATGACGCCGGCCGTTGCGCGCCTGCAGAACGCCGATCAGGATCTTGGACACATCGACGTGCGCCAACTCTTTGCTGCGCGCCGCCATGTCTTCCAGCAGCCGGCGCACATGGCCACAAAAATCGAACGGGGCATCCGCCGGCCCCGTGCCGATCCAGGGCGGAATATTGAAGTGTTCCAGTGAGGCCGGCTCGGGACGTTGCACGCGCAGGAGGCGCACCGGCAAAGGTGCATCCGCATCGCGCCAGCGTATCTCCAACGGAAGTTCGTGAATGTCGAGTAGCATGTGCGGAAGAAATGTACCGCAAGACTTTAGAAAATGCTAGAGGCGACGCCACATTAACACGAGCCCGACGCGCGAGCAAGGGTCCATCAACAATTCTTAAGGCAATCCCCTTTGCCACTCGATCTGTTTCATCAGTCCTTGGTCCAGTGTCGTTTTCGCTTCCCAGCCGAGGTGGCGGCGCAGTTTAGCGGTATCGGCGAAAGTGGAGCGTTGGTCGCCGGGCCGCGCCGGTTCTCGTGTCGTCTTCGCCTTGCGGCCCATGAGCTTTTCCAGTTTGTGCAGGATGTCCCAAACGGAAGCGGTCTCGCCGCCGCCCAGGTTGTATGTTTCGCCGACGGGCGCCTGCATCGCCGCGACCGTCGCGGCCACGCAGTCGTCGATGTAGGTGTTGCCGCGGACTTGCTGGCCGTCGCCGAAAACCGTGATTGTCTCGTCGTGCAATAGAGCCCGAATGAACTTGTAGTAGCCCATATCGGGTCGTTGCCGCGGTCCATACACGGAGAAAAAGCGCAGGGCCACGACGGGAATGCCGTGTTCGTCCGCAAAGCAGCGGCACAGATTCTCGGCCGCCAGCTTGGTCACACCGTACGGCGAGATTGGCCGGGTCGGCAGCGTTTCGTCGCCGGTGGCGAATCGACCGTAGACGGACGACGTCGAGCCAAAGATGAAGCGCGACGGTTTGGCCCGCTTGCGGACCGCTTCGAGCAAGCGCTGGGTCGCCGTGAGATTGCAGCTTTGATAGAGGTCGAAATCGGTCCAGCTCCTGGCCAGGCCTGCCATGGCGCCTAAGTGAAAAAGGACGTCCACACCCTCAACCACCGATTCCAAATCGGCGCTGCGCATGTCCAGCTCACGGAAAATGAACTGCGATTGGCGGCGCAAGTCTTTTAGATATGTTTCCTTGATTTCGCGCGGGTAGTAGGGAATGAACGCGTCCAGGCCGCTGACGCGATGGCCGTCCGCGACAAGGCGTTCGCACAAATGCGAGCCGATAAAACCGGCCGCGCCGGTGACCAGGCAATGCATGCAATCTCCTATTGCTTCTTTTGCGCTTGGAACAACCAATATAGTATGGCCTTCATTTCGAATGGCTTGAGTTGCGGCCGCAGTGAAAGCAGCCGCGCGGCGATGCCGGCCAGGTGCGGGGCGGCCCAACTGGTCGCGGGTTCCTGCGCGAACGGACCCAAATAGCCGCGCCCGTGCGCTTGAAACTCCACCTGATCGCAGAGCTCATAAGCGAACTGCAATGGATCGGCAAAGAGCTTTTTATCGACGCTGATCAAGGGCGGTGAAAACAACGCGGGATAGCTGCGCGTCAGGGGATGGTCGTTGTGCGCCGCCGCGAAAATGAGCACGTCTTTGTAATAGCCATCTTCAACGGCGCGTAGAAACTGCTGCCTCTTGGGCAACTGCTGCAGGCGTTGCTCGGTCACGCCCAGTGAGAGATTGATCACTTTGCAATGCCAAACGTCAATCGCCCAGTGCAATGCCTTGATGACGATATCGACCTCGCAGCTCCCCTGCGGGCCAAAGATGTCCGCGGAAAACAGTTGCACGCGCGGCGCCAGCGTCAGGATGATGTCCGCCACCGTCGTGCCGTGCGGCGTGCTCTGTTTTCCTTCGTAAGGCAAAGGCTCGGCCCGGTCGGCGATGAAGATGCCGCCTTCGACGGGAAGAATCGACTGCCCGGATTGACGGAACTTTTCTTCCAGCACCGCCCGCTCCACGCCGCTGTCGAGCACGGCGAGCCTGACCCCTTCGCCGGTTGCGCGCGGATCGCGCAACAAGCGCTCAGGATCAAGGAGGGCAAAGATTTCGTCGAAGACGTCAGGCATGCCGATTCCGTTAGTTCCCCGTCGCCTTATCGAGCAGGCGGCCCACGTTGTCGATGAGGGTCAAGCAGTGCTCCAATGCGGGACGGCCGTGCCGGCGCGCCAGGACGCGGATTGCTTCCGCCATGCGCAAGCTGAGGTCGGCGTGGGCGTCGTCGCCGGCCGCGGCCCGCAAACCCTGACGCAACTGGTCGAGCACCTGTTCGGGTGGCGGTTGCTCGAGCGGCCGTTCCACCGCGCCGCCTAACGACTGCGATACGTGTTCGCTCGCCGCCAGAGCCGCGCTCACGCTGTCAATGAGCAGTTGCTCGGTTTGCTTTCGCCCCAGCGCTTGCCGAAGCAGGTCGGCGCCAAGCTCCGCGGCGGCGCTGGCCAAGAGCTGGTCGTTCGGCGTGAATCCGTCCGGTTTGTCGAACAGCTCCAGGACCGCCTGCAAGCCCGACGCCACCGGCAGATGGGCCGCCAGCACACAGCGCCGCCCTTTCTCAAAAGGCTGCAAGTCAAACGCCCAGGTCGCTTTTTGCAGGTCGTTCGAGACCGCTGCTTGCTGAAGGCTGATGACCGTTCCCGCCACCGAGCGCGCGAAGGGAAGCAGCGTCACTTCCAGATTTTTGCCGCCCGAGTCGTAAACGCGAATCGTCTCCGCCGGCGTCTTGGTCGAGTCATAATGCCGCACCAGCAAGACGCCGTCTTTGGCCTCGGTGACTTGAATCAAGAAACGCATCAGGCCGCGAATCGCGTCGGGCAAGGGCACGGGATCGTTGAGCGCGGCCGCCGACTGCACGAGCGGCAAGATCTTTTCCACGGCCTGGCGAAACGCCAACAGGCTTTGTTGCAGGCTGCGGGCGCGCTTGGCGGGGCGAATGAGCGCGAGCTGCTTCTTCACCGCTTGCAAAAAAGTTTCCCGGGAGAGGTCGTGGTTCTTGTCCAAATAGTCGCGCACGCCCATGCGCATCGCATCAAGCGGCGTCGCCTGGTTCGCGTAACCGGTCACCATGATGGCAATCACGTTTGGGTGAAAAGCATACAAGTCCTGCAAGAGCTGCAAGCCGTCGTCGCCCGCCCCCAAGTGCCAATCGAGTACGGCCAGGTCGATGGCCGCGCGATTGGCCAAATCCAGCGCCCGTTCGGCATCCGGAGCGGCGAGCACCTGGCAGCCCAATCCCGCCCCTTCCAGCCATTCCTGAAACGTCCGCCGCACCGGCTCTTCGTCGTCCACAATCAAGATGGTTTCCACGGGTTCGTCGGCTTTAGCCATGGTCGGTTCCTCGTCGGCAACCCTTTTCCCCTTTGTTGTTATAACACCAGCCCGACGCGCGAGCGAGGGACTTGTACTTCGATCCCTCGCTTGCGCGTCGGGCTAGTGTCTTGACAGGACTTGCCGATAGGATGAAAGGCAAACAGAAGTGCGCAGAACGAAGGTCCAACAATGAACAATGACGGGACGCGGATGCAGCACGAGTTGGTTTTTCTCAGCCCGTATCGATTGCCCGGCCAAAGCGCTATGGTGCTCGCCAATGAGGACATGGCCTGTTGGCTCAACGGCTACTCGGCGCTGTGGCACCCGGCTTTGCTTTGGAACGCGAAAGGGCCGCCGCGCTGCGACGGGCAATACGACCACGAGCAGCCGCAAGCCGGCTTTGTTTACGCGTTGCCGGAATCGCCGCCCTTGTACTTGCCTGACGACTGGGACGAGCGCGTGCGCGCTGCCGGCGCGGCCGCATTCAAGGCTACGACCGACCGCGCGACCACGTTGCAGAATCTGCGCGCCGCATTAACGAATGTAGTAGGCACACTCCGTGTGCCGTCTGATTCGAGCGAGGACGGCACACGAAGTGTGCCTGCTACTTTGGGCTGGCCCGGCGGCTTGGACTTGCCAATTGAGAAAGCGACGCCTTTCTTCGGCATCGGCTGGGGGCACTTGATGCAATCGACGTTGGCCGAGGCGATGGAGCATGAAAACTTGCTCGAAAGCGCCGGCTTTTGGGACGATGTGCAAACTGCGGTGGCCAGGCTCGCCGGTTTCGAGATTACAACGGCGCCGACAGCCGCGCTTCCCAACGGCGACAACAGCGCGCCCGATCCCGACGGAGCAAGATTCTCCAGTTCGTCCGAAACCCAAGAATGGGACGCTGATCCAACTCCCCTCGCCTCAGGGAGAGGGGATGGGGGTGAGGGGCACACTGATCCGACGCCGCATCTAGAAGCTTACGAGCAAAGGGCCGCGATAGAGATCGAAGACGCTTCTCTTCCTCTGGTACACGAGCCAAGGAGCGACACGCCACCGCGTGAACCAAGCGCCGCGGTCGAGCCTGTCGACGCTTCCGAAACTCCGGCGGAGGCTTGGCGCGAATCCTTGCGCCAGGCGGCGGTGAAATTGCTTTCCGCCCGCGAAGTGCTCTATCCCGTGGCCATCC
The DNA here is from genome assembly GCA_022614915.1 of Gemmataceae bacterium. Classification (GTDB taxonomy): domain Bacteria; phylum Planctomycetota; class Planctomycetia; order Gemmatales; family Gemmataceae; genus JAKEFD01. Next base: position 853 of record JAKEHV010000112.1, on the reverse strand, counting down.
ACTGGCTCGACATCTGCCTTCTCGACGACAACAATCTCGAACAACCATGGCCGGGCAGTGGCCCGCTACCTAACGGGCGCGGCTCCGACAGTGTCCCCCTCACCCCCAACCCCTCTCCCTCAGGGCGAGGGGAGACAGATGACAGTGTCTCTCTGCCCGCCGCGCCTTTGAATATTGTGGCGTCGGCGAGCTTGCTGGAAAAGTTGGCGAGCGCCCAGCCCGAAAAATGGCAAGCGCTCCGGGACAAACTTCAGCGCGACGAAGCGGAGGTCTGCGGCGGCTGTTACGTCGAGCGCGAAGACCCGCTGTTGCCGCTCGAGTCGCAGCTCTGGAACCTAAAGCGCGGCCTGGCCGTTTCGCGCGAACTCCTGGGCGTCGACGTGCGCGTCTTCGCCCGCAAGCGCTTCGGCTTCCACCCGCAGATTCCCTTGCTACTGACGACCAACGGCCTCACGAAAGCCCTTTTTTTGTGCTGGGACGAAACCAGCGGCATCCCGCATTACTCCGCCACGGTCGTGTCTTGGCCGTCGCCCGACGGCAAACAAGTGGACGCGTTCGTTCGTGCCCCGCATCCCGCCGATAACCCGGCAACCTACTTCAACCTGGCGCATTACTGGTTCAAGACGACGCGCGAGGACCACGCCGCCACCGTGGGATTTCTGCACGCCGGCCAGCCTGCCGCGCCGTGGTATGACGACCTGATGGAGCTCCATCGCCTCGCGCCGGTGCTCGGCAACTGGACAACCTTCTCACGCTACTTCAACGACGTGATGGCCGGCGAACATCCGCCCTCCCTGGCGGCAGACGAATTTCATTCCGATTACTTGAACGAGCGCGTCACTGCGAAGGTGCC
>JAKEHV010000584.1 GCA_022614915.1 Gemmataceae bacterium | reverse complement strand
GGGGAGAGAGGTGCAGAAAGCTCCCCTCGCCCTTGGGGAGAGGGGTTGGGGGTGAGGGGTTGGGGGTGAGGGGGGGCAGCACGTCGCCGGCGATTTGCTCTTCAATAAAACGCGCGAACGGTTTGTCGCTGTTGAAACTATCGATGAGATAGTCGCGGTACGGCCAAGCGTGCTCGCGCGGCACGTCCTGATCGTGGCCGTGCGTTTCCGCCCAGTGGATCACGTCCATCCAGTGGCGGGCCCAGCGTTCGCCATAGCGTGGGCTGGCCAAGAGGGCGTCGACGATTTTCTCATAGGCGTCGGCCGACGAGTCTTTCTCGAACGCATCGAGCGCTTCAAGCGTAGGCGGCAAGCCGGTGAGGTCGATGGTCACGCGCCGCAAGAGTGTGCGCCTGTCGGCGGGCGGCGCGGGCGTCATGCCTTTTTCGAGCAACTTCGCCAAGACGAAACGGTCGATGGGGTTCTGTCGCCAATGGTTCTTGGTTTCGTCTGTGAAAAAAGGCGAGGGCACTATAGGTTTGTGAATCGGTTGCAGCGACCACCAAGTCTCCGAGTCTCCCCTCGCCCCCAAGGAGAGGGGTTGGGGGTGAGGGGTCTCGGAAACACCGTCCGGTTGCGCACTGGGAGCGACAGCGGCCAAAGCGCCCGACACAATCACCAAGGAAAACGCGACGAAAGTCGAAAGACCTTTCATTTGCCAACTGTAACCCCTAAAGACAGTATCCTCGCTACAAACGGCAGGCGTCAAGCGAATTCACGTGGGGCAAACTTTCTTGTTTGTCTGGACCAGGGCAACAAGAATGTTCGCCCCACCGGTGAATTCAGATAACACGACCCCTATGCGCGAGCGTGGAACTGTTATAGAGTGAGTAGGATCAATGAGGATTTTCTGAATTTTTTGCTTGACGCAACCTGTTGAGCCGATTTACATTACTGAAACACCTCTTTTATTCTTTTTATTACAAGGAGTGAACCATGAAGTCTGAGTCTGGTGCACAGGTCCCGAAGCGGCGTGGCTTTACGCTCATCGAGTTGTTGGTGGTGATTGCGATAATCGCGATCCTCATCGGCCTCTTGTTGCCGGCCGTGCAGAAAGTGCGCGAGGCCGCGGCGCGAGCGCAATGCGGCAACCACTTGAAGCAAATCGGCCTGGGCATTCATAACCACAATGACACACACAAACTGCTGCCGACCGGCGGTCAGCACTGGTCGATGGCGCCGACCTATACGTCCGTAGGCACTCCAGCCGGCCCCAGAGATCAACGGGCGGGTTGGCTGTTTCAGATTCTCCCGTTTGTCGAGCAAGATAACGTCTATAAGGGCAGCGGCCAGTCCACCATCGCCGGGGCCCAGGTCCAGGCTATCGCCGCTGTCATTCCCATTTATTTTTGTCCATCCCGTCGGTCGCCTCGGGTTTTCACTCAGGCCACCAATTGGTATCTGCCCTTGGCAGCGGGCACCCATGCTCAATGCGACTACGGCGCTAGCATTGCTAACAACAGCGATACCAACGGTTTTCTTCAGAGGACCTTCAATCACAATAGGGGTGACAGCAATCCGGGCACGCCGAGCGTCCACCCATTCGCTTGACCGATCTCTTCGACGGAACGTCCAACACGATGTTGGCCGGCGACAAGCGCATCCCGGTCGATCGGCTCGGCAACTTCCAAGGCGAAGATAATGAAGGTTACACCTCCGGTTGGGATCACGACGTGCTCAGGCGGACTGACTTGCTGCCGTTGCCGGATTGCATCGCGGCGACCACTGCAGGGTGTGCGGACAGCGTGCGTTTTGGGTCCTCGCATACCGGCGGCTTCAACGTCGTTTTGGGCGACGGGACGGTGCGGTTCGTCAGCTATAGCATTAGCGCGACGACTTTCTTGCGTGTCGGGCATCGGATCGACGGCCAAGTGCTCGGCAACGATTTCTAAGTTGGACGCGCAGAAGCCAATTCGCGGTCCGCAGCGTGAACCAGATTCGCGCTGCGGACTTTTTCAAACTTACCCACGAGGAACTAGCTATCATGCGTCTCTTTGCCTGGAGGATGCTACCGGTTGGGTGTTGGCTCGGATTGCTCGCCGTCATCGGCTGCGGGGGATCGACGGACAAGGGCGTTCCGGTCCGCGGCAGGCTGCTTCAAAACGGCAAACCCGCCCAAGTGGACATGGTGGGCGTCAAGTTGCCGCCCGGTGAATCGGGACGCATGCGGGTGATGTTTTACCCGGTTAAGTCTGACAAAGACATCATCGCCAATGAATCCGGAGAGATTCTGACCCCCGGCGGCGAGATGGCCTCCGTGGAGGCCGATGGCAGTTTCAACGTGGCGGGCGCCAAGCCCGGGAAGTATCGGATCGTTATTACGCACATCCATCCTTCCTCGGGAGATGATCTGCTGAAAGGCGTCTATGATGAACAACGCTCGAAGGTCACACGTGATGTGGTCGCCAATCAGGAAATCATCATCGATCTCGCAAAACCATCGGGCTGATTCCCGCGGGTTCTCCGCTCCCTCACGGTCGCGGCTCGGACGATACCAAACCCGCGGGGCGAACATTGCTGTTTGCTCGCACCGAATGCTCTAGCGTCCGTACTTCCCCATGATTTGTGCAGTCGCGAGCAAGTGTCCCTTCATCGCGTCCTCTAGCTGCTGCCGCCCCGCTTTGTCCGGCAAATCGAGCATCGTATCCAAGGCGTAAAGCTTGAAGAAATACCGGTGCGGCTTGCCCGCTGGTGGCGACGGTCCGCCATAGCCGGACTTGCTCCAGCTATTCATTCCTTCTTTGGCGCCTTTGGGCAGGCTGCCTTTGGGCGAAGCGCCTTCCGCCAGTCCTGTGCAATCGGCCGGCAGATTGTGGAGCACCCAGTGAATCCAGGTGCCGCGCGGCGCGTCCGGATCCTCACACACCAGCGCGAAGGATTGCGCATTGCCTGGCGCTCCGGACCAAGTCAGCGCCGGCGAGAGGTTGTCACCGTCAGCCGTATAGCGCGTCGGAATGACAGCGCCTTCGACAAATGCAGTGGATGTGAGTTGCATGGCTTGTCCCTCACTATTGCGTAGGATAGGATTCCGGTCCTGTCCTACCTTGCTGGATCTGCGTTCTTGGGCGGGATGGTCAGGAGCGGAATCCTAACCTACGGCGTTGCCTTCGCTTTTTTCTGCTTGGGCGGCTCGTCGCCCAAGTCGCGGCGCATACCTTCGGCGAGGACTTGCAGGATGCGAACAACCTCCGGATTCTGCGCTGCAACATCGTGTGTTTCACTCAAGTCCGCGGCCAAATTGTAGAGCTCCAATCCGCACTGCGCCTCTTTGTAAGGGCCGGGTTTGCCGTCCGCGCCAGGCGCGCTGCCCGCCATGGTGCGATAGGTGTGCGGGAAATACAGCTTCCACTGACCGCTCCGCACTGCCTGCAAATGCTTGTTCCAATAGAAGTAGTACGCTTCGTGCGGCGATTTCGCGCCCGGCTCGACCCTCAAGAGCGGCAAAGTATCTTTGCCGTCGATCTTGCCGCTGGGCAGCTTGGCGCCGGTGATGCGCGCAATCGTGGGCAGCACATCGATGGTCATGGCCGGCTCGTGCTGTTCCTTGCCGGCAGGAAGATGGCCGGGCCAGCGCGCGAGGAACGGCACGCGCACGCCGCCTTCCCACGCCGTGCCCTTGCCCTCGCGCAATCGTCCCGCGGACCCGGCGTGATTGCCGTAAGAAAGCCACGGGCCGTTGTCCGAAGTGAAGATCACGATCGTATTATCGTCGATGCCGTGTTTCTTGAGGGCGGCCAGGATTTCACCCACGGACCAATCCAGTTCTTCGATAACGTCGCCGTACAAGCCGCCCGCCGATATACCTTTGTGCCGGTCGGAAACGAATAGCGGCACGTGCGGCATGTTGTGGGCGACGTAGAGAAAGAACGGCCTGTCTTTGTTTCGGCCGATGAAATCCACGGCTTTTTCCGTGTACCAGGTCGTCAGCTTGGTTTGATCGGGATTGTGAGCGATGATCTTCTCGCCTTCCATGAGCGGTAAATCGGGGAACTTCGCCGTCGGGTGCTGCGGCCACATGTCGTTGGAATAGGGCAGCCCGAAGTATTCGTCGAAGCCGTGTCGCGTGGGCAGATTCTCCGGCAGGTGGCCCAGATGCCATTTGCCGAAGAGAGCAGTCGAATAGCCAAGCGCCTTCAACATGAGCGCGATGGTCGTGTTGTTCGATCCCAGCCCTTGTTTGCTTGCCGGTCCCAAAGCGCCCAAGATGCCGGTGCGATTGGAGTACTTGCCGGTTAAGAGCGCCGCGCGCGAGGCCGAGCACACGGCTTGAGCGGTGTAGAACGAAGTGAAACGCACGCCTTCCTTAGCCATCCGGTCAAGGTGCGGCGTCTTGATCTTCGCAGCTCCAAAGCAGCCCAGATCGGCGTAACCTAAATCGTCCGCGAAAACAATGACTACGTTCGGCGGACGCTTGCCGTTACCCGGCGACTGGGCAGATGCGGCCCAGGGCGTCCAGAACGAACCTGTCAAAAACGAGAGAATCCAGATCCAATGGCGCATCGAAAACTCCGACAGGGCAGGGCGGCTGTTCTGCTGACAAATTGATTGAAAGAGTCGGAGTTGTCAAACGAATTCAACAAAGAAAGGACGGCCAATCTCTAAGAACACATGGCGAGCCGAGCCGCGTAAGCGGCCGGTCTGGGGCAGGCGACGCACCCGACGCCTTACGGCGTTCGGCTCGCCAAGGCGCGGTCGTCTTCCGAGTCTTGCGGTTGGCTCGTCGACGACGGCTCTAACTTGTGCGCTGGAACGCGTCGCACATCCCAAACCAGGCCCATCATCTCCATGAGCCGGATCACGCGGAAACTGGCGTCGATCTCCCACCAGAAAAACCCGGCCTGAGCGGCATGCGGATAGTGGTGATGGTTGTTGTGCCAGCCGTCGCCCAGGCTGATAAACGCGAGGAAGAGACTATTGCGGCTCTCGTCGCCGGTGTTGTAGCGGCGCGAACCGAGGAGATGGCCATAGGTGTTGACAACGAACGTGAGATGGAAGTTCGCCACGGCGCTCAGGCAAAAACACACGCACAAAAAACTCCAACCGCCCGCCCACAAAGAGAGGCCGGCCAAGAAAAAGCCCGGCAGTTGCCAGAACCTCTCCAGCCAAACTAATTCGGGATAGCGGCGCAGATCGCTCACGTCGCGCCACTGGGGCGCGAGCGGCACAAACAGCCAGCCGCAATAGGCCCACCAGAAGCCGCCGTGATAGGGCGAGTGCACGTCGCCCGGATCATCGGAGTGTCGATGATGGTGGCGGTGATATGCGGCCCACCACAATGGACCTTGCTGCAAATTGGCGCTGCTAAAGAAGCCCAAGAGAAACTGCGTGACCCGGCTCGTTTTGAAACTGCGATGCGAGAAGTAGCGGTGATAACCGATCGTGGTCACCAGGCCGCGCAAGTAGACGAACAACGGCATGAGCAACCATTCCCAAAGCGCGCCCCCGGTGAGAAATATGGCCAAAGCGCCAACGTGAACCAGAATGAGCGGGCTTAGTGCCCAGACATGATGAATCAGCGTGGGCAAATTCAAAGCGGCCCGCTTCGGCATAGTGGCAACGGCTGTGGCATCCATCAGAACTCCGTTTCTTAGAGAGCCGCGCCCATAAGGAAGCGGTGCATTCGAAAGAACTTTTTTCTTTTCTTGTTCCGTTTTTACTCTCTGCGACCCTCTGCGTCTCCGCGGTTTATCAGAAATCACGTGGGGGGTTGAACAGTAGACGAAAACGGCTTCGCCGTCAATCAGAATCGTCGGCACAAATCGTTTGCATCGCGCGGCTTGGCATGGTATTTACGTCTTAACTCGGCTCACTTCTATCGCCTTCTTGCTGCAGGAGGAATTCATATGAGCCAAAAGCAAGTCCGCGCGCGTCTTGCCGGGATGCTGACCATTACGATTTTCGTTCTCGTTGTACTCGTTTGGCGCTGGGGATCGCCCGAAGCCACTGGGACCGCCGGCGACCCTCCCGCCAAGGGACAACCCGTCTTGATGCCCGCCAATCTGACCGGGCTTTTGGTCACGCTTGGCCAAAAGGACGAAAAAGGCCTGGACTGGTCCGGCGAAGTCAGCGTCTCCCAAGGCAAGGTCCTGGCTGTGGACATCTTGCAGGGCAACGCTAAAGGCAAGGTGGAAGGCAACAAGTTCGTCGTGCGCTCGGCTTTTCTTGTGAAAAAGGACGAAAACAAGAAGAAAAAGAAGACCGACCAAATCATCCCGCCCATCATCCGCGTGACACTAGATGCTCCCAACGCTGCAAGCGTCAAG
>JAKEHV010000583.1 GCA_022614915.1 Gemmataceae bacterium | reverse complement strand
GGCCGTCGCGGCACGAGCAAAGATGCGCAGGGAAATCGTCGCGTCGTTGGCAGTAATGCCAACTTCCGGGACGTGGCCGCGGCGCGTCAGGTCGAACAGCTTTTCCTCGATGTGCGATTCGCCGCCGCCGAAGGTGTTGAGCTTCCGCTCCACGCGCACGGCTTTCGCCAGGCCGAGCTGCAACAGGCGCGGCTTCACCTGGGTTTCGTACATGGCCATCATTTCGGAGGGCACGCCGGGAACGCAAGCGATGTAGGCGTCACCGAGTCTCCCCTCGCCCTCAGGGAGAGGGGTTGGGGGTGAGGGGACTCCGAGCCTCATCCAAATGCCAGGAGCGGTGCCGTTGGCGTTGGGAATCGGCTCGGCCCCGGCGGGAAACATAGCCTGCACGCGATTGCGCTCGGGCATAGCGCGCTTGCGGCGGGCGAACATCTCTTGTATTTGCTGGTACGACGGCTCGTGAAAAACCAACGCGACGTGCGCGGCCTGAGCCAAGGCGTCGCGCGTCAGGTCGTCTTGCGTGGGGCCGAGGCCGCCGGTGGCGATGACGATTTTCGCACGCCCGGACGCCAATCGAAAGGCGGCGACGTTGTCCTCCAGGTCGTCGGCGACCGTCGTATGCCAGCCGACCTCGATGCCGATCTCGCCCAGGCGCTGGCTGAGCCATTGGGCGTTGGTGTCGAGACTTTGGCCCGTGGTGAATTCGCTGCCGATGGAAATAATTTCGGCTTTCATGAGCGTTCGAGTAATTCAAGACGAACCACAGAGGCACAGAGACACAGAGAAGAAAACGAAGAATGATTCAAATTAGTGTAGCTGAATGGAGGTGATCAAGCGGCCTTCTTCGATTTTTGCGCGACGACCGCCGCCAGATAGGCGAAGATTTCGCGCTCGAAGCGCAGCGAGTTGAATTGCAACGCATGCCGGCGCAGCGCGGCGGGATCGAACGTGTCTTCGTGGCGCTCGAATTCTTGGATGGCTTGACTCAGGCACTCCGTGGTCTGTTCCTCGAACCAAACCCCGGTCGGGCAAGGGTGCTTCGGCAAGGGGACCACGGTTTCCGTGGCGCCGCCGCGGCCATAGGCGATCACCGGCGCGCCGCAAGCTTGCGCTTCCACGGGCACGATGCCGAAGTCCTCTTCGCCGGGGAACAACAGCGCGCGGCAGCGGCGCAGGTGATCGCGCAACACGTCGTCCGCCTGCCAGCCGAGGAATTGCACGTTGGACCTGGCCAGGCGGCGCAGCTTTTTCTCGTCTTGCCCCGTGCCGATGATAACCAGTCGCCGGCCTAACTTGGCGCACGCAGCGACGGCCAAATCGACGCGCTTATAGGGCGCCAGCGCGGATAGGACGAGATAAAAGTCCTCTCGCGCCACGTGGGACGGCGTGTAGAATTCCGTGTCTACCGGCGGATGGATGACAACGCTGTCGCGGCCGTAGCATTGGCGGACGCGCTCTTGGACGGTGGCACTAATTGCAATAAAGTGCGTCACGCCCTGCGCGGTGCGGCAGTCCCAGTCGCGCAGGTGGGACAAGAGGCGATCTACGAGCCAACCCTTAAGGCCGCGCTGGAAGTAGGCGTCGCGCATGTGCCAGGCATAACGCATGGGCGTGTAGCAATAGCACACGTGCGGCACGCCGGCGGGCGCTTGCACGCCTTTGGCGACGCAATGGCTGCTGCTTAGCACCAGGTCGCAATCGGGCAGCCGCCAGCCGACGGCGCGCGGCATCAGCGGCAGCAGGTAGCGATAGTAGCGATGCACGCGCGGCAGCCATTGCAGATAGCTCGTGCGCGTCACGAGCGCTTCAATCGTGGGGCTGACGGAGCCGCGTTTATGAAGAAGGGTGTAGAGCGTCGCCTGGGGCCAGCGGCGGCAGAATACTTCGAGCACTTTTTCGCCGCCGCGCATGCCGGTCAGCCAATCGTGCACGAGCACCACACGGCAATCGTCCAGGCTTGGCATGCACAATTCCTTGGTGCTTACCCCGACATGGTTAGCCCACGATCTTGAAGCGTTGCGACGGTTTGGCGGCGACGGGTTCCGCGCCCGCGTTCTGCAGATCGGATTGGACCATCTCGCGGACGAGTTCCTGGAAGTCGTAGCGCGGCCGCCAGCCGAGCACGCTGCGGGCGCGGGCGGCGTCGCCTTGCAGGGTCTCGACTTCGGCCGGGCGATACAGGTCCGGGTCAATCTGGACCCATTCGCGGTAATCCAGACCCGCTTCGGCGAAAGCCAGATCGCAGAATTCGCGGACGGTGTGCATGGTCCCGGTGGCGACTACGAAGTCCGCGGGCGTCGGCTGTTGCAGCATGAGATGCATGGCGCGGACATAGTCGGCGGCGTGGCCCCAATCGCGACGCGCCTCCAAGTTTCCGAGTTTCAGCTCGTGCGCCTGGCCCGCCTTGATGCGGGCAACGCCGCGCGTGATCTTGCGAGTGACGAATTCCGCGCCGCGGCGCGGGCTTTCGTGATTGAACAGAATCCCCGCGCAGGCGAAAAGATCGTAGGCTTCGCGATAGTTTTGCGTCAGAAAAAAGCCGGTCGCCTTGCTCACCCCGTACGGGCTGCGCGGATGAAACGGCGTGGTCTCGCGCTGCGGCGTCTCGCGCACCTTGCCGAACATCTCGCTCGAGCCGGCGAAATAGAACTTGCAGCGCGGTTGCAGTTGCCGCAGCGCCTCCAACACGTAGTGCGTGCCGCTCACATTGGCGTTCATCGTCGTGAAACTGTCGGCGAAGCTGTCGGCGACATAACTTTGCGCGGCCAGGTGATAGCATTCGTCGAACGAGGACCGGCCGAAAACGTGCCAAATGCTCGGATAACTTTCCAGGCTGGCGGTGTGCAAGGTTATCTGATCACGCAGGTGCTCGAGGCGGGCCAGCCGCGACCCGTCCGCCAAGGCGACCCGGCGAACCAGGCCGTGCACTTCATAGCCCAGAGAGAGCAGATGTTCGGCTAGATAGCTGCCGTCCTGGCCGGTAATGCCGGTGATGAGCGCGCATTTTCCCATAAGAGGCCTTCCTTGGCGGCTGTGGGGCCGCGGCATTGTAATGAAAGCGAGAAACAAAATGCAACTTGGGTTAGCCCATGAGCCCGACGCGCAAGCACGGGCGGCAGGCGACGCATTGGCAGCACGCCGAGTGCCCTTGCTAGCGCATCGGCTCGGGTTACCGGCAGGAATTCGCGCTAACAGAATAGCTTTTTTGCCGTTCTTGTCATAGAGTAAGCCTTGGACTTCCTGCCTGATGGCTTCCCTCCCAGTGTCAATAATCCGACCGGGCGGACATCAGCCCGAACAAAGGACAGAGCATGACCTTACGGATGCGCGTGCACGATCGTGAACCTATCGGCCTGGCGCTGCGACGATTCAAGAAGCTGCTCGAGCGCAGCGGCCTGGCCAAAGAACTCCGTAAGCGCCAGCATTACGAAAAGCCGTGTGAAGCCCGCCGCCGCGCCAAGCTGCGCAAACAAAGCAACATTCGCAAAGGCAAGACTCAGCCCCGCAAGACAACCACCTGGTAAGGGCAGCAAACCCGTCTTGGCGTTGATCCCCGGCATTTCGAGCGCGGCACGGGATCAACGCAGGCATCGCATTTCTATGCCGAGCAAAGCCGTCGAACTGCCTTGACCCTGTCTTCCGAATCGGAGTATATCTGCAAGACCCCATTCTTCTGGCTCTTAGAACAGGGGAAGGACCCCCATGCAAACTATTGTGGTCGTCGGCGGCTCGGGCTTTATCGGCCAGCACGTGATTCGCTCACTCGTTTGGCGCGGGCACGAGGTGTACGCCACCCATTCGGCAAGCAAACCCGCGCCTTTCATCAACCAAGTGCACTGGCTGGCGTGTGACCTGGCGGGGCCGCAGCCTGTGAAATCCTGGCCGGGACGCTGCGACACGCTCATCTATCTTGCCCAAAGCCGTAAGCACCGCCACTTTCCCGAAGGGACCGCGGAGGTGGCCGGCGTCAATGTGCACGGCTTGTGCCACGCACTGGATTACGCAGCTCAAGCCGGAGTGCGGCGCTTCCTATTGGCTTCCAGCGGCAGCGTCTACAACTCCGAAACACCGCTTTCTTCGGAAGAGGAGGCATTCGCGCCCCAGGCGGCGCGCTCGCTCTACGCCGCCAGCAAGTTGGCTGCCGAGACGCTGGTGAGCCCGTTTGCGAAGCTGTTCGCCACCATCGTGTTTCGCATGTTCATGCCCTACGGGCCCGGACAAAGCGCGGACCGCCTTTTCCCGCAGCTCTTGGACAAATTGCGCAAACACCAGCCCATCCTGCTGCATGGCGCGGACGGTTTTCACGCCAATCCGATCGCCGTGGCGGACGTCCTCGAAGCCGTGCTGCGCAGTCTTTTCCTGGAACAGTCGGCGACCTTGAATCTCGCGGGCCCGGAAGTGCTGACGTTACGGCAGATCGGCGAGACCATGGGCCGCGTCGTGGGGATCGCGCCGCGTTTCGAGACGCAGCCCGGGGCGGCGCCGCATTTCGTCGGCGACACCACCCGCCTTTCGCAAGTGCTCGGCTGGTCGCCCGGCATCCGCCTCGAAAGCGGCTTACACTTGTGGCTGCCCGAAAAGACCTATTCCCTCGCAGGTTAAGTTTCGGTTGGGGCGAACGTCCTGCTGCCGGCAAACAAGAATGTTCGCCCCACAAACTGCGGCGGACCTCTAGTGAGCACGCCTGCATGAACACAACCAATACCCTGCTGCCTTTGACCGGCGGCATCAATCCGTTTCGGTTTTTCTTGCGCCATTGGCCGCTCACCTGGGCGATGGCTAAGCGCGAAATCACCGATCGCTACGTCGGCCAGATGTTCGGCCTGGGCTGGGCCGTGGTGCATCCTCTGCTCTTGATGGCGGTCTACTTGTTCATTTTCGCCTTCGTTTTCAAGACGCGCATCGGCAACACCGTCGAGCTGCCGTTCGATTATTCGGTGTACCTTCTGTCGGGCCTGATTCCTTGGCTGGCGATGGCGGAGTGCATGAACAAGGCCACGACCACAATCACGGGCAACGTTAACCTGGTCAAGCAAGTGGTGTTTCCGCTGGAGGTCTTGCCGCTCAAAGGCATCCTCGCGACTCTATTTCCGCAGGCCCTTTGCACGCTGTTGCTCCTGGTCTACATGCTCGCCTGTTTTCAGTTTCTGCCCTGGACCATTGCGCTTTTGCCCGCGCTTATCGCACTGCAAATGATCTTAATGGTCGGCCTGGCCCTTTTTCTCGCCGCGCTGGGACCGTACTTTCGCGACTTAAAGGACTTTGTCCAGGTCTTCTGTCTCGTCGGCGTGTACTTGATCCCCATCGTCTACCTGCCCGATATGGTGCCGGAAGCGGTGCGGCCGCTCTTGCAGTTCAATCCGTTCAGCCATTTGATCTGGTGCTACCACGACGTGTTTTTCTACGGCGGCTTCGAGCACCCGCTTTCCTGGATAATCCTTGCCGGGTTAGGTCTTCTTAGTTGTTGGGTGGGAACTCGGGTCTTCGAAAAACTGAAACCGTATTTCGGCAACGTGCTGTAGACCGGTTTTCAACCTGTCCGCAGCGGAAGCAAAGATCGCGAGAATGGCATTCGCAACATTAAAAAACTGGATGAAGTCGCAGGCGTGGCTGCAGCCGGTAATGCCGCTCTTGAAAGCGCTCGCACGCGCGCAGTTTCGGTTGAAGACTTTTGTCAAGGAAAGTCCCCTGTGCGCGCCGGTTCGGCCGCCGTTGGCCTTTCTCTATTACTTGCCGGGAAATCTCTTGGCACTGCCGTTTCTCTTCGTCCGTGTGCCGGTGTTTCTGTGGCATTTGCGCTCCCTGCGGCGCGCAGGTGTAGAGCGCTTGAAGGCTCCCGAGCGCGGCAGCAAACCGCGCTCAATCGTCATGCTGGTCATCAACGACTTGCGCGTCGATCCACGCGTGCAGCGTGAGGCCAAGGCGCTGGCGCAGAACGGCTTTGTGGTGACCATTCTGTGCCCTGCCTGGTCCTGGCGCGCGGAAGACCTGCAGGTCCATTGGGGCCCGAACATTCATTTTCGTATTTTGCCGCCGTCCGCGGGCCGATTTATTTGCCATTATCCGCATCTATATGGGCGCGCGTTTCTCCATGCGGCCCTCGCCGAAGACGCCTGGGTCTATCACGCGCACGATTTGGACACCGCCTTTATCGCGCTATTGGCCGCCGCGCGAAAAGGCGTGGCCTGCGTTTGCGATTTCCACGAGTGGTATTCGCAAAATGTGACCTTCAGCCGCCTATTGCAGCGATATCGGCCCCACGGCTGGGCCAAGCGCTGGGTGTATCAAGCAGTGGAGCGTGTCGCCTTGCACAGAGCGACCGAAGTTATCACGGTGTGCGACTCGATTGCGCACGACCTCGCGCGCGTGTATCAGTCACCCAGGCCGGTGCACGTCATTCGCAATATCCCAGAGGTGGAGGCCGCGCAAGAACCGCCGTCCGTCAGCCTGCGCGACGAGCTGAACATTCCGGACAGACTTAAGATCTTCTTGTACCAAGGCGGCGTCGGACCGGCGCGCAACCTCGAACCCATCATCAAGGCCCTGGCGCACGCGCCCGAAGCAGTCTTCGTCATCCGCGGCCCCGGCTTCGACGATTATCAAGCGGCTTACCTGCGCTTGGCGAAGCGTCATGGCGTGCGCGACCGTCTCTTCTGTCTGCCGCCGGTGCCGTCCGCGCGCGTGGTGGCCGAAGCGAAGGCTGCCGACGCCGGCGTTTGGAGCCTGCTAGCCAACGTCGGCCTCAACTTCCAATACGCGCTGCCCAATAAGGTCTTCGAGTATCTTGCCGCCGGCATTCCGCTCTTGGTCGCCGATTTGCCCGAGGTTCGCAGAATCGTGGCCGGCTACGATATCGGCCTGTGTTTTGACCCCGTCGATCCCGTGTCCATCGCCGCCGCCATGAATCAGTTCGCGCGACAACCGGACCTTGCGGAAAAGTTTCGCCGCAATATTCCGAACGCGCTGCGTGATTTGCGCGCCGATCAGGAATGGAACAAACTCGTAAGTCTGTATCGGCAACTCGAATCCGTCGTGGACTATGGCAAAGGAGCGCCACAAGAATGTGCGGCATAGCGGGCATGGTGGGCGTTCGGCCAAAACCCGGCCAGCTCAAAGCGATGGCCGACGCCTTGGCGCGGCGCGGCCCCGACGACGAAGGCTTCTTCGGCGGACCGGAGGTGGGTCTGGCATTTCGCCGGCTGGCCATCGTCGACCTCGCCGGCGGCCGCCAGCCCATGGCCAACGAGGACGAATCTGTCCGTCTGATCTTTAACGGCGAAATCTACGATCATCATTTGTTGCGCCATCAGTTGGAAAAGAAAGGCCATCGCTTTGTCACCGATCACTCGGACACGGAGGTGCTCGTACACGGCTTTGAGGAATGGGGACTAGAGCTGTTCGGCAAGCTGAACGGCATGTTCGGCGTCGCCATCTGGGATGACAGGCGGAAGACGCTCGTCTTGGCGCGCGATCGCTACGGCATCAAGCCGCTTTATTATGCCCCCTTGAAAGACGGCGGGCTCGCGTTCGGCTCGGAAATCAAGTCGCTCCTTGCGAGCGGGCTCGTTTCCGCCCGGCCCAACCCCGCGGGTCTTTTGGAATACTTCTCCTTTCAAAACCTGACGCAGCGGCAGACGATGTTCGCCGGCGTCTATCAATTGGAGCCGGGCACGCTGCTCGTTTGGCGCGAAGGCAAGTTCAACCTGCGCCGCTACTGGGACGTGCGTTTTCCGCGCAGCCGTCGCGGCACGCTTGCGGAATTGGCTGAAGAGCATCGGACCATCCTCACCCGCGCACTTAAGCGCCAAATCGCCGCTGACGTCCCGGTCAAAACCTACCTGTCCGGCGGCATCGATTCCACTGCGCTAACGGTCGTTGCTCATCGTCTCGACCCTAGCGTGACGGCCTACAGCTGCATCTTCGATCTGGACGGTGTCGGCGCCGACCGCTACGTCGATGAGCGCGAATTCTCGCGCCTGGTCGCAGAGAGTTACGGTCTGGAGCGCGTCGAACATCTTCTGCCGCAAGACGCATTGCCGAGCGTATTGCTCGATTACGCGCTGGTCATGGAAGATCTGCGCATGGGCGTGGGCTATCCGGTCTATTGCATCGCCCAGCGCGTGGCCCGCGACGCCAAAGTGGTCTTGTCCGGCACCGGCGGCGACGAATTCCACGCTGGATACGTCGGACGTTTTCAAACCGTTGGCGGCGCTCCTCCCCTCGCCCCCCAGAAGAAAGGGGGCGGCCATTGGAGCAACTGGAAACAGCGGCTCAAGCGCTGGCTGCGCCGACCCTTGACGCCGACGACCGATCAGATCTACCGCGGTCTTGTGAACTTCAAGATCAAACCCAAGGATTGGGCCGCCGCCTTCACGCCCCCTTTCTTGGCCGAAGCGCATGGCTTCGATCCCAACGCGGTCATGGACGCTTTCTTCCACAGGTGTCCGAGCGCCGACTGGCGCGACCGCATTCTTTATGTCGATGCCAAGACCTACCTCGCGGGCCTTTTGGCCTTCGAAGACAAGGTCTCCATGGCGCATTCCCTGGAGACGCGCGTGCCCCTCTTGGACAACGAGCTCGTGGACTTCGTGCTCGACGTGCCCTTCGATGCCCTCTGGCAAGGCGACACCGGCAAAGTCCTGTTCCGCGAGTCCGTGCGGCCGTGGGTGCCCGACAAGATCTACACCAAGCCGAAGATGGGTTTCGGCCCGCCCGATTCGTCGTGGTATCGCGGCAAATTGCGCCCCTGGATTGAATCCATGCTCAGCCCGCGGCTCACCCAAGAGCGAGGCATCTTCCGCCCCGAATACGTGCAAACCGTTCTCGCGCAACACTTCAGCGGCCAAAAGGATAATTACTATCTGATCTGGTCGTTCCTCAACCTCGAAGCGTGGTGTCGGGCCTTCGGGTTCTATGGCGCTGCCACCCTGCGGCCGACCTGGGACGCAGCGGCCTAACCGCTAGTTCAAGAATGGACGCGCCGTTTCAGGCGTTGCAGCATAAAGCTGCATCATGTCCATTGCATAGTGGACGGACCAGAGCCACCAAACATCGGCGGATCGCTGCGCGACGAGCAATACGCCCACCCCTAGTCCGGCGTCCAACAGCAACCGCGCCAATTCTTCAAGCGAGGTCCCCTTGGCAACCATCGTGGGAATATGGGCCGCGGCAAACAAGCAAGCGACAAAGACGATGGTTCCGTACAGTCCGATAGCGGCCCGAAATCGCACAAACAGAACGGCGATGGCGACATCCTCGCAAAAAACCTGGACTAAGTATCCAAGGTTCTTCGGCTGATAGACGCGCGGGTACACTTCCAGCCAACTGTCGCTGTCCTGGCGGACCAAAGTAAAGGCCGCAATGGCCAAGGCAGCCAGCGCCAGTCCGATCGGCAACCGCGCCCAGAGGCGATTCGTCGGTATCCAGGCAGTGCGCAGTCCATGGCCCCTCAGAAACGGCAGTGCGAGAATGGGCGAAAAGATCAACAACTGGTTGACCGCTTCCAGCAATGGGCCCCATGGTCCGGAGGTTGGCAAGCGCCAATTTCGAACGTAGAGTTGGCCAATGCCGATGACGCAGAGCACGGCGAGCAATGCCCAGCCGACTTCGCGCCACGGATGTGCAAAAGCAACCGCGTCTTGCCGGGGCCAAAGGCCGGGGAAGACGCGGGCGACCAGCAGCCAGGCCGCAAGCGCTGTTCCGTAGCCAATGAGCAGTGCAACGTGGTGAGAAACTTCCAAGCGCGCTACCTTTGTGAGTGGAAAGCGATTTTCGCATCGAATTCGGGCAAACACAAGAAACCCATCAGATTGAAGACAGGACCGAATCTGGGTTTGCTACAATAACGGATTCCAGCGAATCAAGCAGTTTTCGAGGGTTTCGCCATGGCCGAGACGATGGGGACGCCGCAGACGGGCGCGGATATTCTGGTGCAGTGCCTGGTGAACCATGGCGTCGAAGTCATCTTCGCCTATCCGGGCGGGGCCAGCATGCCGCTGCACCAAGCGCTCACGCGCTTCGGCAACCGGTTGCGCACAGTCCTGCCCCGGCACGAGCAGGGCGGCGGCTTTATGGCCGAGGGCTATGCGCGCTCTACGGGCAAAGTCGGCGTGTGCATGGCGACAAGCGGGCCTGGAGCAACGAATTTCGTCACTTGTCTGGCCGACGCCAAGATGGATTCCGTGCCGATCCTTGCCGTCACGGGCCAGGTCGGCACGCACGTCATCGGCACCGACGCGTTTCAAGAAACGCCGATCATCGAAGTGTGCCGGGCGATCACCAAACATCATTATCTCGTGCAGCGGACCGAGGACATACCGCGCGTGATGAAAGAAGCGTTCTACATCGCCAGCACGGGCCGGCCGGGCCCGGTCATTGTCGATGTGCCCAAGGACTTGCAAAACCGCGCCATCATTCCGGACTATGATCCGCCGATGAACCTGCCGGGCTACAGGCCGCAGCGCGCCGCTTCGCGCGAACAGCTCGAAGGGGTGCTCACGCTGGTGCGGCAAAGCAAAAAACCCATCATTTACGCCGGCGGCGGCATCATCCAATCCGGCGCGGCGCCGTACTTGCGCCAATTCGCGGAGAAGACCGGCATCCCCGTTGCCCTCACCGTGCACGGCTTGGGCGGCTTTCCCAGCGACCATTTCCTGTGCCTGCAAATGCTCGGCATGCACGGCACCGTCTACGCCAACTATGCGGTGAACGACGCCGATTTGCTGTTGGCGATGGGCGTCCGCTTTGATGATCGCGTCACGGGCAAGGTGAGCGAATTCGCCAAGCACGGCAAGATCGTGCACATCGACATCGACCCGTCCGAGATCAACAAGATCAAGGCGGCCACTCTGCCCGTCAACGGCGACGTGTGCCAAACGCTCAGGGAGCTGGTAGCGCTCTTGGACACGGACCCGAGTCTGGGCCCCAAGAGCAACTCCTACGCCGACTGGATTCACCAGGTCGAGGAATGGCGTTCGCAGGAGCCGATGCGTTTTCAGGATCGCGACGACGCCATCATGCCGCAACTTGCGATTCAGCGCCTGTGGGAGATATTGCGCGACCGCGGCATGCTCGAGGACACCATTGTCACCACGGGAGTCGGCCAGCATCAGATGTGGGCGGCGCAGTACTTCAAATTCAATTCGCCGCGGCATTGGCTGACTTCGGGCGGCCTGGGCGCGATGGGCTTCGGTTTGCCCGCCGCGATCGGTGCTCAAGCCGCGCACCCCCTCAAGACCGTCATCGACATCGACGGCGACGGCAGCTTCCTCATGAACATTCAGGAACTGGCCACCGCCTATTGCGAAAAGCTGCCCGTCAAAACGCTGCTCCTTAACAATCAGCACCTGGGCATGGTGGTGCAATGGGAGGACCGCTTTTACGAATCAAACCGCGGTCACACGTATCTTGGCGCGGGCTTCGAGCACGAGCCGTACCCGGACTTCGTTGCACTGGCACAGGGCTTCAAATGCAGAGCCCGAAGCGTGGAACGTAAGGAAGACCTGGACGACGCCTTGGAAGAGATGATTGACAGCAAGCTGCCGTATGTGCTCGACGTGCTGGTGCCGTATCAGGAGCACGTGCTGCCGATGATTCCGGGCGGGATGACGGTGCGCGATATAATCAAGGCGTAAGGAAATCCCGATTGCAGATTTGTCGCTGCAACGTTAAGTTGCGTTAGTAAACAGCGGAGGTTATGCCATGAAAACCCTGACACCTCCATGGTCCAGCGACAACGGCCAGCCCGCGGAGATTCCGCCCTTGCACCCGGGCGACCGACTCGGCGTTAAGGAGTTCGAACGTCGTTACGAAGCGATGCCGGAATTGAAGAAGGCGGAACTAATCGAAGGAGTGGTGTATATGCCTTCGCCGGTATCCATCCAAAGGCACGGTCGCCCGCACTCGCGCTTCAATTGGTGGCTAATCAGCTACGAAATTGCGACAACAGGAGTCGATGTCGGCGACAACAGCACGCTCAAAGAACTGGAAGGCGAGAATGAACCGCAACCAGACTCATTGCTGCGCATTTTGCCCGAATACGGCGGCCAATCGCGCACAGACCAAAAAGGCTATGTTGCCGGTTCACCCGAACTAATCGGCGAAATCGCCGCAAGCACGGCGAGCTATGATCTCCATGATAAGCTCGAAGTTTTCCGGCGCAATCGAGTGCTGGAATACATCGTCTGGCGCGTCGAAGACCGCGAAATAGACTGGTTCTACCTTAGCGGCGAAAAGTACGAGAAGATTCAACCGGTGGACGGCATGCTGCGCAGCCGTGTGTTTCCGGGATTATGGCTGGATGCATCGGCGCTCATCCGAGGTGATCTGCAGCGTGTGTTGGAAGTTCTTCAAAATGGGGTCGCTTCTCCCGAGCACGCGGCCTTCGTCGCCAAGTTGCAAAGCCAGAAAGTCAGCGCGGCGGCGTCAAGCGCGGATCGGCCAAATCCAACCGGTACATGATCTGGTTGTAGTCGTAGCGCGGCGTCTTCTCTTGGCTTTCCGAAAACGTGTGCGTGTACGTCCCTTCGAAATAGATCTTGCGGCCGCCTTCCTGATCGAAAAAAGCGTGGTGCACGGGATTGTAGAACGAGTATTTGTCGTGCGTCACGATCTTGCGCGCGTGCCGCCAAGGCCCAAGCGGCGTCGGGGCCTCGGCGTACCAGGTCTCGCCAATGAGGGAGCCGCCGCCGGCGGCCGCGAAGATCGCGATCCAGCGCTTGCGATACTCGTTCCAGCGCAGGGAGCCGCCGTGCGGCGTCACGGGTTTCTTCGTTTCCACGTCGATTAGCTCGAACCATTTTTCGGAGTGTTTCATTACGCCGAGTTTGATCAGTTCCTCGACTTGCTGCGAAGTAAGCGGCGGCGTATTGCGTTTCCAACCGAAGCGTAGTTCGCCATCCGGGCCACGATCGAGCTTGGTGGCCTTCTTGGCGAAGCGCCCACCCTCCGCAAGACAGGTGTAGCCTTCGTAGGCTGCCGGCTTCGTCAAATGCTCGAGGTCCGCCAAGACGCGCACGGCGTAGGGAGGCGTGTATCCGCAATAAAGATACTGTTTTCCATCTTCCTCAACGCGCGCCGGATGGCCGTCGAGATACAACGGAGCATCCAAGTCGAACTTCACGAGACGTTCGAAAGCTTGCTCTTCGTCGTTGTACATCACCAAGCCGCGCTCATAAGTTTCGCCGAGGTTTTTCATGCGCGAGTATTTGGCGATGAGTTTCTCCTTGCCCTTGTCCTGGATCGTGATGAGGCCGCCCAGCCAAATGGGACCCGGTCCAGCGACGGATGATGGAGGCACCATCGGACGCGAGAATTCTTTCTCATCGACGAAGTAGCGCAGGTTGACGCCCACGTCCGGATCGAGACCGCCCTTCGCGGCCAATTCGGCGGTCGCGCCGCTGACCGCGAAATTGCCCAGAGGATACGCAACCTGATAGGTGTCGCCCCAAATCCAAAAGAGTTTGCCGCGATAAATGGTCGCGTGGGCGGAGTCCTGACCGGTGACCAGGCCGTTCAAGAGCGGTTCGTCCATGGGCG
>JAKEHV010000016.1 GCA_022614915.1 Gemmataceae bacterium | reverse complement strand
TCGCCGCATGCGGCCTCGCTTGGGTGGTCGGTGTTCCACCTGCACGAATGGGTGGCCGCTTGCGGCTACGACTTGCGCAGCAACCCGCCCTTTCACCCCTTTCACCCCTTCACCTTTCACCCTTCTTGCTTTCGACACCGATGCGCGGGCAATCCTTCGCGAGCACGCAGTCCGCGCATTCCGGTTTGCGCGCGAAACAGACGCGCCGGCCATGGAAGATCATGCGATGGCTGAACAGGGTCCAGTCTTTCATCGGGACTAGCTCCATGAGATCGCGCTCGATCTTTTCCGGGTCGTCTTCTTTGGTTAGGCCCATGCGCTGGCTCAAGCGGCGCATGTGCGTGTCCACGGTGATTCCGGGGACGCCGAAGGCGTTGCCGAGGATGACGTTGGCGGTCTTGCGGCCGATGCCCGGCAGCGGCACCAGGTCTTCCATGGTCCCGGGCACCTGTCCGCCGTGCTTTTCGACGAGGATTTGGCAGCACGCTTTGATGTTCTTCGCTTTGTTGCGAAAGAAACCGGTCGATTGGATGGCTTTTTCCAGTTCGCCGATGTCGGCGTCGGCGAAGGCCTGCGCGTCCGGATAGCGCGCGAACAAGGCCGGCGTGACCATGTTGACGCGCGTGTCGGTGCACTGCGCGGACAGAATGGTGGCCACGAGAAGCTGCAGCGGATCGGCGTATTCCAATTCGCAATGCGCGTCGGGATAGAGCTTGGCCAGGCCGCGATGCAGGCGGGCCGCTCGCTCCTTGAGTGGTTCCTTCATAGTGTGCTTTCTATTGACTCTACGTAGGATAGGATTCCGTTCCTGTCCGGCCGTTGAGATTGCGCCGCTGGCGCTTCGGTCAGTAGCGGAATCCTGACCTACGAAACGCACGTAGGATAGGATTCCGTTCCTGTCCTGCCTGTGAAATTGCGCCGTCGGCGCTACGGTCAGGAGCGGAATCCTGACCTACGAAACGCACGTAGGATAGGATTCCGTTCCTGTCCTGCCCGTGAGATTGCCCCGCGGGCGCTACGGTCAGGAGCAACTGCACAAAGACAGCGATTTTCATTGCAAGCCCGCGTGTGCGAGTTAATCTGTAAACGACATTCAGCGTTCTGACACCTCGCTCACGGAGTCACTGCCATGTACAAGCTTGTTTGCGGACTGTTCACGGGACTGCTGCTCGCCTCGCTCGCCGCCGGCCAAGACGGTAAGGGCTACAAGGTCCTGATCATCACCGGCGATCACGGCCATGAATGGCGCAAGACGACGCCTTTCCTCAAGGACTTGCTCACCAAGGCGGGACTTCAAGTGACCGTCACCGAGACGCCCGGCAAGGACCTGACGCCTGACAATCTCGCCAAGTATGACGTGTTGTTCCTCAACTATCGCAACACGCCCAAAGGCGCCAAGGAAAACCCAGCCAGCGTCTGGACCGACGAAGGCAAGAAAGCCTTTACCGACGCGGTCAAAGGCGGCAAGGGATTGGTCGTTTACCATCACGCGTCGTCGGCGTTTGTCGGCGCTTCCGAGTTCGAGCAAGAGTTCGAAAAGGTCATCGCCGGCGGCTGGCGCAAGCAAGGCAACCACGGCAAGATGCACGAATTCACGGTCACCATCCGCAAAGACCACCCCATCACCCACGGCATCAAGGAATTCAAGCATGGCCGCGACGAGCTGTATCAAAAGTCCGTGATCTTGCCCGGCACCGAAATCCTTGCCACCGCCTACTCCGACGCGAAAATCGATCCCAAGAACACTGGCAAGGATGAGCCCATGGCCTGGGTGGCGAACTACGGCAAGGGCCGGGTCTATCACAATGTGATGGGCCACGACGTGGAGGCCATGCAAAGCGTCGGCTTCAAGACCTTGCTCGTGCGCGGCGTCGAGTGGGCCGCGGGCGAAGTGCGCACGCCGGTCCCCGCGGAGCTGCGCAAGTAGCGGTCTGGATAGGCGCAAGCATAGACTTTATTGCGTGCCACCCGGCCCTGGCAGCACCGGCCCCGCTCTCCGAAAAGTAACTGAGATTTCCGTTGCCGCCGGACCCATACTGTCAAAAGCTCGAATGGTCAAAAGATAATTGCTGTTGGTTTGAGGGCACTCTTGTTCGGTCAATTCAAAACTGAAGTCCGTGGGGCTATCGGGCAGGGGTGGACCGCAATTTGGCCCAATATCTAAGAGTGCATTGTCGTCGATCCGCCGGGACGCGCCGACCACTCTCGGCGTGCCCGCGCCCTGGGCAACAATGCGACCGTTCACCACGAACGGAAGTAAGACTTCTTGGCCATCGTTCAGGTTGTCAAAACTGATTGAGGCGGACATTTGAGATTCCTCAGACAATACTCTCCGCGCAGGAATCCGTAAACCTGCACGGAGAATGGGACGGGACAATCGTCTCGCTCCGCGAGGCGGCGAATCGGCTTATCTTGCGTCTGAATAACACTCGGTTATTTGCTCTTCGCGTTCGGCAGTTTCGTAATGGTGGCATTGCGGAAATGGCCCAGGCCATTGCGCACCCAAATTCCCAGGGCGCCATGCGGTTCGACAACAAATCCTTTCAACCCCCACACGTCCCGAATACGCTCCACTTCAAAAACAAGCGGCGTCTCGTTGTTCACCGATGCCGTGATTACGGAGCCTTCAACGCGAACCCATACTTTGTACCAACCATCAAATTTCGGCGGCGGCGGAGCGAGCGCTATCCAACTCGGATGGATTTTTATTGGCCGCGGCGCCTGCTCAATCACTCCCCCACGGGCGCCCTTGGATTCCTCAATGAGCCAAGTCCCAATATAGAGCCGGCCATGAATATCCTTGAGCACCGCGCGTTTGTCAAGCCGCAAGGCAAAAAAGCGCTTGCGCGCCAGCGGATCGGCGAGTTCGTCTTGCCAACCAAAAAAAATGCCCAGGTCATGCTCCTCTGGTCTGCCAAAATCATGGGCCCGCAGTTCGACGGCGAATTCAAAGGCTCGGCTGTCCGGATAGTCCAGGGCCAAAAGGGTCGGAATCCGCGCTGGCGACTGCAGCACGAGTTCAGGCGCTATGGGATGAAACCAACCGTCCCCCAGCACGCGCTGGTGCCGCACGGGTTGCAAATCCGCGCGCAGCAACGGCAAGGGAACGTTGATGGTCCGTTCGCGCTGGAAGTAAGTCGCGAGATCCCGAGAGCGCGGCCACAGGAGGAAAGCGGCGATAACCAGACCGACGAACAGAACGATGCCGCTGGGGAGCAATGCCTTGCGCCACGGTCGATGCAGCGGCGCGATCTCGCTGGAGGGGGAGGGCGCCGGTTCCTTGGGCAGAACAGGACGCTGCTCCAGAAACCCTTGTAGATCGGCAGCCATGTCGTCGGCGTTCTGATAGCGCAGCGCGGGATTCAGTTCCATGGCGTGCATGATGATCCGGTCCAGCTCCGGCGGTATGCCCGGCGCCAGCGCGCTTAATGGTTCCAACCTGCCTTTGCGCACTTCTTCCAGTATGGCGGTGGCGTCATCGCGGCTGGCGTGATACGGTCCTTTGCCGCAGGTCGCCAATTGGTAAAGAGTCACACCGAGCGAAAACAAGTCGCTGCGCGGGTCGAGCGGCTCGGCGCGGGCTTGTTCGGGACTCATATACCAGGGCGTGCCCACCACAATGCCCGCCTGCGTCATCGTGGCGGAATGAAGCGCGCGGGTCAGGCCGAAATCTAACAGATAGATTTGATCGTGATGATCGACCATCAGATTGGAGGGCTTGAGGTCGCGGTGCAAGAATCCCAGCTTGTGTGCCGCGGCCAGCGCCCGCGCCGCCTGCACGCCGACGCGGGCCGTGACGGCAAAACGGTCGGTCTGGTAATCCTTGAGAACGCTGGGGACCTGCTCAAAGATTGGGATGCGCGACGCCTCGGTCGAAAATGGCGGCGGCCCGCTGGGACCGGTGGATGCGGCTGTGTCGCTGGGTGAGTACAGCACGGTTTCGGGCAGCGAAGCGCTTACGAGGCGCAGAAGCTGGGCCAGCGAGATGCCGCGCACCAGTTGCATGGCATAGTAGGCGACGTCGCCGACCTTGCCGGTGACAATGATGTTGACGATGCTGGGATGATCGAGCAGCGCCGGCACGCCGGCTTCGCGGCGGAACCGCTCCAGGGCTTCTTCGTCCGCCGCCAACCAAGGCGCCAAGACTTTGAGGGCCACACGCCGGGCCGGATGGGACTGCTGCGCCTCGTAAACCTCCCCCATGCCCCCTTTGCCCAACAGGTGGAGAATCTCGAAGTCGTCGAGACGTTGATGGGGCCGCAGCATGAATCCCCCGCGTACGCATGTTCAATAACTAGTGCGTCGTCAATGCTAGGTTTTGGGGTAGCCGCACTCGCCAGAGTGCGGGAAACCCGCAGACAAAAATGGAGACCTTCAAGGCGATAGGAATGCTCCACAGCGGCAGGTAACCCAACGCGATGAGAAACTCAGTTCAGGGATTGGGCTGGAGTTTCTTCAAGGATTGCTCCGCTGCTTCTCGGACCTCGACGTTGTCATCTTGCAAAAGTCTGTTGAGCGCCGGGATGGCAGTTTTGGCGGCGGCGCCAACATGGCCCAACGTAAGCGCGGCATCGCGGCGCACGGCATAATCCTCTTCCCCAAGTGCGTTGATCAAAACCGGGAGCGCCGCTTGGTTGCCTGCGTCGACATTCGTTAGCGAGGCAGCCGCAGCGACCCGAACGTTGGCCCAGGAGTGTTGCAACAACTTGCTCAGCGCTGGGACAGCCGCCTTA
Source organism: Gemmataceae bacterium (assembly GCA_022614915.1). Lineage (GTDB taxonomy): Bacteria > Planctomycetota > Planctomycetia > Gemmatales > Gemmataceae > JAKEFD01. Next base: position 12,215 of record JAKEHV010000016.1, on the reverse strand, counting down.
GCGGCCGGGCCGATCGCGCCCACGGTCCTGGCTGCGCGCTCGACTAGAAATACGTCCTTGAATTCATCTTCGAGGATTTGGGCGATGACGCGGACGGCAGGCTTGGCCTCAGGCCCAATACCCCCAAGGGCGTAAACAGCTTGGTAACGGATTTTCCGTTCCCCATCGCGCACAAGCTGAATCAGCTTCGGCACTGCTTCCTTAGCGTCCGGGCCGATCTCTCGAAGAGCGCCTAGAGCGCCGCCAACGAGTTCCTCGTCGGCGTCCTTCAGTAGGGCAATCAGGGCGGGCACAGCCTCCTTGGCGCTCGGACCAATTCCGGCAAGAGCTGAAGTGGCGCTGCGTCGAACGTTAGGCTGGGGATCACGCAGTAGCTCGATCAGCCCGGGTACAGCAGGGGCGGCCTCGTGCCCGATAGTAATGCCGACGCCGTGAAGGGCGTCCGCGGCCCGTTGCCGCACGCGCGGCCTCGGATCGGTCAATGCCTTTGTCAGCTCGGGGAGGGCTGGCTTGCCAATCCATCCGAGAGCGACGTGCACCTGATATGCAACCTCTTTATGGTCCTCGTTTCGGAGGACATCCATAAGGGCCGGAACGGCAGTGGCCGCTTTCGGCCCCAACTCTCCCAAAGCACGCACAGCCTTGCATCGTGACGCGACATGTTGACTATTGAGCTGTTTGACCAACTCGTCGACCCGGTCTTTCGGTTCATCCGCGTACTCCATGGCGGCAAGTCCTCTGAGGAAGAATGCAGTGGTCAATAGGACATAAATATTAACTACAGAAAAATCTCTGTTTTGAATCACAAGCAACCTCCCTTTTTTATTGCACCATCCAGCTTCGGACTAAAGCGGGGCAAGGTAGACTTCAAGAGCATACTCCAAGGAATTAAGGACGTTATCCGAAATTCCAATAGCCCGGAGATAATCGATCAGCGCGTCCTTGAGGGGGATGAGGTACTGTAACTTCTCCGGGTGCGCTCGCCTCACGATTGCTCGGTCAAGCGCTGCGCGGTATCGGCTCAGAAGTATCTCAAACTTCTGCTCCTGAAGTTGGGTATGTCCCGCAACCAGGAGGCTCGCAGCGCCCAAGCTACTCTCGATTAGGCCGAAGAAGACTAGTGCCCCGGCGAGAGTCGGCAGGAGCCGCCGCGCTCGAGCACCTTCACCAATTTGAAATCGCGCGATACTGCGAGCACCGTCCATTCTGCGGTGCACCTGCCGGATCCGACTGCTGGTATCGGTCGACCTGACCCACAGGTCAGCGTACTCGCTCTCCATTCGCTGTTGGAATTGGGTGAGTCTCTGAAAAAAGGCGTTGTCATTTCTTACCCGCCTGAGGAACTGAGCGCGGTGCTGCGGATTATTCCAACTCCAATTACTGTTGATGCGCTTCATCTCTTCATCGACCCATTCCCATTGTCTTCGGGTGATTTCCTGGTGAACAGTCGGGTGAACAGCTCTGAGTGAAGAGACTTCGTGAACATCTATACCGCGTGCCTGAAAAACCGGCGCCAGCTGTTGAAATCGAGTGTGATGAACCTGATAATCGGAACCCCGAATCAAAGCCCTCATGTCTTCGCTCAGAGCGTTCCAGAAATCTTCGGCGTACCCGCTGATCACAAGGGGAAATGCGAGCGGGAAGAATTGGATCACCGGCGGGGTGCGAGCAGCGCGTTCGCCAAGGATGAGGGTAGCAATGGTCGCGTCGTCCGCGATCACCTCAGTCGCCCCAAGCGTACCCACGATGAACAGCTGGTCGATGGAACTTGCTGGGGCCAAATTGACGCCTCCGCTCAGCAACTCGATCCGGACCGAGTCAACGGCTCCCGCAGTCCAGAAAGAATCGACACGACCGAGGGACAATGACCCGGTGGCGCCCCCATGGCCCAAAGTTATAATTGAACCGCCATCGAAGGGATCGTAGGTGTCTTCAAAGCAGCCATCGGACATGATTTTTGCACGGATGCCGTAGGCCACAAGCTCATCGATTCCGTGCTGAACCCAGAGTTCATCATCAGGACTGTCGCCGAGCCAGCGACCTTTGACCGATCCAATGTGGTCAATACCGGTGATGGAGCCGTTGAGGTCGTCGAACAACAAGGAACTTGCCACCGCCCAGAGTTTTCCTGGTCCGCCGGGCCCGACGATCCCGTCCATGTCTCCGCGCGCAATCACGGTTAGCAAGCTGCTTCCCGTCTCCGGGTTGCCCGCCGGCAGAAAAATGATGCCGATGCGCCCATCACCAACAATTGGCGCCAAGTTGTATCCAAACGTACTAACGTTGAGGATGACCGCTTCAACACCAGGGTCGTAGTTAACGATCTCGATACTCCCGTTGGTAACGAGGTTGTAGCTGGCTTCCGACGTGAGAAGAGTCACTGTCAGGCCGGGCGACATAGATCGTCTTCTCGGTAGTGGGACCGGCCCCGTCCTTGTCCACCGCATAGCCGCGGACGATATACGGATCATATTCGTTCGGGTTCGGAGCTGGAAGCAGGAAGTCGGCTGAGATTGTCTCGACGAAGGGCCCATCGTCGATGCTGTAGAAGTATGTGAACCCAGCGAGGTGGTCTCCGTGTGACGGATCGGTGACGTAGAGCCGGATCGGTACTCCGGTGCCGATTTCGACGAAGTCGGCACTCACGGGCTGGAGCACAACGGTAGGCGCAACGTTCACGATGGTCACGGTTTGGATGTAATCCGTGAAACCTCCCTCATTGTCCGATACGCGGATCGTGGCGGTGTATGTGCCGTTGTCATCGAAGACGTGCGAAAAACTTGCAGCGCCTGTTATCGGGTCAATGCTGCGCCATGTCTCGGGAATGAACGCGAAGTCGCCGCTTCCGGTCCAATCAGCTTCGTAGTCGAAAGAAACTGCACTATTCGGATCATTCGCGCCGCTTATTGTAATCGTTAACGGAGAGCCCTCGGGCGTAATTCCAGAGTTCGTCACTGTGGCGGTCGGCGAGACGTTGTCCACGCTCACAACGATGGTTCGGAAACTCGACGCTCCGCCAACCGTGTTGGTCACGCGGACGGCCGCCAAGAAAATCCCAGCAGCCAGGTACTGGTGTGTTGGGTTAAGCTGGCCAGCGGCCGACGGATCGGACGAAAAAACTCCGTCCTCATAGTGGAAATCCCACTCGATGTCCACAGGATCTGGACAACTGATGCTGAGAGAGAAGTTTGCCGACTGCCCTTGGCTAACTGCAAGACTCGGATTGATGCTCGCCACCGGACGAACATTGGCGACTGTGACCGAGGTGGTATCGATGCGGCTCACGCCGGTGTCGTCCGTCACACGTAGCGCTACCGTGTAGCTGCCCGGAGTGTTGAACTCTCGGCTGGGGGTTAGGTTGCCCGTCACTGAGGAATCAGGATCAAATGATATTCCGTCGTAGTCGAAATCCCATTCAATGCCAGACGACGCAACGCTGCCGCTCATGCGGTGGAAGCCCAAGAAGGAGGCAGTCTCCCCAGCCGCGATGCTCCTGTCTGGCCCCGAATTCACGTAGGGAGTGACGTAGTTGACGACGACCTGGAGAAAGTCGATGTCGGCCATGCCGTTGTCATCGGTGACCTGAAGGGCCACCGTGTACGAGCCCGCGGTGTCATACTGCCAACTTGGAGTGAGCGTGTCGGTGGCGTCGGCCGTAAAGTCACCGGTCCAGTCGAAGTCCCAAGCTATCCCCGAGCTACTTACCGTGCCATCCGGGTCCGAATAAGAGCCGTTGAAGTCAACAGTGACTCCCGCATCAACAGATTGGTCCGGCCCCGCTTCGACCGTCGGTCCTTGGTATGCCGAGATCACGGTCAGTACATCAATCTTACTACAATCGTTGTTGTTATCGGTCACTTTCAGCGCGACTTTGTAGTCTCCCGGACTCATGAAGACGTATGAGGGACTTAAGGTACCGCTCACCATCGTGTTAAATGTACCGCCGTAGTTGAAATCCCAGGCAATTTCATTGCTGCCACTGCCGCCGCTGTAACTGCCTGAGAATGTCACGGGACTTCCTACGGGAACATGGCGGTCGGTCCCGGCATTGACATCACACTGCTTGCCGGCTGAACGTCAACGCTCGTAAACGACAGACTCGCTGCTCCTGTCAGGTCTGTGATGCGCAGGGCCACTGCAAAGGGACCGGCTGAATTGTAAACATGGGTAGGTGAAAGCGTGCCTGACGCGTCCGCTGTGAACGTTCCCGTCTGGAAATCGAAGTCCCATTCGATCGTGTAGTCATTCCCCGGTCCAGGATCGCTTCCTTGGCCGCCTAAAGTCACTACCATTCCTTCCTGGATCGTTACGCTGGGTCCGGCATTGGCCGTAGGAGCCAAATTCGCGATCAGGATTTCTTCGCTCTGCGAAACGGAGCTGGTCCCGTCGGAAACCGTAAGCGTAACGGTGTAAGGTGTCCCTTCGGGAACATTTTGAATCGTACGCGCGCTTCGCAACTCGGAGGTCAACTCCGCCTTGTGAAGTGCCGTCGCCCAACTGCCAAGTGTACGTTAGAGGCCCAACTCCCCCACTTGCTTCCGCAACAAAGGCTACGTTGTCGCCTTCGTTTGCGTTGGCGGGAACTAAGAACGTGTTGATCGTTAGGCTCAATAGAGTGCGATCTTCCAGCTCTTCGACGGTAAGTCTCGTTGCCGTGAACCGACTTGGGCATTGCACCTGGTTTCGCTTGCTGAGCAGTTGCAGCATTGGAATTTCCTCCTTGAGCACAAAATGGGAGATTTGAGCGGCAGTATCATTCTAACATGCGTCAGAATAAGGGCATTTTCTAGACTGCGAATCGGTTTGTCAACAAAAATGATTATGCCCGACACGAATGTCGCTTCACAAAAAAGCGTCGAGGCGCCGCCTTTGGACAAGCTGGACTTGGGCGTGCCGCTCTTGGGGCCGCGCGTCACCGCCGAGACTCTGAAAGGCCGCCCCGCGTTCGTGATCTACTGGAACGGCATCGACGTTACCAGCCAGTCGAACTTGACCAAGATTTCGGCCTGGGACGTGGAGCTGGCCGACTTCGGTTTGGTCACGCTGGCCGTGCATCTGAGCGGGGCGAAGAAGTTTGACGCCAAGAATTTCGCCGAGGCGCGCGGACTCTCCTTCAGCATCGCCGAAGGCCCCTGGAGAACGAGCGGCATCATCAAGACGTTCAAGGATTTTCCATTGGCCCTTGTCTATGAAGCCGACGGCGACTGCGTTTTTCGCGGATCGCCGTTTGACGCGGAAAGCGCGGTGCGGTCCGCGGTCGGCGCAGCCCTCGTCGCAGAGCTGGGGTCGGACGAAGTTCCCAAGACGCTCATGCCGATTGTCGAAGCGCTGGCGAAAGGAAAATCACCTTCGACGCAGCTGGCCAAGATCGCGACCTTGACGCGTTCCAAGGAGGAAGAAACGGCGCAAGCTGCTCAGAAACTCCTCGCCAAGATGACCGAAGCCGGCCAACGCGCATTGGAGAGCGCCGAGCCGAAGGTGAAGGACGATCCCTTGGCTGCATTCTTGGCCCTGGAGCGGCTGCCGGCCACCTTCAAGGACACGCCGGTGGCCACTAAGGCCGCGAAGCTGCTCGCCGGTTTGAAGCAAAACAAAGAGGTGGCGCTGGAGCGAAAAGCTCGGGCAGTCCTGACCGTCGTCAAGAAGCTGGAAACGGACCTGTCAGGCCGGCCTGGGAGCTTCGATCCAACGCAGCCGAAGTTTCGCAAGGACAATGCGCCAGTCCTTCTTCAGTTGGAGCAAGCCGTGCAGCAGATGCGGCGCACCTGGCCGAACGCGCACGCCACCGAGCAAGCCATTCGCGTCGCGGACAAGTTCGGGGCGAAGTAGACGTGAAATCCTTCACCGAGTATCTGACTTTCAACATCCCTTCCAAGATGGCGTTTCTCAACATCACGCCAAAGGTCGCCGATTGCGTGCGCCAAAGCGGCGTCCAGGAAGGGCTGTGCCTGGTCAATACGATGCACATCACGGCCAGCGTCTTCATCAACGACGACGAAAGGGGGTTGCACCACGACTTCGGCAAGTGGCTCGAACAACTCGCACCGTTCAACCCCGATCCCAACGTCTACCACCACAACCGCACCGGCGAGGACAACGCCGACGCCCATCTCAAACGGCAGATCATGGGTCGCGAAGTTGTCGTTGCCGTCACCAAGGGAAAACTGGACTTTGGCCCGTGGGAGCAGATCTTCTACGGCGAGTTTGACGGTAACCGGAATAAGCGGGTGCTGGTCAAAATCATTGGGGAATAAGCACCAGCTGTTTACGTTTCGCGCTCGTAGAGCACAACGAATACCAACGAATTCGTTTCAATTCGTTTCGATTCGTTCGTTTCGTTTCACTAGGGTGGGTGTCTCCGGGTCCGTGAAACGAATCCCACAAGATGTGTATTCGCCGTGACTTACAGGGACGGATTCGTTTCAGCAGGCAAACACTCAGGCGAAACCAATTCACCGCTTACTCTGTGCGCGACTCCGATTTCGGGATTCACTCAAAAAAGCCGTATCAATCGCCTCGCTCGTCGGAAATAGTAATTAGCATCGTTCTTCAGGTGATGTAGATGGCCGTTAGCCGAATGGTCCGCGTGGTCGAGAGGTTGCGTCGCGCCGTTTCGCCCGATTTCGCTCAGGTTTCCGACGGGCAGTTGCTCGGCGGCTTTCTCGACGAGCGCGACGAGCAGGCGTTCGCTCTCTTGGTGCGCCGCCATGGCCCGATGGTCTGGGGCGTGTGCCGGCGCGTATTGGCCCACCATCAAGACGCGGAGGACGCGTTTCAAGCCACGTTTCTCGTGCTGGTGCGCAAGGCGGCGTCGATCATGCCGCGCGACCGCGTGGGCAACTGGCTCTATGGCGTTGCGTATCAGACGGCGCTCAAGGCGAGGGCCCTAGCCGTGCGAAAAAAGGCGCGGGAAAAACAGACGGCGTTGCCCGAGCCGGCGCTGACGGTCGCGGACGGCATCGACGACCTTCAGCCGCTGCTCGACGAGGAGTTGAGCCGGTTGCCGGACAAATATCGATCGGCGGTCGTCTTGTGTGAATTGGAGGGCAAGTCGCGCAAAGAAGCCGCGACTTTGCTTGGTTGGCCGGAAGGCACCGTGGCGGGCCGGCTGGCCCGCGCCCGCGCGCTTTTGGCCAAACGGCTGACCCGGCGCGGCGTGGCGCTGTCCGGACACGCCCTTGCCGCCGTCCTGGCGCAACACGCAGCCGCTACCGCGCCGCCCAATGTTCTTCAAAGTGTCATCAAAGCGGGATCGTCATGGGCTTCCGGAAAGTCCGCTGGTGTTTCGGCTACTGTCGCCGCCCTTGCCGAAGGAGTGCTCAAAGCCATGTTGCTCGCCAAACTCAAAGCCGCCTCCGCGTTTTGCTTCGCCTTGAGTCTTGTGCTGTTCCTCTCCGGCACGTTCTCAAACGCCGGCGCGCAGACTGGCGCTGCGCCGGCCGCACAAGCCAACGGCAACCTGCGCGACACGCTCTTGGTCCTGGACCAACAATACTGGGCGGCGTCCGCCAAGCACGACGTGGCCACGCTGAGTCGGCTGTTCGCGAACGACTACCAGGGCATCAGCCACGACGGCACGCGCTGGACCAAGACGTCGCTTCTTGCGCACCATCGAGACGTGCGCACGGGCGATCTAGAGGTCACGACCGAGAAGGAAGTCTTTCGCCTCAATCCGCAGGCGGCACTCTTGACCTATGACGCGAAGTTCAAGGTGTATAGCAAGTCCGGCGCGCTCGCCGACACCGCCCATCAGCGCCTGCTGTCGTGCTGGGTGCAGCGCGATGGCGGTTGGTTCGTCGTCTTTAGCCGCGTGTCGGAGCCCACCGACAAAGCGGCCCGCTTGCAGCCCTTCGCGAACCTTCTCCTCGAGAAAGACATGATCTGGCGCGATGCCGTCTGGGTCTTTCCTGGAACGGAACTTGTTTTGGACCAGCCGAAAAAACCGAAGTCTCTCATCGAAGAGGTGCTGCAAGCGCATGGAGGCGAAGCGAAACTTGCCGGTTTGCGGGCCTTCATTCAGAAATCCAAGAACACACACGCCAACGGCAAAGCGACCATCGTCGAGCATTTCGTGGAGCTGCCCGACAAGTTGCGCGTGGAAGTGAGTCATGACGGCGAACCCAAGGAGGTGCACATTCTGCGCGCTCACATGGAGCATTGGCAACAAGGGCCTGACGGCCAATGGAAAGCGCTTCACCGTTTTGGAGCGGAACCGACCCGCGACTATTGGCTCGATTCGATCCAGTTTTTCGGGCCACGCGAGCTGTTGCGCTTGAAGGACGCCGCCATGGAAGTGACGCCGCTTGGCGCGGGCAAGGTCGGCGACGCCGCGGCCCAGATGATTCGTCTTGCTCCCAAGCCCAATCGCGAACCAAAGACTTACAAGGGCGGCGAGCGCACCTGGTTTTTCGATGCCAAAACGCACCGCCTCATCAAGGAGGAGCGCGGCGAATTGCAGACGTTTTTCAGCGACTACAAGGAGTTCGACGGCATTCCACTGGCGCGTAAGACTGCACAAAAGACCGAGAACTGGTCAAGCGCGAGTGAAGTGCTCGAGTTTCGCGTGATGGACAAGCTCGATTCGAAGCTGTTCGAGAAGCCCTAACGGGAGCGCGTTGTGGCGGTTGCTTGCATCGTTTCGCCCGCTGCGATAAACTGTCACAATGACCGCGGCAAAGAAACTCAAGCTGATTCCCGTTGACGAGTACCTGGCGGGGGAATTGGTTTCTCCCGTCAAGCATGAGTATTTGGGCGGCTTCGTCTATGCCATGGCCGGCGCGCGGAATGTGCACAACCTTATCGCCAGCAATACGCAAGGCTCTTTGCATGGTCGGCTCCGCGGCAAACGCTGCCGGGCTTTCAACTCGGACACCAAAATTCGCGTGCGCCTTCCTAGCCAAATCCGTTTCTACTATCCCGATGCATCCGTGATTTGCCGGCCCAATCCGCAGAGCGACTCGTTTCAAGACGAGCCGGCCGTGCTTTTCGAAGTTCTCTCGCGCAAGACGCGCCGCATCGACGAAGGGGAAAAAAAGGATTTTTACCAGACGATTCCATCGCTCGTGTTGTACGTCTTGATCGAGCAGGATGCGCCGGCTGTCGTGGCCTATCGTCGAACGGAACAAGGCTTCGTGCGCGAAGTGCATCAGGGCCTGGACGCCGTGCTGGCGCTCGGCGAAATCGAAGTGGATCTGCCGCTAGCGGAGATCTACGACGGCGTCGAATTCGTTCCCGAGCCGGAAGAAGCAGAGTAAGTGCGAGCACTTCGCGTCTAATCGTCGGACTCGAGGATGTGTGGTGTCAGAAAAACGAAAAGACTGTCCGCTTCACGCCCGTAGCCGACGTTGCGGAACAAACGATTGACGTATGGCAGCCGTGACAAAATGGGCGGGCCGAACTCTGTTCGGGTTTCCGTCATGGTTTGACCTAAACAGCAGGCAGCGGTGGTGTTGACCGGAATGTCCAAGATCTGATCGAGGCAGAGTTTGACAAGCGCTTGCTCGATGGCCACATATCCATAGTCCAATTTCCGGCCTTCGCCGTTCGCCTTGGACTGGACCGCTTTCTTTGGGACCAGTTGCTGCCCCACCGACGACAGAGTAACTTTGGCGTCCAGGCGGACCGAGCGGCGGTCCGCACTCACGACTGGTCGCAGTTCGTAGATCAAACCCACGTCCGCCATTTCCGTCACCGGCACGACTTTGAATTGGCCGTCCTTAACGACTTCCTGCGTCTTGGCGATTGGAATCTGGTCGACGAGCTTGATGCGCTCGGATTGCTCATTCGCTAGTGTGACCTTCGGTGCTTGCATGACGTTGGTGCGCTGGTCTTCTTGAAGCCATTCGATCCAGCCGCGCATTTGTTTCGCGGTCAGCCCGGAAGCGACCACGTGCAAGCTGCCGTCGCGCCCCTTCACGCTTTCAAAGTTGGCCAGGATCCGGAAGCGTTCGGCTTTTGCTTCCGGAGTCTTCACGATCATAAGTTCGATGGCGACTTCAAGATTTTTTCCCTGCGCGGCTCTGGGCTGCGGCTCGTCGGCGTGGACAGCGCTTGTGGATGTGGCCAAAACAACGGCCCAAAGGGCATAAGAAGTGCGATAAAACATGTTCCCCTCCCGCAATACATCGTGTCGATTGCGGGAGGGGAATAGCTGAATCCAATAATCAAGGCAAGAGCATTATCGGCCTTTGCCTTTGCCCTTGCCGAAGCCGCCGCCCTTGCCGCCGCCCTTGCCGAAGGGAGGCAGAAAACCGCCGCCTTTGCCTTTGCCCTGTCCGCCGAACTGAGGCAACGACTGCGGACTATTGGGCAATACGCGCGGCCCGTCGTCGAAGCGGCCGCCGCCGGGCAGTCGGCCGCTCAACGGCGCATTGGGATCGAAGGGAAGCGTGTAGTCACCATTCTTGAGACCCTTGCGCAGCGTTTGCAAATCGTGGATGCGACCGGCCAGGTCTTTGCCGTGAATCCCTTCGTGCGTCCAACCTGAGACGGTGCGGCCCAGTCCGGGCTGCGTGAGTTGGTCGCGCGTCAGTTCGCGCGCCCAGGTATTCTCGAAAATGGAGCGGAAAGGCTCGCGCAGCAGGGAAAAGGGATCGGGCTCCTGAGCATGCGCAGCCAAACCGGTGAACAGCAATCCTCCCACCGCGAGTGCACGTAGCGCAAACATGATGATCTCCTCGGTTGGCAACCACTCTTCCGGCATAAACTGGCGGGGAGACTGCAACTCGCTAGACGGGGGATCGGGACGGGTGTGGAGATGGCGAGTCGTCAAACAAAAGCCTAGGTCAAAGTCTGGCATTTGTCAATTCTCAAGAGACTTCGACAACTCCTCAAAAAAAAACCGGGATGATTTGGGCGCTAGGACCGCTCTTTGTTCTTAGAGGCATTGCGTACTTATCGGCAACGTCTTCCGACGCTGCGCGCGTAGGTATCGTGGTGCGCTTGCCTAGACTAACTTACTTATCTTGTTCTTGCCGGAGGGAGAGTCTCATGGTGCCAAGACCGCGCCGAACCGGGTTTACGCTCATCGAGCTCCTGGTTGTCATCGCTATCATCGCCATTCTGATTGGGCTTCTGTTGCCGGCAGTGCAGAAAGTGCGCGAGGCGGCGGCCCGCTCGCAGTGTCAAAACAACTTGAAGCAGATCGGCTTGGGCGCGCTCAACTACGAAAGCGCCTATCGCCGCCTGCCGCCCGGCTACAACGGCCACAACAACCCAAACCTGTTCACGGGACCGATCGCCGTGTGGACGAATGCGCCCAACGTCGGCGTGCTGACCTATGTCCTGCCGTATGTCGAGCAGGAGAACATCTTCAAGCAATTCATGGCCGGCGTCCCGATGGACTACTTGAGCGTCAGGACGACCAGCACCGCACCTTGGTGGGGCTTCAGTTCCGCGGTGCAAGCCGGTTTCAACAAGGTTCCCATTTTCCTGTGTCCCAGCGATGAGGCCGAGAATGTCACGCCGACCCTCGGCATCGCGGTGGCTATTCATACTTTCCGCGATTCCGCGGGCAGAGGCAATCTCGACATCGCTTACTTCGATTCCGCGACCACGCCCGCCGCGTTGCGCCTGGGCCGCACCAACTACGTCGGCTTCGATAACTGGGAAGGCATCCTCCCCAATCGCGGCACGGTGGCGCTTGCGCAACTGACCGCGCGCGACGGCGCCAGCAACACGCTCCTGTTCGGCGAAACCCTGGGCGGCACGGCGACCGGTTCGCGCAACCTGGTCTTTGCCTGGGTGGGCTGCGGCGCGTTGCCGACCGCGTGGGGACTGCCGGAGACCGGCGTCAACGCCAACGTCTTTAGCAGCCGGCATACCGGCGTGGTCCAGTTCTGTTTCGGCGACGGCTCCGTGCGCGGCGTTCGCCGCATCGGCGGCAGCGGCAACGGCTGGGTCAATTACATCTACTCTTCCGGCTGGCGCGACGGGAATATACCCGACTTCGGCCAACTGGAGTAACCGTTGTGGCCTACGAGCGCGAAGAAGAGCAATATCAGGATTAGGATCAAGATTGGGAATAGGAATAGGAGTAAGATCATGGCCCGCGCTATCATAATGCTCTTTTTCTTCGTTGGATTGACTCTGGGCGCCGCGGCGCTGGGGTGCGGCAAGAAAGAAGAAAGCCCGCCGCCCGACGTCAAACCCGGCGACCTGAAGCCCAAGGGCTTGAGCTTTCCGCCGCCTACGCCGCCGCCTTCTTGATACTAGGA
>JAKEHV010000111.1 GCA_022614915.1 Gemmataceae bacterium | reverse complement strand
GTGTGTATTGGGAGTGGCGCAAGGCAATCCATTAACCGCTTGTGCGGTAGAGACTTGCGGAAAGCACAACGATTGCGCGCAACCCAACTGTCAGGACCAATCTGTCCGCACCGATTTTTGAAGGTGAGAATATCCCGCACACACAGACGCCTCGTGCATGAAAATGTAAGCCAATTCAATGGCCAAACATGGCGAGACATGCGAGTCGGGAAACCGTCCGCTGAATCCTACCGTCAAATTGGCAGCGTCAGACCGCAACTGGCAGCAATCCTTCTTCGTGCTTGATTTATTTCGCTACCTATGCTCTTTTGCCGAACTGAGTTATGCTTAACAGCTGATGTGTGGACAGCATCGGTACACCTTTTGCTCGATTTGCGCGGACTGTGAGGTTCGGCATGCTAACGCATACCGCGAAACGTTTTTCGATTCTAATCACCGACGACGATAGCGACAGCCGTGAAACGCTGCGCGATATTGTCGAACCGGAGGGTTACCGCACCTACCTGGCCTCGTCGGGGGAAGAGGCAGTCGACATCGCCCGCGACGAAGACATTCACCTGGCCCTTTTGGACATGCACATGCCGCGTATGACGGGCCTCGAAACGCTGGAAATCCTGCATCAATTCAACGCAGTTCTGCCCTGCATCCTAGTGACGGCTAATGCCAGCGAGGACGTGATGCGGCAAGCGTTCACCGTCCGCGCCTATAGTGTGATTCCCAAGCCGGTCAGCAGGAACGTCCTTCTATATACTGTCGTGCGGGCCTTGATGAAAGCGTATGGCCACCTGCTTCGCGAGGGGCAGGAAGATTCACAATAACCCAACTGAGGACTTGCGACATGAAAGTCGTGCCGCTCAATGACAAAGTGGTAGTAAAGAGGCTCGAAGCCGAAGAAAAGACGGCCGGCGGTATCGTATTGCCCGACACCGCGAAAGAAAAACCGCGTCAAGGCAAGATCCTGAGCGTCGGCGACGGCAGGCTCTTGGACAACGGCAAACGCGGCAACTTCCAAGTGAAGGAAGGCGATCGCGTCTTATTCTCGTCTTACGCCGGCAACGAAGTCACCGTGGACGGCGAAGAGTACCTGATCATGTCCGAGGACGACATCCTCGCGGTGATCGAGTAGGACCCCCGGTCTTGTTTAGCGTTCGCTGCAGCGCCCGCCGCGGCGCGGAAACTTGCGAACGCTAAACGGAACCAGCGCCCGCTTGCGTTTTGCGCTCGGTGGATACCTCGCCGAAGCGTAAACCCAAGCGGGCGTTTTCTTTTGAAAGATGCTACAATTCGAACAACTCATTCCACTCAAGAAAGGACCTCCATGCGCACGCTGATCACCGGCGGGGCGGGTTTCGTCGGTTCCCATCTGTGTGAGCGCTTTCTCGCCGACGGTCACGAAGTGATTTGCGTCGACAACTACATCACCGGCGGCGGCGGCAATATCGAACAGTTGCGCTCCAATCCCAAGTTCTCCTTCATCCGCCACGACATTTCCCACCATATCGACATCGACGGCCCGGTGGACAACATCCTCCACTTCGCCTCGCCCGCCAGCCCAGTCGATTACCTGCGCCATCCCATCCCGACGCTCAAAGTCGGCTCGCTCGGCACCCACAACACGCTTGGCCTGGCGAAAGCGAAAAAGTCCCGCTATCTGCTCGCCAGCACCAGCGAAGTCTACGGCGATCCCGAGGTTCACCCGCAGCGCGAAGATTACTGGGGAAACGTCAATCCCATCGGCGTCCGCGGAGTATATGACGAGGCCAAACGCTTTGCCGAGGCCATGACCATGGCCTATCACCGCAGCCACGGCGTCAACACGCACATCGTCCGCATCTTCAACACCTATGGCGAACGCATGCGCCTGGACGACGGCCGCGTCGTGCCCAACCTCATGGGTCAGGCACTGCGCGGCGAACCGGTGACCGTTTACGGCGACGGTTCGCAGACACGCAGTTTCTGTTACGTCGCCGACCTCGTCGAAGGGATTTCGCGCCTTCTTTTCGCCGACTTCCACGACCCGGTCAACCTCGGCAACCCCAACGAGGTGAGCATTCTCGACTTCGCCAAAGAGATTCTGGAATTGTCGGGCGCCAAGAGCCGGATCGAGTTTCGCCCCTTGCCGCAAGATGACCCGAAAGTGCGGCGGCCGGACATCACGCGGGCCAAGCAAGTGCTCGGTTGGGAGCCGAAGATCGAGCGCCGTGAAGGCATGCGGCGGACGATGGAGTATTTCCGGAATAAAGTGAAGAGATAGTCCCCGTTTACGTTTCGCGCTCGGAGCATGCGATGTCGCGGAATTGGAAGGTGGCGCTTGGTTATGGTGAGATTCATCGCGATCGACTAGAATGCGAGGTTACAGGAGACTGAGTCCGCACGTCCTCGAGCATCGCATTGCTTGGCTTGCGGCGTGAGGAGAATCACGGGAAAAGCTATGTCCACCGTTACACGATCAACATTGGATGATCTTCTTCGAACCGAGGGAAAGGCGGAACTCATCGGCGGAAGGATTGTGCACTATATGCCCTCAGGCGACCTACCCAGCGCGTCGGCGGGTGAGATCTTTGTCAGTCTTCGCCAATATGCCAAGAAGAAAAAAAAGGGAAAAGCATATCCCGATGGCGTTGGCTATGCTGTTCGCGAATTGCCGTCGGGCAGAGAGTCGTTCTCGCCCGATGCATCCTATTATGACGGTCCGTTGTCGAGGGACCGAATGTGTTTCCTCAAAGGCCCCCCGACATTTGCCGCCGAAGTGCGCAGTGAAAACGACTATGGCGACGCGGCGGAAGAGGAAATGGCGGCTAAACGCATGGACCATTTCGCCGCCGGCACAAAAGTTGTGTGGGATGTCGACCCCGAAGCGCGCACAGTGACGGTCTACCGTGCGGAGAATCCCACCAAGCCAACGATTTACAAGATGGGTGACACCGCTGAAGCCGAGCCCGCGGTCCCGGGCTGGAAAATCAAGGTGAAAGACATCTTTGACGTCTAGTTATTTCACTACCGGCTCGCGCGATAAGCTCACAATGGCGGAAACACCGCCGTCGATAGGCAAGCAGTGGCCTGTGATCATGGCCGCGGCGTCGGAAGCGAGGAACAGGACCGGTCCGACCACGTCTTCGGGTTCGCCGAGCCGGCCCAACGGAACCCGGTCGAGAATCCGTTCGACCACTGCGGGATTCTTGAGCAGCGGCGCGTTCATGTCGGTGCGAAACCAGCCGGGGGCGACGCAATTGACGCGGACGCCGAACTGGGCCCATTCGGCGGCCAGATCGCGCGTGAGCGCGACGACGGCGCCCTTGGTGCTGCAATAAATCGCATTGCCGCGGCCTAAACCGAGAAGGCCGCCGCCCAGCGCCGCCATGTTGACGATGCTGCCGCGCCGCCGCTCGACCATGTGCTTGCCGACGGCGCGGGCCACGAGAAATGTGCCGATCTGATTGATGCGGATCACTTCTTCCCAGTCGCTTTCTTGCCAGTCAAAAAGCGCGATCCGTTTGGTGATCCCGGCATTGTTGATCAGGATGTCGATGGGGCCGAGTTTCCCCATCACGTGTGCCACGAGCTCGACGACCTCGCTCTTTTCTGAAACGTCACAGCCGCATGCGACGGCATTGCCGGCATTCCCACGGATTTCCGCCGCTGTTTTTTCCGCCTCTTCGAGGTTCCGGTCTGCGATGGCAACAGCCGCGCCGTGTTGCGCCAGGCCCAGCGCAATGGCTCGGCCTAAGCCCCGCGCCGCACCGGTCACGAGAGCCACTCGGCCAGTAAGGTCAAAGAGACTGTCGTGCATCTTGGCTCCCGTTAGAAGTCCGCACCAGAACCGCGCAAGAAGTCGGCGGCCTGGCGGCTGCCTTCTTCCCAACCGAGCTTGCGATAGATCTTGATCGAAACAAAGTGCTGGTAGCCGCTGTCCCGCAGGGTGTCGAGCACCGCACGGAAGTCAAGATTGCCGCTGCCGAACGGGCCGCCGTTGGTCTCGCACAAGTGGAAGTGGCGAATGCGCGGGCCGTGCGCGCCGATGCAACCAAGCAGCGAGCGCTCCTCGATGTTCATGTGGATGGTGTCGAGCATGTAGCCAAGTGCCGGCGAGCCGACGCGCTGGACAAGAACCGCCGCCTCGTCCGCCGTGTGGTTGAAGCCGACCTGCAAGTGATTGACCGGCTCGAGCACCAGCGTGATGTTCGCCTTCTCGGCTTCCGCGGCAACCTCTTTCAAACATTGGGCAATGCTTTCTTGAGCGCGGCCTTCGTCGGATTCATCCTTGCGCAGCCCTTGCATCAAGCCCACAACCACAACGGCCCCCAGCCGTGCTGCCTGGCGAGCGTAATCGATGAGCCGCTGCACGGCCCGCGCGCGCACGGCGGCGTCCGGACTGGACAAACACAAGCCCTCTGCGGAGTAAGACCAACCGGACAAGAGCGACACCACCGGTAACTGATGCTTGCGCGACAACTCCGCGATCTCGTCGACGCGGTAGGGCAAGGGATGAAACGCCGACAGCTCAATGCCGTGATAGCCAAGCGACGCCAGGTGCTGCATGCGCCGATCGAGCTCGGACAGCTCCGGGATCGGCTCGTAAAAGAGGTAGCTGAACTTCATTGTGTACCCACTCACCACTCACTACTCACCACTCACATTTTTCAGCGCTTGCAAAATACGCTCCCATGCGCCATCCTGCAAGACGCAATGTAGTAGGCACAGTCCGTGTGCCGTAATCCGCGACGGCACACGGAGTGTGCCTACTACGAACCAAGGAGCATCACCGTGCGTCCGCGCAAGCACCGCTTCGTACTACTCTATCTCTTGGCCTTTGCCGGTTTGGCCTTTTCCGCGCAAGAACCGCAAACGCCCATCGGCCCGGTATGGTGGCCCTCGCCTTGGGGCGCGAAGGACGAGCGCGGCGCCGCCAACCGCTTGACGGCGGAGCGCGTCAAGTCCGCCGCCAGCCTCATCCGCGACGGCAAAATCTATCAGCTCGGCCGGCTCTACGAACACGGCATGCCGCTGCCGGGCAAACGCCATTTCAGCTTGACCATTCCCGGTTCGCCCACCGGCGGCCCTGTCGGCAAGAACAAAGTCGTGCATCACGATGAGTTGGTGAGCGGCGAGCTCGGCCAGGTCGGCACGCAGCTCGACGGTTTGGGCCACATCGGCGTGCGCATGGGCGGCGACGACTATTTCTACAACGGCTTCCGCCGCTCCGAGTTCGGCAAGCCCTATGGTTTGGAAAAACTCGGCATCGAAAACGTCGGCGTCTTTTTCACGCGCGGCGTCCTCGTCGATGTCGCCGGTTTCAAGGGCGTGCAAGCGATGAAAATCGGCGAAGTCATCACGGTCGCGGACGTCGAAGGCGCGTTAAAGAAACAAGGCACGAAAATCGGCGAAGGCGACGTCGTCCTGTTTCGCACCGGCCACGGACAGCTCTGGATGAAGAACAACGAGCTCTACGGCAAAGGTGAGCCGGGCCTGGGCATGGCGGCGGCGCAGTGGTTGTGCGACCGCAAGATCGTCATGGTCGGCTCGGACACGTGGGCCACCGAAGTCGTCCCCCACGAGAATCCGGATCGGCCGTTCGAAGTGCATCAACTGCTCCTGGTCCGGCACGGCATCTACAATTTGGAGAATCTGGACCTGGAAGAGCTGGCCCGCGACCGCGTGTATGAATTCGCGTTTGTCTTCGCGCCTCTGCGACTCAAGGGCGCGAGCGGATCACCGGGGACTCCGATCGCGGTGCGCTAAGAAGCTTCTAACCACGGATTACACGGATGGGCACGGATCAAACAGCATGAAGATTACACGCTTTGAAACATTTCTGGCGAATGGCGGACTGCGAAATTATCTCTTTCTGCGTTTGACGACGGAGACGGGATTGACCGGCGTGGGCGAAGCCACGCTCGAATGGCAGGAAAAGACTGTTCAAACCCTATTGCATGAGTGGGTCGAGAGCCGGGTGCTGGGCCGTGATCCGTTTGACATCGAAAAACTGATCGGCGGCATGATCCGCGACCAGTACCAGGGCGGATCGACGATCATGACCTCGATCAGCGCGGTCGAAATCGCCTGCTGGGACATCGTAGGCAAAGCGTGCGGCCAACCGGTCTATCGTCTCTTGGGCGGCCGCTGCCACGAGCGCATCCCGGCTTACGCCAACGGTTGGTACGGCGGCGCCAAGACGCCACGCGACTACGCCGACCGCGCCAAAGAGGCGCTGGCCAACGGTTATCGCGCTCTCAAGTTCGATCCATTCGGCACGGCTTGGAAGGAACTGACAGCGGAGCAAAGTGAAGCCGTCGTCGAAACCGTCGCGGCCGTGGCTGAAGCGGTGGGACCCAACGTAGGGCTCATGATCGAAGTGCATGGCCGGCTGTCGGCGGGGTGCGCCATCGATATTTTGCGGAAACTGGAGCGCTTCCACCCGGTCTGGTGCGAGGAGCCGGTCGCGCCCGAGAGCCTCGACTTATTAGCGGAGGTGAAACGCAGGGTGACGAGTCCCATCGCCGCCGGCGAGCGGCTTTACACGCTGGCGGATTTCTATCGATTGATCGCGCTCAGGGCTGTTGGCGTTGTGCAGATGGACCTGGCCCATTGCGGCGGCATCCTGGCGGGCAAGAAGATCGCGGCGATGGCGGCCGTCCAGGACTTGCGCGTTGCGCCGCACTGCTCCATCGGTCCGGTCGCCTTGGCGGCCGCCTTGCACTTCGACGTCAGCACGCCCAACTTCATGATCCAGGAGGCCTTCGCCGACTTCGACGTGCCCTGGCGGAAGGAACTTGTCGGCGGCTGGAACCCGATCCGAAACGGCGAATTCGTGCTCTCCGACAAACCGGGACTTGGGTTGGAGCTGAACGAAGACGCCATTCGAGCGCACCCCTACGTGCAACATTCGTTCCCCAGCCTATGGGACGGCGACTGGCTCACGAAGTTCACGCAGACAAAGTAGTTGGAGGCTTGCGCCATGCGCGTGTTTCGCGTTGCGCTCAGCGGTGATTTCCTCAACGAAGAGGGGCAAGGCGCGTACGGGGATTGCGGCGTGCCGTTGCTCGAACGGCACGCCTTCATTCGGCATCACTTTCTGCTCGACCAAGCGCCGCCACGGCTTCTCCCCTCGCCCCCTGGGGGGAGAGGGGTTGGGGGTGAGGGGGAATCGTATTGGGAGCACTTCTATTCTCTCGAAGTCAAGCCCGAGCACATCGCCGGCGTGGACGGCCTGATCGTCCTGCGGCCGTGGGTCAAGCGCGACACATTCGCGCAAGGGGCGGGCGGCCTCGTCGTCGTCGGCCGATCCGGCGCGGGTTACGACAAGATCGACGTCCAGGCCTGTACCGATCATGACGTCGCCCTCTTCAATGCCCCCTTGGCGCTCAATCACTCGACAGCGTCGTCGGCGCTTCTGTTTATGCTGGCGCTGGCCAAAAAACTGCCGCAGCAAGACCGCATCACCCGCGCCGGCCGCTGGGACTTGCAAGCCCAAGTTATGGGCAGCGAATTGGAAGGACGCACGCTCGGCATCATTGGGTTAGGGCACAGCGGCCGAGAGCTGGTGCGACTGGTCGCGCCGTTCTCGATGCATGTGCTGGCCTATTCGCCGCACGCCGACGCGGAACAGGCGCACTATCTCGGCGTGCGGCTCATGTCGCTGGAGGAAGTGCTGCGCGAAGCGGATTTCGTCAGTCTGCATTGCCGGCTTACTCAAGAGACCAAGCAACTAATTGGCCGGGAGCAGTTCACGCTCATGAAGCCGACGGCGTACTTTGTCAATGTTGCACGCGGCGAGCTGGTCGATGAAAGAGCATTGGTCGAGGTGTTGCGGAACAAGAAGATATCCGGCGCTGCCCTGGATGTGTTCGCTGCCGAACCGCCGCCGCCCGACGATCCACTGTTGGCGCTCGATAACATTATCCTCACCCCCCACTGGAACGCTTCGACCACGGATGTCTGGAAGGCGACGGCCAAGGCGATGGCAGAAGGCATGATCCGGGCGGCGTGCGGTCTCGTGCCGGACCATGTCGTCAACCGCGACGTGCTCGACCGGCCGGAGTTTCAGCGAAAACTGGCGGCCTTCCGTGTGAATGAGACCTAAGATCTCCCCTCGCCCTGGAGGGAGAGGGGTTGGGGGTGAGGGGAATCTCTCGCAAAGGCGCTAAGGCGCAAAGAAAGGCACGAAAGATCGACATTGCGCTTTTGCGAGAATTGATCACGGAATTCTCTCTTTCCTTAGTTCCTTGCCGATGCCGTACTCGAATCTGCCGGAAGCGTCCGCCGCGCCGCGGGCCATGCCGGCGGTGTTGTACGGCATGGCGATTTCGCCTTTGGCTGAGACGGCGATAATCCCGCCGTTGCCTTTGTTGAGAACGTTGTGGATCACTTCGTCAGCCGCCTTTTCCACGCTTAGCTTCTTGTATTCCATCAGCACCGAGATGCGATACGCGACATTGTGGCGGATGAATTGCTCGCCGGTCCCGGTGCCGGAGACGGCACAGGTTTTGTTGTTGGCGAAGGTGCCCGCGCCGGCGATCGGCGTATCACCGACCCTGCCGGCCATGACTCCGCTCATCCCGCCTGTTGAAGTCGCCGCGGCCAGGTTGCCGTGCCGGTCCAGACACACGCAGCCGACCGTGCCGCCGCCCTCGGTTTCCGTATTGTCTTTCTTGTCGTCCGGAGTTTTCTTGCGTTTGGGTGTGTCGAAATAGCTGTTCGGGACCATCTCCAATCCTAACTTCTGTGCGAATTCCTCGGCCCCGTCGCGGATGAGGAGCACGTGTTTGGTCTTTTCCATCACCATCCGCGCCAACGTGATCGGGTTCTTGACCGTGCGCACACCGGCGACCGCGCCGATGCGGAGGTTGCCGCCTTCCATGATGGAGGCGTCGAGCGAGTGTTTGCCTTCGGCGGTATAGACCGCGCCTTTGCCGGCATTGAACAGCGGGTCGTCCTCGAAGGCGCGGACGACGGTTTCGCAGGTGTCTAGCGCCGAGCAACCCTTGGCCAACATCTCGCGACCGAGGTTCAAGTGGGCGCGCAGCGCGGCCTCGCGCGGACTGCTTTTGCCGGCGGCGGGCGGGGCGCCTCCCGCGCCGCCGTGGACGGCGATGGCCCAGGCCAGTTTCTTTTCCGGCTGCGCCGACTCACCCGATCCCGACACTGCGCCCAAGCCGGCCAGCGCCAAAATGCCGACACACACGAACAAAGCGGCCCGCGACCGGCTCATGATAATGCTCCCTTCACTTGCGTTGATAACACGAATTATTCACACCGCTGGCACAGACGATTGTACTATGGATCGAAGAAAGACGCTTATCATAGGATTTCCCGCTTCCTTACGGCCGCGGCTCTGAATTCAGGGCGTACATCATGGCGAAATCATGGAACCTCCGTGTCGGACAAATTAACCTCACTGCCGGCGCCGCCGGCGACCAGGAAGACCTCGATCCCCAAACGCCGTTCCGGATTCTGATTCTGGGGAATTTCAGCGGCCATGGCCGGAAGTCGGGCCAACCTCACTTGGACGAGCGCAGACCGGTTCTGATCGACCGCGACAACTTCGAGCAGATCCTGGCCCGATCGAGCGCACAGGTCAACATGCGGTTGGGTCCCAATCCCGAGAAGCAGATGGCCATTTCTTTCTGGAACCTGGAGGATTTCGAGCCCGACCAACTGTTTCAGCGTTTGGATATATTTGAGTCACTACGGAATCTGCGGCGTCGCCTGCAAGATCCCGCCCAGTTCGCGGCCGCCGCGGCCGAGATCAAAGCCTGGCCTTCGGCAGCCAAGATTCCCGAAACGACTTCGCCCGCGCCGGCCTCAGTTTCGCAAGAAAACCTCTTGGAACACATTCTCGGTGAAAAAGCAGCGTTTCCAATCGAAGCGGTATCCGGCGAAACGGACTGGAATCAGTTTTTGAAAAAGATCGTCCAGCCGCACCTCGCCGCCCGCACGCCGCCGCGCTTAGCGGACTTCGAAGCGGTGCTGGATGAGGCGGTCAGTGCTCAAATGCGGGCGCTCTTGCACCATCCGGACTTCCAAGCTCTGGAGTCAGCCTGGCGCGGTTTGGCGCTTTTGGTGAGCCGGTTGGAAACCGATGAAAGATTGCAACTGTACATGCTGGATGTGACCAAGGAGGAATTGGCGGACGATGTCGTCGGCGTCGATGATTTGAGCCGGACCGGAGTTTACGAGTTCCTGGTCGAGCGAACGGTGGGCACGCTTGGGGCACAGCCTTGGGCGGTGGTGGTCGGCCTGTACACGTTTGGTCCTGGCCAACAGGATGTGGAAATACTCGCCAACCTGGCCAAGATCGCCAGCAAGGCCGGCGCGCCGTTTCTTGCGGCCGCCCACAGCCGTGTGCTGGGGAGCACTTCCCTCTGGAGCAACCCCGACCCGCGCGACTGGCGTGTTGATGCCGCCGCCCAAGAACTCTGGCAAGAGCTTCGGCAATTGCCGGAGGCCGAATATGTCGGCCTGGCCCTGCCGCGCTTTTTGTTACGCATGCCCTATGGCAAAGACTTCGCCGGCACCG
>JAKEHV010000582.1 GCA_022614915.1 Gemmataceae bacterium | reverse complement strand
GCGACAAAGCCGCAAATGCCGTTGCCCAGCGTCAATAGCGTCGGGACGATGGCGATCTTCTTCACGGCACGAATGCTCCCAGATGCGGATTACGCTAATAAATGATAAACATATCGTGAAAACAACTCTAATTCTAGAGGTCGACCGGGATTTCAGACAATAAGGCAGTTTGACCATGTCCGATTATGCCATCACCATGTCCGACGTAAACCGTGCTGCCCAGCGGATCGCGGGCAAGGCGCATCGCACTCCCATTAGCACATGCGCCACCCTGGACCGTTTGGCGGGCCGGCAGCTTTTCTTCAAATGCGAGCACCTGCAAAAGGTCGGCGCCTTCAAATTCCGCGGCGCGTGCAATGCCGTGGACAAGCTGTCCGAACAGGAGGCCGCGCGCGGAGTCGTCACGCATAGCTCCGGCAATCACGCCCAGGCGCTCGCGCTGGCAGCCAAGCTGCGCGGCATTGCCGCGCACATTGTCATGCCCAGCACCGCTTCGCCCGTCAAGAAACGCGCCGTCGCGGACTACGGCGGCCGCATCGTCGAATGCGCGCCCACGCTCGCCGCCCGTGAAGAAATCACTGCCAAGGTGCAGGCGGAAACCGGCGCAATCCTCATCCCGCCCTACAACCACCCCGACATCATCGCCGGCCAGGGCACCGTTGCGCTGGAGCTTTTGGAACAAGTCCGCGACCTGGATGCGATCGTGGCGCCCATCGGCGGCGGCGGTCTTGTGGCAGGAATCTGTATTGCGGCAAAAGGAATCAACCCGCGCGTCCGCGTTTTCGCCGCTGAGCCGCTGGGCGCTGACGACGCGGCGCGCTCCAAGCGGACCGGCAAGCTTGTGCCCCAAACCGGGCCGAAGACGATCGCCGACGGCTTGCTCACAAGTTTGGGCGAGCTGACCTGGCCGCTGGTGCGCGATCAAGTGGAAGAAGTCGTCACTGTGACGGAGTCAGAAATCATCGAAGCAATGCGGCTGGCATGGGAGCGGGCCAAGCTGCTGATCGAGCCGAGCTCGGCCGTGGCGGTCGCGGCGACGTTGACAACGCGCTTTCGCGGCCACTCTAACATGCGCCGTGTCGGCGTTGTCTTAAGCGGCGGCAATGTGAGCCTCGACAAGCTGCCCTGGCAGTAACGTGGGGCGAACATTCTTGTTTGCCCAGCCGCCAATCAAGCTTCTGTCACCAAATCTTCGATGCCTTCGGGGGGCGGCGGCTTGGGCGTTTGCGGTCTAGGTGGGAAGAGGACTTTGAGCAAGGGCGGAGCGATGAACGTCGTCACCATGACCATGAGCGTCACGGCGCTGAACATGCCGGCATCGAAAACGCGCGTTTCCAGCCCCTTCTGCGCGAAGATCAAGCCCACCTCGCCGCGCGGGACCATGCCCACGCCGATGACGCTCTTTTTGCCCTTGAACCAGAACGGCGCATAGCCGGCCAGAAACTTGCCGGCAATGGCACCCGCGATGAGCAGGCTGCCCACGAGCAGCGTGCGCTGGTTCGCCGGGTCAAACGGATTGAATACGCTCACGTCCACCGCGGCCCCGACCGTGACGAAGAACAGCGGGACAAAAAAATGGCCCAGACTGGCGACGCCTTTTTCAATATCCTTGGCGTGCAGCGAGCCGGCGAGCAGCAAGCCCGCCGCGAACGCGCCGATGATGTGCGCCGAACCGGCAACGTGCGCCAGCCAGGCCAGGCCGAGCGCCAACATCAAAGCCAGCATGGTCGGCGTGCCAGGCAAGTTGATGTGCTTCGACGCCAGCCGAAACAACGTGGGCATCACTAGCCGGCCCAAGAGCAGCGTCGCGATAAGAAAACCGAACGCCACCGCGGTAATCTTCGCGACTCCGAGCGCGCTGATTTCTTCCCCTAGCGCGAGCCCGGACACCACCGTCAGAATCACCAAGCCGATCACATCGTCCAGCACCGCAGCGCCCAGTACGATCTGGCTTTCCGGCTCCTGCAATCTGCCGAGGTCCGACAGCACTCGCGCCGTGATGCCGACGCTGGTCGCGGTCAACGAAGCGCCCGCGACGATCGCGACCAAGTTGCCAAGATCTAAGAGCCGGCAGATGCCATATCCCAAGGCGAACGGCAACACCACTCCGACCAAGGCGACGAGCGCCGAGACGCCGCCCACTTCGAGCAACTTGCGCAAGTTCGACTCCAAGCCGATTTCGAAGAGCAGAATGACGACGCCCATTTCACCCAGGAAATGCAGCACCTCGTTGCGCGGATCACGCGCGTCTTGCAAATCGATGAGCCCGAGCACGGAGCCACCCACGAGCACTCCGGCCACCAGTTCGCCCAGCACGGCCGGCTGGCCAATGGCTTGGGCCGCGGCACCGAGCGCCTTCGCCGCCAGAAGCAATACGGCAAGCAAGCCGAGAAACTGCGGTACGTCTAGATGCGGCATGATTGTCCCTGACTCCTGTCGCGCGTCATGAACGGGCCAGCCAATGTACGGCGACAAGATTCAACAGCACCCAGGCACCGATGGCGACGACCGGCATGACAGTCAAGTAGCGAACCAAGTGGGCGCGCGTCGCGGGTTCGCCGCTGGCAGTTTGCGCCTGACCGCTTTGAAATTCCAGGTAGCGGCCCAAGAGCATCACGCCAAGGATAACAAAAAACGCGATGTCCGCAGCGGTCAGCCAGCTTTCGCCGAGCCGCACGATGGAAAAGGCGGCGAACATCAAGGCAAATGGGCCAAACAGCATCCAAGTGAGCCGGCAGAGTATGGTAAATAACGTTATGCCTTCTGTAGCAGGCATGGCAATTCCTCCAAAAATGCGCACATGGTTTTACACGATGAGCGCAGGTTCGAACTGTGGAATGCGAATGAGATGGAAGTGAAGCGCGGCGTCACCAGCCCCCGCCGTTGGTGATGAACAGCCGGAGGAACAAAGCGTGTTCAGTAGGCGTATTGACGTAGATCCTGGGTCGCATCGGTTTCCCTCACCGAAACAACAGCCGCTGTTGTCATTATAATAGAGGTTTCTTGCGTAGTCGAAGGTTCAGCAGAGTTGCAATCGCATGGAACCGCTTGATGTCGCACTGATCGGCTGCGGCACCGTCGGCAGCGGCGTGGCCCAAATCCTCCTGGAGCATCCAGAGCGCATTACCGCCCGGGCCGGACGGCCCATTCGCCTCACGCGCGTCGTCGTCAAAGACCCTACCAAGCCTCGGCCCGACTGCGTTCCGCACGGCATCGTCACGACCGATTTGCGGAAAGTGCTTGACGATCCCGCCATCCATGTCGCCGTGGAAGTCGTGGGCGGCGTCGATTGGGCGCGGCGGGCCGTCCTGGAACTGTTGGCCGCCGGCAAAGACGTAGTCACCGCGAACAAAGCGCTGCTCGCTTTGCACGGAGCGGAAGTGTTCGATGCCGGCCGCCGCCACAAAAAGGCCGTCGCCTTCGAAGCCAGCGTGGGCGGCGGCAT
>JAKEHV010000581.1 GCA_022614915.1 Gemmataceae bacterium | reverse complement strand
ATTCGATTACGGCCCGCAGCACCAATCGACTTGCGGACTCTTGTTTAACGACGGCGTTCATGGCGGGCCGCATTTTGGTCCCGCCGATTGGGCCGGCGACGCCATCGTGTGCGGCGAATCGCGTGGCAAGCTCTATCGCACGAAGCTCGTGAAAACGGAAAAGGGCTACGTCGCGCAGAACCATCTCTTCGCATGTCTGCAAATGCTCACGGTCGATGCGTGCGTTTCGCCCAAAGGGGAACTCGTCGTTTGCTGTCATAGCGGGCCGCCCGACTGGGGAACGGGGCCGCAGGGCAAGGGCAAGCTCTTCAAGATCACGTACAGCGATTCCAAAGCGCCGCAGCCGGCGCTGGCGTGGAGCGCCGGCCCCGGCGAAGTGCACATTACATTCGACAAGCCCGTTGACCCGGCGCAATTGAAGGACTTAGTGAAGCAGTCGCGCATCGAGCAGGGCGCTTACGTTCGGCCCGGCGACCGCTTTGAGACGCTGATTCCGCCGTATGCCATCGTGCAGATGCAGCGCGCGACGCCGCGCTTCGACGTGCCGGTGCTGTCCGCCCAAGTGACGCCGGACCAGCGCACGCTTGTGCTTTCGACGCGCTCCACCACGGAAGCCCTGGGATACGCGGTAACACTGCCGGGTCTTGGGCGAACGAAGTCCGCCTCGGGGGCGATGTCGCAGCACGCAGTAATTGACGTAGGCTACGATTTGCACGGCGTCTACGCCGAGTTCAAAGGAGCGAAAGGCGAAACCTGGTCCGGCTGGTTGCCGCATTTGGACTTGGAAGTCAGCCGCGCCTTGACCGAGACGAGTGCCGAGCACGAGGCCTTATGGAAGTTGCTCGACAAGGAAGGAGTGCTCGTTCTCAAGACGAAACTAAATCTGTGGCACATGTTGCGGCCGGCGCTGCAACCGGGCACGGTCATTGATTACACCTGGCCGGAAGAAACCGTGGCGCTGACGTTTTCGGGCAACGGTCTGGCCCGTTTGCTCAAGGTAAACTTGGCGTCCGAGCAAAAGGTTTACGAAAAGAGCGACGTGTCGATTTATCGTTTCAAGGCAAGGGACGGTGAGTTAATCCCTCTGGAATTGCAGTTTGCGACCGGCAAACGGCCGGCAATTCTGCACGTCAGCGTCGCCACCAACGAAGACGCGCGGCCACGCGCACTGCCGCTGAATCGTTTCTATCTGCCATGGGCGAGCTTGAAAAAGGAAGAGATCGCACAGCGCGAAATCCCCGAGCTCAAAGGCGGCAATTGGCACCGCGGTAAGAATCTCTTCTTCGGTGACGTCGCCCAGTGCTCGCGCTGCCACGTCGTACGCGGCGAAGGCGGTAAGCTCGGACCGGATTTGTCCAACCTCGTGCAGCGCGATTACGCCTCGGTGCTGCGCGACATTCGCACGCCGAGCGCGGCGCTCAATCCGGACCACTTGACCTATGTCGTCTCACTGAAGGATGGCCGAACTCTAACCGGCACGCTGCGCAGCGACGGCGGCAAACTTTTCGTCGGCAACAATGAGGGCAAAGAAACTCCCATTGAAAAGGACAACATCGATCAGCTCGGCACGTCGCCCGTTTCGGTGATGCCGGAGGGACTGGACAAAAAGCTCGCGCCGGAGGACGTGCGCGATCTCATGACGTTTCTGTTGACCGAGCCGATGCAGCCGGCGTCGCTCGAACGCAGCGGCGCGCCCGCGCCACGGAAGAAGGCGGAGGTCGACGCGATTCTCAAGACGCGCATTCCTCCTTTGGGATTTCACGGCAAGGTGCATGTCGTGCTCGCCGCCGGGCCCAAGGACCACGGCCCAGGCGAACACGATTACCCGCTCTGGCAGCGGCGTTGGCTCAATCTGCTGTCTCATGGCGAAGGGCTCAAGTTGGACACGGCGCACGGCTGGCCCTCCCCGAAGCAATGGCAAACAGCCGACGTCATCGTGTTTTACTCGGCGGGCTTCGGTTGGGAAAAGGACAAAGCGAAAGACCTCGACGCTTTTCTCGCGCGCGGCGGCGGATTGGTCTACATCCACTGGGCTGTCGAAGGCCGCAAGGACGCCGGCGTCCTCGCCGAACGCATCGGGCTCGCCTCCGACTCGCGCCAGACGAAGTTTCGCCATGGCCCATTGGAAATGACGTTGGACCCGAAGCATCCCATTACGCGCGGCCTCGGAAAGACGCAGTTTCTGGACGAAAGCTATTGGAACCTGGTCGGCGACCCCAAGAACATCCGTGTCCTCGGCGAATGCGTGGAAGACAAATCGCCGCGGCCGCAGCTTTGGACCGTGGAAAAAGGCAAGGGCCGCGTGTTCGTGTGCATTCTCGGCCACTACACGTGGACGTTCGACGATCCCTTGTTTCGGATTCTGCTCCTTCGCGGCATCGCTTGGACAGCGGACACTCCGGCGGATCGCTGGCTGGAGTTGGCGACGATTGGGGCGCGGATGGAGGAATGAACTAGTTCTCAGCAGAGACGTATTCGGGGTCGCGAGGAATCAGCCGCTGCTTCTTGCAGTCCACCCGGAAATCCAAGTCTTCCAGGATGATGGCGCCGATTAAGGCATCGCTTCGTCCAGGCTCGACAACGGCACTAAAGATGTCGCCCCGGCCAAGCAATTGCACGTACACTCCTTCGACTTCGTCGCGTAATACGGATTGGCTGTCGTCGTATTTCACGCGTATCTTGCCCTTGACGGGAACGCCAAGCTGTTGCGCGACGCCTTCCGGCAAGAACAACTTTGCGGCGCCCGAATCTACAATCCCGGAAAGTGCGATGCGACGAATTCTCTCCGCCGGCAGTTTCCCTTCGCGGTGCTGAAGCATGTCGCCGTAATGGGAAACTTCCACGTTCACGGCGAATCGGCCCACGAGTGGTTCTCCATTTTCATTCATGACGGGCAACCTCAGTGTTGCTCATTCTCTAGTCATTACTCATCCAAGTTCAACACCGATTTTCGCTTCTCGATTTCGCTGGCTCTATTCCCTTGTCATGATTTCGTCGAGATTGAGCAATGTCCGCGCCAACGCCGTCCATGCGGCGGCTTCGGCGGGATCGATGTTTGCGGGCGGCGCGTCGCCCAACAAACGGGCGGATGCTGTTGTGTCCGCACTCGCTGCCTTCACCAGTTCCTGATACAAGCCAACGAGCGCGGCTTTCTCCTTGGCGGCGGGTGGCCGCGCCAGGCACAGATGAAACGCCCAATCGACGCGCTCCTCCGGCGCCCCCTTTGCTTCCGTCATGATCCGCCTGCCAAGCGCCCGGGCACATTCAACAAACACCGTATCGTTCAAAAGCGTGAGCGCTTGCAACGGCGTGTTCGATTTCTCGCGGCGCACGCAGCTGAGCACGCCGTCCGGAGCGTCGAAGGTCGTCAGCATGGGATGCGGGCTGGTGCGCTGGAACCAGGTGTACATGCCGCGACGATATCGGTCCGCGCCTTTGCTTTCCACCCACTTGGCGGTGTTGGCGTAGGTAAGCTCGGAGACGCCGGCCGGCTGCGGCGGCTTGACGCTTGGCCCGCCGATCGTCCGGTTCAGGAGTCCGCTTACCGCCAACGCATTGTCGCGAATAATCTCCGCTTCCAGACGCAAGCGGTTTTGCCGTGCCAGCCAGGTGTTGTTGGGATCGCGCGCCAATAGTTCCGGCCGTGCCTTGGACGACTGGCGGTAAGTTGCCGATGTCACGATGAACTTGTGAAAGCTCTTAAGACTCCAAGTGCGTGCGCGGAGTTCCGACGCCAAGTAGTCGAGAAGCTCCGGATGCGAAGGCCGCTCGCCTTGCGTGCCGAAATCCTCGAGCGTGGCAACAAACCCCCGGCCAAAGTAATGATGCCAAATCCAGTTTGCGATGACGCGCGCCGTCAGTGGATTCGCCTCTTCCATAAGCCAGTGGGCCAGATCGAGCCGAGTCAATCTAGCGCTGGCAGTTTTGGGAAGAGGCAGCACGGCGGGCGTTGCAGGTTTCACTTCGACTCCTGGGCGCAAGAAATCGCCGCGCAGCAGCAGGTGAGTCTTGCGCCCTTTGCCTAAGGCCAAGGTCGGCGTCACGGATATCGTCGGCGCTTTTTTCTCATGATCCGCGAGCATCTTGTTGAGTTCCACCAGCTTCTTGTCCGTTTTCTGCTCCTTGGCCGGCACTTCCTTCTTGCGCGCCGCGACGACGTCTTGCAGCTCTTTCTTCTTTTTGTCGAATGCCGCTTTGGCAATCTGGTATTTCTCCTCCTCGCCCGGCAATGGCGCGGTTAACTCCACTTCGTCGTCGCTGTTGAAGAAGGCAAAGAACTCGTAGAACTCGCGCTGGCTGAAGGGATCGTACTTGTGGTCGTGGCATTGCGCGCAGCCAAAGGTCAAACCCAAGTAGACTTTCGCCGTGGTGCTGACGCGATCGACGCAAGCTTCGACGCGGAATTGCTCTTTGTCGGTCCCGCCTTCGCGATTGGTGAGTGTGTTGCGGTGAAAGCCGGTCGCCATCTTTTGCGCGATCGTCGCATCGGGCAACAAATCTCCCGCCAGTTGCTCGATGGTGAATTGATCGAACGGCATGTCCTTGTGGAGCGCTTCGATGACCCATTGCCGGTAACGCCAGGCGAAAGGCCGCGGCCGGTCCTGTTCGTAGCCGTCGCTGTCGCCGTAGCGGGCGAGATCGAGCCAGTGTCGGCCCCAGCGTTCGCCGTAGTGCGGCGAAGCCAGCAGCCGGTCCACCAGCTTTTCGTAGGCGTCGGTCCTGTCGTCTTTGACAAAACCATCGACTTCTTCCGGCGTGGGCGGCAGGCCCAATAGATCGAAGCTGAGACGGCGAATCAGCGTAACACGGTCGGCTTGCGGACTGGGTTGCACGCCCTCTCGTTCGAGTTGGACGAGAACGAACGCATCGATCGGATTCCGCACCCAAGCCGCGTTTTTCACCTTCGGAAGCGCAGGTCGCCGGATGGCTTGAAAAGACCAGTGCTGGGATTCCGTGACAGTCTTTGCCGCGGCGGATTTCGGCCAGGGCGCGCCTCGTTCAATCCACTTGCGCAGCTTGGCAATCTCCACCGGAGTGAGCGGCGTTTTTTCGCGCGGCGGCATGCGCACTTCTGGGTCCAGGCCCGCGACCACGTGCAGAAGCCGGCTCTTTTCCGCTTGGCCGGGTAGGATCACCTTGCCGGAATTGCTGCCCTTCAGCGCGAACTCACCGGCATCCAGCCGCAAGCCATTGTGTTGTTTCTTGGGCCCATGACAGGGCACGCACGAGCGCTCCAAAATCGGCCCTATGTCTTTCTGAAAATCCACGTCACCGGCGAAAGACGCCGGCAGTTTCTTGGGATCGATGGGCTGCTCGCCGGCAAGGATGGACCGACACGCCACCACTACGATCAAGAAACCCAAGAGTACGATGCAATGTCGCATGACGCTCCCCAAGCGGAAGCAAGGCCGGCGGGATGGATGATAAACACTGTACGCCTATGTTATCTGTTGGCAGACGCGCACAGCAACAGGATAATGGAACTGATGGCGGGTCCATTTCTCGACGGTGTCCTATGTATCGCACCTTCACTATTCTTGGACTGGTTTGGCTTGTAACCGCAACGGCAGCAAAGGCCGATGAACCGGACGAGGCGCGCAGCCCCGCTCGCGGTAAGGAGGCCGTCCGCGGCGTGCCGGCGATGAACCCGCCGCTGTGGTCGGCGTCAGGCTACGAGGAGGTTTGGAAGCGCTGGACCGTCAAGGAGAAACCGGCCGATTTCGCCAAGCGCTTCCGCGACCGCTACGGATTGCACGAAGCGCCTTACGAAAACAGCGGCCTGCCGATGGGCTTGCACTACGCGAAAGGGCTGTTCGGCAAGGGCATCGTCAACGATTGTCTGCTCTGCCACGCGGGCAGGGTCGCCGGCGAAACGATCATCGGCTTGGGCAACGCCTCGCTCGACGTGCAGGGGCTGTTCGACGAATTGCCCAAGGTCGGCGGCGTGCCGGTCACACTGCCCTTTATCGGCAGCCACGTGCGCGGCACCATCGACCCCATCACGCCAGTTGCGTTCCTGTTGGAATTCCGCACGCCCGACTTGGAATTGCAAAAGCCCATCAAGCTCGATTACTTCGAAAACATATGCAGCGATCCGCCGGCCTGGTGGCTGCTCAAGCGCAAGAAGACGCGCAACTGGAACGGCGGCGTCGATGCCAATTCCGTCCGTGTGGACATGGCCAACCTGCTCAGTCCCTTCAACAGCGCCACCCACATCAAAAAACAAGAGCCGGTCTTCGCCGACATTCATTCCTTCATCCTGACGGTGCAAACGCCCAAGTATCCGTTTACCATCGACCACGGGCTGGCGAACAAGGGCAAAGGACTCTTCGTCCAGAACTGCGCCCGCTGCCACGGCACGTACGGTCCGGACGGCGAGTATCCGAACAAGGTCGTGCCGCTCAAGACCGTCGGCACCGACCCAATCCTGGGCGATTCCTTCTCCGGAAAGAACTTCGACTATTTCATGAAGACCTGGCTGGCCCAAGAAAAAGGCCCGGATGGAAAGCAGATCGAGTACCAGGACCACCGCGGCTACCAAGCCCCGCCCCTCGACGGTGTCTGGGCTACCGCGCCCTATTTCCACAATGCATCCGTGCCGACCATCTACCACGTGGTGAATTCGAAGGCACGGCCCAAGATCTTCACACGCTCGTTCGGTACGGAGAAGGAAGACTTCGACGCTGAGCGCGTCGGCTGGAAGATCAGCGAATTCGATCAGACGATTGCGAACAAGCTGCCCGCCATTGAACGCCGGCGAGTCTACGACACGACGCGCCCGGGCCAGAGCAACGCGGGGCACACGTTTGGCGACGAGTTTACCGAGCAGGAGCGGCGGGCGGTGATTGAGTATCTAAAGACGCTTTGATTCCGTGCCGCAATTGTTCGCCGACGGAGAATTCCATGAAGATTGTGATCCGCTTAAACGCGAAACAAGAAGCTCTGGCATTGCCGATCATTCTGCGGCAATCGCCAGCGATGGTACTCTCCAACCGAACATACATCTTGGAAGAAAAGGTGGTGCAGTCGCTGAAGAGAAAAGGCATCAAGTTCAAAGAACTAAGCCGTCAAACGAGGCCTCAAGAAAGTAGGAATGGCATAGCCGGTATTTTCGGCAAGTGGCCCGGCGACGAAACCGATGAACAAATCGAGCAGGCACTCAAGGATTTGAGTTGATGCCGAGAAGCTCGCTCTATTTGCTTGACACGAACATTGTCTTGCATTTGTTTCGGGCCAAGCGCACGGGGCGGTACATCGAGAACCGATTTCATTCTCGACTCCTATGCGGCGATTGACCATTTTTCAAATACGCGTGGGACGCCAATGGGCAAGAATGACGTTTGGATTGCTGCGACAGCCAGCGTTGTGGAGGCAGTACTTCTCACTACTGACGCGGATTTTGATCACTTGGATCCGCGATTCCTTAAGCGCATTTGGCTTGACCCGGCTTCGGGCAAAGTCCCTTCCTGAGATTGCACCAAGACCTTTTGCCGTGCCGCGAGCATGTTGCAAAAAAGCGCCCCTTGGCCCTTGGCGTCGTCAAGAGCGACGTGCGTGTGCGGCAGCTTATCGAACCAGTCGCGCGGCATGTTCTTCTTGACCGAATCGCGGTAATCGATCCCCAGTACGGCCATCGCGTAGGTCTTGATGTCGAGCGCTGAATGCGAAAAGGGGCTCTCGGCGGCAAAGCGAATGAGATACCAATAGACGAACAGAAAATCATACGCCGCCGGATAACCGACGAACACGGGGCGGCCCGGCAGCGCTTTCAGCCAGCGCACGTACTCCGGCATTACCTCCTCCGGTTCGCGCGGATTGGTTCGGCATGCGGCCCACGCTTCCGGCTTGCTTTGCCACCATTCCATCGTTTTCGGGTCGCCCGAGGAGCCAGCCAGGGTTTTCAAATTTGCGGTAAACGTGCTGACGAGCGTCTTGTCTGCCTTAAACGCAGCCGAGGCGAAGCTCAGCATCGAATGCGGTCCGGGAATCGGTCCGTCCGCTTCGATGTCGGTGCTCACATAGATTTCCGACATGTTGCCTTACTCCAATCCCTTGCGCATTTCCGCCTGGATCGAAGGCAATTCCTCTACGCCGACCGAAAGGCGAATCAATCCTTCCGTGATTCCTTGGCGGCGTTTTTCCGCGGGGCTGGTGTAGCGGTGCGAGGTGGACCAGGGGTAGCTCAGCGTCGTGAAGGTGTGGCCAAGCGACGGACTAAAGGGGATGCCCGGCGCGGCCCGGAGAAACCGATTGACCGCGTCACGGCCGCCTTCCAGATCGAAGCAAAGCATGTTGCCCAAGGCGCCTTGCAGCACGCGCGGCGCCAAAGCGCGATCGGGGTGGTCGTCCCGGCCGGGATAGACGACGCGGCGAATGCCGCGCTGACCTGCAAGCCAATCGGCCAGCGCGGCGGCGTTCGCTGACGCGGCACGCATGCGCAAGGATAGCGTGCCCAGTCCGCGCTCCGCCAACCAGCAATCGAACGGATTCGAAGACAGGCCCCAAATGCTGACGGCGGCCGAAATCTGCGGCAAGGCATCGGGGTTGTTGCCTGCCAAGAAGCCGAGCGTCACATCGCTATGGCCGCCGATCATTTTCGTCAGGCTTTCCATGACAATGTCCGCGCCCAGCGCGAGCGGTCTGGTCAGAGCGGGGGTTGCGAAGGTGTTATCGACAACGAAGAGAGCGCCGCGCTCGCGGGTCAAAGTGGCCAGCGACACGATGTCGACTAGACGCAACAATGGATTAGATATCGTTTCGACGAACAAGATGCGCGATTCTTTTTCGAGGGCCATCGCCACCGCGCCCAGGTCGTTGCAATCGACAAATTCCGTCTGTATGCCGAAGCGGACGAGTTCTTGGTTCAAAAGTTGCGTGGTGCGGCCATAGAGGCGATTGCTGGCGACAATGCGCTGACCTTGTTGCAAATGGGCGACGCAGACGGCGGTGATCGCCGCCATGCCGGAGCCGCACACGATGCCCCAGCGACCGCCTTCCAAGTCGGCCAACCGCGCAGCCAGATGTTTTGCGTTGGGATGAGCGTCCCGCGCGTAGATATACCCGGGCTGGCCATCGTCGAGGACGCGGTCCAGCGCATCCAGGTCGGGCAGCGTGTAAACCGAGGACTGATAGAGCGGCGGGACCAAAGGAAT
>JAKEHV010000110.1 GCA_022614915.1 Gemmataceae bacterium | reverse complement strand
GGAAAGACCCCAGCGCGATCGGGCCAAGGGATTGCGATACGTAATCGCTTTCGGTACGCTCAACACATGCCACGGCGAAATACCAGACGTAGGCCGGTGATCAGGTAGAATGAAGAGTGAGATCATTCACAGGCTCGACGGCTCAGGAGTTTAACGATGCCAGTTAGTGCCGCAACCAAGAAAGCCCTGAACCTCAAGAAACTGAAGCTGCCGCCCAGCATCCCCGTGGTCCGCGTGGAAGTAGAAGACTACACGGATTGGGACGGCGATCCCGCGCTCAAGGTGCTGGTGGTTTTGGACGAATCGGTGGACCCGGAAAAGGTCGACGGAAACGCGGTCGGAGATCTGAAGCGGGCCATGATAGCCTCGGAAAGCACGGTATTACTCTGTTCCCCTACATCTTCTTTGCGAAGCCGAGCGAACTCGCGGAGACCGACGACGAGGCGTGAGCCGTGCACGAGGACTTGTTCGCCGATGCGCTCGCCGAATTGGTCAAGTCCGATCCGGAATACATGGTTCGCATCCGAGCGGTTGACGCATTGGGATTTCTCAAGATGAAACCCGAGGTCATCGAGCTGGCGAAAAAGGGAAATAGAAGTCGCTTTCAATCCGGCGGCAACTGCTGCACCAGCTGCTTCAACTTGGCGAGTTCCGCTTCCAGGAGATGTATCCGCTCCAAGATGGCCGCGCGCGTCACTACGGGGGGAAGAGGTGTGACAGCGCCGACCTGGAAAGTCGCCATCACGGGCCGGTGGTCGCTGGTCTCGGCGTTGTTGGGAAAATCGCCTTGCTTGACGATAATCTCAGAGCTGCCCAACCAAGACTTGGCCGCGCCGACGACGAAAACAAAATCAAGTACGCTGTTGTGACCGGAATCCTGAGTTTTGACGAGAATTGGCGGCCGCACCCAGCGAAACACGTCGTTTGCAATGAGATTATCGTAGCCCTTGTCGTGATGCACATCGCCGTCGATGACGCCCCAATCGAAATTCCAATCGCCGACCGCGACCAGCGGCAAGGTTTGCGCCTTCGCCCATTGGTTGAGCAATTGCGCCTGTTTGTGCCGTGCAGAGGCGTTGCCGCGCGCTAAGTGATTGACCATAAAGAGCAGTTCCTGTTTGCCGTCGCGAATCCGGAAGCGAGCCACCAATGGGGAACGAAAGCTGCCGCCCGGATTGATGCCATGGAGCTCCTCATGCGAAAGCTTTTCCAGCCGCGTTTCGTTGTAAAGGATTACCAAGCGGTCGGCGCCGCCGGTAGTGCCGACGATTCTCTTAAACATCGGACTGCCCATTTCGCCCACTTCGGCGGCCGTCTGAAAAGTCGCCGCGGCGGCGTCGTTTTGAACTTCCGACAAGCCCCAAAGGTCAATGCCGTCCGCCTCCTCAATGCGGACTTTGACGACTTCCGGTTTGGCGCCGCCGGATTCGACGTTGTAGCCGATAACCTTCAGTTGTTGGGCGTCGCTGCCCGCTGCCAAGACGAGCCAAGCCGTCAATGCCGCAAAGACGCGTTTCCAATGAGCCATGATATGATCTCCCGATCGAGTCGGCGTCGCCTGCTAATACGCAAAGTGCCTAGCAATACGGGCCGCCGCTATGCACCATACGGTTAAGTCGCTTGTGCTGCAAGAGAAATTCTTGTGAAATGAGGATGTTGCTTGAGAATGGCAGACTGTTGCCGCCGCTCTCCGCCGGAATCAGAATCGTTCGTGTATACAAACAGAAAGGTCCCCTCCGTGCGTCGCTGCCATCTTGTCTGGCTTATTATCCTGTCCGCTTTGTTTTCCACCGGCGCCGATTGGCTGCAATTCCGCGGTCCCGGCGGCTCGGGAGTGAGCGGCGAAACCGGGCTGCCCACCACCTGGTCCGCCACCGAGAACATCGTTTGGCGCACCAAGCTGCCCGGCCCCGGTTCGTCTTGCCCCATCGTGGTCGGCAAACGCGTGTACCTCACCTGTTACTCCGGCTATGGCCTCAACGCGCGCAAGAAGGATGATAAAGAGCAGGAAGACATGGACAAGTTGATGCGGCACCTTGTTTGCGTCGACCGCGACAAAGGGAACATTCTTTGGATCAAAGACTTCAAGCCTGCGTTGCCCGAATCGAAGTACGAACCCGGCAACAATAGCCAGCACGGCTACGCCTCGAGCACTCCCGGCAGTGACGGCAAACGCCTTTATGTGTTTTTCGGCAAGTCCGGCGTCTACTGCTTTGACCTCGACGGCAACGAGGTCTGGCGCGCCGACGTGGGTTCGCGCACAGACGGCTGGGGCTCGGCCAACTCACCGGTGCTATTCAACGACCTTGTCATCGTGAACGCCAGCATCGAAAGCAACTCGCTGGTCGGTCTTGACAAAACCACGGGTAAAGAAACTTGGCGCGCCAAAGGGATTGGCTCGTCTTGGAATACGCCGATGCTCGTTGAGACGCCCGGCGTGACGGAACTGGTTCTCAACGAATCGAAAGCGGTCATCGGCTTCGACCCTGCCAGTGGCAACGAACTTTGGCGCGTTACCGGATTCGGCGGCTACGTTTGCCCCAGCGTGGTGACTCACAAGGGCGTCGTTTACGTGGTGCGCGGCGAGGCGTTGGCTATCAAGGCCGGTGGCCGCGGCGACGTGACCGACTCGCGCGTCTTGTGGCGGGTCAATGGCTCGTCGGTCGTGCCGTCACCCGTTTTTCATGAAGGCCGACTGCACTGGGCCGGGAATTGCGTGGATGCCGAATCGGGCAAGGAAGTCTATAGCGCCAGCATTTCGAAAGCCGGCGCCTACTACGCCTCGCCTCTAGTGGCCGACGGAAAAATCTACTTCGTGTCGCGCTTCGGCGGCACGGTAGTGATAGAGGCAGGCTCGAAGTTCAAGGAATTGGCGCGCAACCAATTCGCCGACGACAAGAGCCGGACCAACGCCAGCCCGATCGCGCACGACGGCTGTATCTTGCTCCGGACGGATCAGAATCTGTATTGCATTGGAAAGAAGTAGACCTCACGGCATGTATTCCGCGAAGTCCTTGAGATGTTCTTCGTCTTCGACGAGGATAGTGATCATCCCTTCACAACTTCCGGCAACTCGAGGGGCGCGATGCTCCTGCCGCTCCCCAACCAGTTTCGCAACCGGTTGGCGATTGTTTGTGATAAGAATTTCTTCGCCGTGCGCGAGCTTTCCAACTAGTTCCGGAAGATTGGCCTGCGTTTCTTGAAGTGTAATCGTTGTGCCCATACCCTGTCTCAATCAACAACTCGACCTTTGCAGTATATCGCTATAGTTGCTGAGGAAGCAATGCCATCACATACGGCGGCACTCAGCGCGGCAACTCGTTCGGCCCCGGCGCTTTGACGTGACGCCAGCCTTCGCCGCTCAGCGCCTTCAGAAATGAAACCAGGTCCGCCTTATCCTGCTTGGTCAAATTGAGCGGCTTGATACGTTCATGTAGATTTGGGTTCTTGATGCCGCCCTTGTCGTAATGCTCGACTACGTCTTCCAGCGTCTTCAGGCTGCCGTCGTGCATGTAAGGTGCTGTGTGCTCGATCTCGCGCAGCGTCGGCGTCTTGAAAGCGCCTTTTTCTTTTTCGCGCTTGGTGATCAAGAATCGGCCCAGGTCGGGTTCTGGCTTGTCCATGCCGATGCCGATGTTTTCATAGGAGCCATCGGTGAAGTTGAAGCCGATGTGGCAGCGGTCGCAAGTCGCCTTGTCGAAGAAGACCTTCATGCCGCGCACTTGCTCCTCGCTCATGGCGGTCTTGTCGCCGGCTTTGTAGCGGTCGAAGGGCGCATTGCCCGATAGGACGGTGCGCTCGAACGTGGCGATGGCCTTGGCGACATGGTCGATGGTGAATTCGCGCGTGCCGAAGACTTTGTCAAAGCGCTCGACATAACCGGGCACGGCCCGCAGCCGTTCGACGCAAGCCCGGTGGGCGGCGGCAGCGTCGGCGTCGCTGGTCATCTCGATGGGATTGGCGATCGGACCCTTAGCCTGATCCTCGAGCGTGGCGGCCCTCCCGTCCCAGAATTGCGCTAGGCTGTACGCGCGATTGATCACCGTCGGCGCGCTGCGGCCGCCCTTCTGCCCTTTGATGCCGGTTGAGACTGCGGCGCCGTCGGTGAACCCGTTCGCCGGATTGTGGCAAGTGGCGCACGCCACGCTGCCGTCGGAAGAGAGCCGCTTGTCGAAGTAAAGCAAGCGGCCCAATTCCGCTTTCTCCGGAGTGTAGGGATTATCCTCCGGCCAGATCACCGGAGGTAGACCCAAAGGCTCGCGCGGCGGCTCGTGTTCCTGCGCCCAGGCGCGCAAACACGAGACGATCGCCAACAGGACAAACGAGACAACCGCTTTGGACCTTACGTCTGCCATGGACTCGTCCCCAGAAGCAAAGTCGAAGGAGTCTTACTTCACGAATCCTTGAACGAAGATCGCTTTCTGGCCGCCGACTTCCGTGTAGGTGCCGGTGATAGTGACGATGTGGGCCATGTGCTCAATGGCTTTCTTACGAAACGTGGTCAAGCCGTCGCGGCGCGGGTCGTGTTCCTCATCGATCAAGAGATAGACCGTGCCGTCTTTG
This sequence comes from Gemmataceae bacterium, assembly GCA_022614915.1. GTDB lineage: Bacteria > Planctomycetota > Planctomycetia > Gemmatales > Gemmataceae > JAKEFD01. The sequence goes on along the minus strand of JAKEHV010000110.1, from coordinate 98 downwards.
GCGAGCAGGCCGACCGGCTGGCCGTTTTCGACGCACTTCTGGCCGCACTCGCGGTGCTTGTCGCCGTGCTTGCCGACTTGGAGGTAGCAGGAAAGGTC
>JAKEHV010000580.1 GCA_022614915.1 Gemmataceae bacterium | reverse complement strand
AGGCCGGGTAATCGTTGTCGGTGAATTCGACGCCCCCGCGGTGCTTACTCTTGGTTGGCCTTGTGCGTCCGCGGACGCCTTGGCTTGGGTTGCTCCGGTTGCTCCGGCGGTCGATCATCCTCGGCCGCCTCGGCGGCGCGATCGTCCGGCTGGATCTCCTCGGCGGGCTTCGCGGAGATCTCCTCGGCCCAGCCTTGCGCGAGCAAGTGCTCGATGGTGTAGGCCGGGTAATCGTTGTCGGTGAATTCGACGCCCGCGCCGACGTTGCGGCCTGCCACCTTGAGGGCCGTCGTGAACTTGTAGCGTTTCATTTGCTGCCTCGCAAGGAAAAGCATCCCCGGCCGGCAGACGGGAACGCCAAGCCGGGGACGCGCTCGAAAAGACGTTAGGCCGCGCCTTTGGATTTGACCGACGCGCGCTTGTCGGCCAGGGCGACGCCGAAGTCGTGATAGACGCGCCACTGGTAGGCCAGCACGTTGACGTCGTGGTCCAGGCCGAACGATTCCAAAACGGGCGCGTCGCGGCCGTCCAAAAAGCCGACGATAACCGCGCCATTCTCCGCGGCGCTGAAGAGATACCAAGCCGTGGTGCTAAAGCCGGTGAAGGCGACGTCGCTTAGGCGCGGTTCGACGGCCAGGGCGGCGACGGCGCGCAGCGCGTTGCCCATGGGCGAGCGGTCGATGCCGCTGGAGACGAAGCGCTGCACTTCGGTCGATTCCAAAAGCTCGCGGCCGGTGACTTCGAGTTCGGGCGGCACAACCAAGACGCGCGGCTCCAAGTCGAGGAAGTCGTTTTCGAGGTCCTTCATCTGGCGAAGCTTTTGGACGGCTGTCGCCAGGCTGGACGCTTGCAAGCTGGTCGCGGCGCCTTCGAAATAGTTTTTGTTGGCCGTGCTCCAAAAGCTGGCGGCGTTGGCCAGGATCGTCTCCGCGACCAGGTCGTTGAGGGTGCGGGCGGCCGCCTTGCCGAACGCGGGCAGCACTTCGCCGAAGACGGCTAGTTCGTCGTTGATGAAATCTTGCCGGTCCACTTGGAGCTGGCGGGCGAACTGGTCCACTTTCCAGTTGTAGGTCTCTTCGCCGACGCTGGCGTGATCGATGCCCGCGCCGCGCGGGGTCTTGACGAGGTTGCCCAGGAAGCTAGGCCGGATGCCTTTCTGCGGCTGGAAGTTGGCGGCGCTTTTGACGAGGGCGAAGGCCCGCCAGGCCGACGGCGCGGCCATATAGGTGGCGATGAGGATTTTGTTGGCCGAGTTGTCGAGGGCGTTCGTGAGCGTGCCGCCGGAAAGCGCGGCTTTGATCATCGGCTCGCGGCCGTCGGGAACGTCTTTGCGGTCGAGGTTGAGAGCGGTGCGGGCCAGGTCGAGCAAGTGGGCGCGGTGATACTTTTTCGATTGCTCCATGACTTGCGCGCCGAAGGCTTTCTCGGCCGCCTTTTCGAAGTTGGCTTTGACCATGATGGCCGCGGCCAGGTGGTTGGCGGTCAGGCTGAAATGGTTGCCGGTCATCGGGGCGGGCCCGGGGTGGCGGCTGGCGCGCAGCAAGCAGAGGGCGCTTGCGCGCATGACGCTGGGCGTGATTTCGCCGGCGATGGCTTGGGCGCGCAGCTCGGAGACTTCGGGGTTGTTCTGGTCCAGGCAGCTTAGGGCGGCGTTGATGTTGTCGATGCGGGCGCGTTCGAGCTCGGCGTCGCCGCGCTGCCGGACGCGGTGCCGGCGTCTTACTCGTCCGGTCCTTAAAGGCACGGCCGCGGCGGCGTTCGTCGGCGGGTCGGTTACGTCGTCGCCGGCATCCGGGAAGAGCACGGCGTAGGTCTCCTCCAATTTCTTGAGCTGCTCTTCGGTCAGTGTCGCGGGATCAAAGCCCAGGCTCTTGACCCATTCTTCAAACGTCATGGCTTGCCCTTTCATTTTGGCGGCGACGCGCACGGTTGCATTGCGGTCCGCGCCGACGGCGACGAAACTGATTTCCCTGAGTTCCACGCCGCGGGCGACGTACACAGGGCCGCGGAACAAACGGCCGTTGACGCGCACGCTGTCGCCGGCGGCGATGGTGTCGAGGCTGTCCGGATCGGCGCCGATGGAAGCTTGCCACGGAAAGCCCATTTTCGCGGCGCGGATGACTTCGCCGGCGTCTTCGTTTTCCAGACTAAACGCGCCCTCTGCCCAAATGCCACTTGCCGAAACTTCGACAAGATCGGTGTGACCGATGGGCCTTTCAACGTTGTGGTCGCGGAGGACGGGGTTTTGTTGCTTGGGCGCGTGGATGGAATCGAGGTCCACGATAACCGGCAGCGCGAACCCTTCGATGCGCAAGAGGCCGCCGCTATAGGCGAGCATCTCGAAGCGCTTGCCCTTGGTGAGGCCGCGGCCACGGATGCGAACAGCGCCGACAAGGCGAAAGCGCTTCATTGCTGGGCCTTGGCCGGGGCACCAAGTACCCCGTAGTGCTCAAGAAGCCGATGCACGCAATACATGAGTGCGCACACGTGCACCGCAAACCAGCGCCCATCAGCCGGCGCGTGGAAGACGTCGGCCTGGTCCAAGGCGGCCAAGTCGGCATCCGTCACGGGCAGCCCCTCGCCCTGGCGAATAAGAGTCAAGGCTTCGTCGCGCGACAGCGGCCAATGTTCGAGCATATCGACACGGCCAAACCAGCCGGCAACGCGCACGGCGTCGCGGCAAAAGTGCTCGACTTCGTTCTCAGGGATGAGATGGATCGTCTGCATGGACGCTTCTCCCTCTCAGGAATTGTTCGAGCAAAGGGCGAAGTTGGGGGACGGATTCGAGGGCCCCGAGCAGAGCTTTGACAAGGATAGCGGCGTCGACAGCATCCTTGCCGGTTTGTTCCGACGTGGTGAACTTATGGCCGGCCGAGCACACGCGCAGGCGCCAACGGCGCCCCGGCAGCGCCTTGGAACGCAACACGCGATGATAGCCACCGGTGTTACAGACCGGGCAAGCAATCCCAGTGGCACCGGCCGGCCGTTTGCGATTCATGAAAAAAAGAAAGTGTGTCACGCGCCGCGATGCCGCCGCGGCTGCAGCGGTCAAGGCGCGGGCAGGAAGGACCCGACGCTATCGTCATCGTACAGCGTTCAGGGCTGCGTCTGGCACTGGCCGACGGCTTCAAAGGCTTCGATGGTCGCCCGAACGACGGCTTGCTGTTGGGCTGGGAGTTGGGCCAAGCGTTGGGCCAGCTCCGAGCACTGCGCCACACCCTGGCCAAAAAGTGGGAATTCCAAGGGATTCTTGAGGTTGTTCGAGTCCCCTTGGGGGCATTTCATTCCTCTCCCTTCTTGCGATAGACGCGCAGCGCCTCCCGATACTCCGCGAGCGCCGCTT
>JAKEHV010000579.1 GCA_022614915.1 Gemmataceae bacterium | reverse complement strand
TTCTATTGCAGTTGCGGCAAGCACCTCCGCGCCCGGGACGAAATGGCGGGCCGGCGCTCGCGGTGTCCGCGCTGCGGGCAGCCGGTGGGCATCCCGTCGCTGGCGCCGACGCATCCAGGCACGCCGGCGACGCCGTTGACCGAAGAGGAAGCACGCCAGCGGCATGGCTCGACGGCTGTGGCCGCGGTTGGCGAAAACGCCGGAATTCTTGCGAATTCCGCTGCGGGCCAAGCGAATCCCGCTGCGCCAAGGCGCAAGCGCACGCGCCGGGAGATTGCCGCCTTGGAGCAGCGCTGGTACGAGTGCCTTTACTTTCCGCTCTATGGCGCCGAGCTGATTCTGGGGATCGCGCTCGCCATGACCGCGCTCACCGGCATCGGCGCTATGGCGTTGCCGGACCTGCGCGAGTCAAACGAGTCTTCCGGTTGGGTGTGGCTGGTCTTGTGGGTGGGGCCGTTTCTCGCGCTAGGCTACTGGTGTGGCTTCTTGCATTGCGCGTTCGCGTCGGCCGCCGCGGGCGAAACGGGCGTCGTGCGCTGGCCGGGTTTGGACTTGCGCCTTTTAGCGAGGGCCCTCGTGCTTTGGCTGGTGAGTTTTCTTTCAGGGCCGATCGTCTTCGCCGCCGCTGCCTTCTTCTTCTGGCTTTACGGCGGCGACCCAACCGTGGTCGATTGGCTCATTCTGGTCGAGCTCATCCTCATCGGCGCCGGCCACTGGTTGTTGACACTGGTCGCGGTGCAGCAGAGCGACCGGCTGCGCGACGCCAACCCACTGCGCGTAGGCGATCTTATCCGCCGGCTGGGCTACGGCGCCGTCCTCGCCATGCTTGGCGCACTGGTTGTCAATCTACTCCTGGGCCTGTTGATCGTGCACGCATTACAGACCGTGCACGACGAGCCGCTCCATGGATTGGTGTTTCTCTTCTTAGGCTGGCTCGGAACGCTGACGTGGCTCACCTTCGTGTTCCGCCTCGTGGGAATTTGGTGCTTTCAAAGCCGCGTGGAAGCAGCGACGTGACGGCCATGTTCGGTGAAGGCGAAAGGCAATTGCGGGGAAAAACGGAGTCGAGAAGGTGGTCACAGTTTGTGACCACCTGTTGTTTCTCTCGTTTTCGGCTCGCCCGGCCCTATTGGGAGCGCGCCTATTGCCGGTTTTGAAAGTGTGGTCCAAACTGAAGGAACACTTCGCCCGGCTTGGACTGCGCGTGCACCGACCAGTTTTCCTCGGTGGGCCGGCGCAGCACGCCTTCGGCTATGCCGCGGATGGCCGAGTAGATCAAAAGCGCGTGCCAGACAAGGGCGCAAATCCAAACCGTGACAAGAGCGGTCCAGGGATCGGGATGCGTGATATGCGCGGAGTGCAGCCACATGCCGAAGGTGCCGCCGACCAGAAACGCCATGATCCAGAAGTAAATGGTCAGGGAGCGGGCGCGGCGCTCGTCGTTGAAGTAGCAAGCGGTGCCGCGCAAGAAGCCGCTGAAAAGCAAGATGTTCAAAAGCGTCAGGCTCAGGCCGCACAGTTGCAGCAGGCCGCCGCCGTGCAAGAGATCCACATAGGCGAGGTTGTGGATGCCGCTGGTGATGAACGCGTAGTTCTTGTCGCCGTCGAGGCACTGAGCCCCTAGGAAGAGAAACGGCGTCGTGATCAAACAAAGGAAGCCGGAAAACAACAGCTCCTTGCCGGCATGCCGTTGCGGGGAGCTGATGAGGCAGCGGAGTTGGCCGAGCACCACGAAGAGATAGCCCGCCCCGCCGCCGACCATCGCCAGCACCTCGCCGATCGCCGTCACCGCGTCGGCACGTATGCCAAACACGGACACGATGGTCCATTTGTGGGGCCCTAGGAGCAGCAGTCCCGGCAGTGCCACCAACAAGAGCATTACAATGCCGATGCCGGCGATGATAAAGCCTTGACGGATTTCCTGCCACTTAGGCAGCGACAACTTCGGAAGCTCGCGGCTTCCCGATGAATTCCAGCGGACGGTGGTTTCCATGGACGAGATCCCTTCCGGGGCGATGAACTAGCCGAAATGGGCGCAGTCTCGGCGAATTAGCAACGTTTGGATCAGAGGGGGTCGCGACGAGACTCAAGACGGGATGCGAGCCTGTCCTGTCGAAGTCTAAGCCACGAAATGGAATTGTCAAACATACGTGAACTGGGTTACATCAACTGCCGGATCTTAGCACTGCGATCGTGTGCGGCGGAAAAAGCTTGTAGCCCGCGGCGACCCGGCCCACAAGCCCGACCAGGACTGCGGACTGCTTCTCGTCCAGGCTTATCTTCTCGAGCAAGGTGAGACCCTGTTTCTTGCCGTCCGACGTGGTCAGGTCGAAGTCGAGTGAGACGAGCTTCTTGTTCTTGGCGGGCAGATTCGCCATGTGCTCGATCTTGTCCATGTCGATCCGCACGGTTTTTTGAAAGACGAGATAGGGCAAAGTGCGATAGCCGGCGCCGACTTTGTAAAGCGGCGTCAATCCCGCGACCGCGTGGACGGCCTTCTCGCTGTCCTGAGCGACGATTGTCGATTGCCGGCCACTAACTTCCGCGACGGCGTCGGGGGCGGGAAACCTGTAGCCGCGAATCCTGAGTTTGAGGAACCCATCCTGAAGTTGCAGGGACCCGGCAACAGTCGCCTGTCCCGGATCCGCGTCGCCTTCGATGTTCCACTTGTTGACGCCGGCAAAGCGCGTCGAACCGGCAAGCTTGACTTCTTTTCCTCCCGCCACGGCGACGTCGAGGGCAACCGATTTTTTGTCCGCATCGTAGAGAATCTGTCGCAAGCTGCGCACGGGAACAAGCGTGAGAATGCCGTTGGCAAAGGCGGTGGATTTGTCTTCGCGAAATTCAAGATACTCGGGACCGGCAAGGGCTGTTTCCTTGTTCGGCGCTGGGGCGGGCGGCTCCAGCCAGCTGAGGCGGCGCGTGCCGGCGCTAAAGGTCCAAGTTTTCAAGGTCAGCTCTTGCCCCCCCGGCGTCAACACCACGAGCGGGCCGGCGGTTTTTTCCTGCGCGCCGGCGAAAAGCGGGCAAAACACGGCGAACACAGCAACGATTCCACTCGGGCAGCGCATCGGGTTCATCTCGCGGAGGTTGTGGAACGTTGTATGGGAAAAAACTTCCACGTTAACTTTTTGACAGCGGCGTGCGCCGCTCGTACATTGTTGAACGGATTGGGGGAGCAGTCGAAAGGAAGGTCGTGATGGCGGTCGTTATCGAGGCTACGGCGAACCCGCAAGCTCCCGCCGCGACGGATTTGGCGGGCGCGGTTCGCCAAGTTCTCCACCAGAGTGAACAACCTCTGACTGTCTCCAAAATCCGAGTTTTGTTGCCCGCCGCTCTCCGCGACACGCCCATCGGTTATCTGTCGGAAACCCTGCATCGGCAAGTGGCCGCCCAGGTGCTCGTCTTGTTTCCCAAGTATCGCAGCGCGCAGGACCGCTTTTGGGACCGGCCGCTGCGCGTGCATGTCGAGCGACTGTTGAGCGATTTGTTGCGCAACGAGCCGCTCCCATGGTCGGAAATCCGCAAACGGCTGCCGCACTATGCAAAGATCATGGCCGAAACGGTGCTGGAAGAACAGCTGGCCAAGGGACAGATACACCGTCACCCGCCGCTGCGGCCGCGCTTGGGGTCGCGCTACGGCCTCAGCACGCCGGACCCCCGGCCCTACCTTGCGCCCGAGTTGACGGGCCTGTTAGCGCGCTACGAGAGCATGGGCTTTCCGTTCGAGCGCGTGCGCGCGACCTTGCTCGATTTGCTGCAAGAAACCGAGCGGCGGCCGGTCGCCTTTGGACCTGCAACGCGCCTGTCAATGTCGCGGCAGCGCTTCCGATCATTCCGAACATTTGACCGGGCGCGATGAATCGTAAACGCAGAGGACGCGGAGAACGCAGAGAATGGCAAGAGAAAAGGGCAGACGCTTATCGTATCGTTGGTTTTTTCTCCGCGTTCTCTGCGCACTCTGCGTTTCAAACTAGATTTCGTGTTCCACCATCTCGAGGAGACACTCCATGCGTCGCTTGGCATTGGGATTTTGTTTGACGTTTTTGGCCGTCGGCAACGCCGGCAGCGGCGAGCCGTTTTTGGGCAAGGACCTGTCCGGCTTCGAAGGATTGATCGACGACTACTGGACCCTGAAACAAGGGTCCATCCTGGGCGCCGCCCCGCAGGGCCTCAAGTTCAACACGTTTTTGTGTACGAAGCGAAAGTACGCCGACTTCGAGCTCAAGTTCCAGGTTTGGCTCATCGGCGAGAGCGCCAACAGCGGCGTGCAAATCCGCAGCGAAATCTTCGACCACAAGAACTTCGCCGTCAAAGGCCCGCAATGCGACATGGGCCAGATCTATTGGGGCAGCCTCTACGGCGAGCATTTCGGCGGCATGATGCAGCAAGCGCCCAAGGAAGTGGTCGAAAAGTCTCTCAAAAAGAACACCTTCAACGACTATTACATCAAGTGCGTGGGCAAGCATGTCACCATCAAGCTGAACGGCGCCGTCACCGTGGACGCCGATTTTCCCAAGATGCCCGATGAAGGCATCATCGCCTTCCAACTGCACTCCGGCGGGCCGATGGCGGTCATCTTCCGCAATATCGAGTTCCGGCAGCTGCGCTAGGCATTGGATCAAACGCAGAGGCCGCAGAGAACGCAGAGAGAAGACAAGCGCATTTCTTCGATGCCTTTTTCCTTGTTTTGTCTCTGCGTTCTTTGCGTTCTCTGCGTTTACATGTTTTTCAAATTCAAAAATAAAGACCCCGCTGGAAAGGGGAAATTCCCAGCGAGGTCAGAAAGGAGAAGAGGTCGTTGGAAGACGAACATCTTATTCATCTCCCAATTCCATATTTTCCCTAGTTTGCCGACTTTGTCAAGACCGTTTTGCCGTGGACTGCGGCCGGACTTGACAGTGCAAGTCTCCCCTTTATAATCCGCCGCTCGCTTTTTTCTTTTCCGTGGTTGTAGGACGGATTTCCAATCCGTCCCACGGGATCGTGCGGGAGACGCTGTGGCGCACCATCGTTCGTCAGGACGACGACGGTTGACCCAGGCGCTGGCCGTGGGCCTCGCCCTGGCCGTGGGCCTTTGGGCGCCGCCCGGCGTCGACGGCCAGGAAACGCTGCAGCAATCGCTCGTCGTTGCCGGCAACTCCAAGCCCATCCAGCTCTTCGCCGACAACATCGCCACCTGGGAGGAAGCCGGCCAGCGCGTGTTCGTGCTACAGGGCAAGGTCGTAGTCGAGCAAGGCGTGACGGTCATTCGCGCCGCCCAAGCCGCGCTCTGGCTCGACGAACAAGCGAAGAAGACCGGCGGCTTCTACAAGCTGCGG
>JAKEHV010000109.1 GCA_022614915.1 Gemmataceae bacterium | reverse complement strand
GTGCATTGCAATCAACCAACTTGGCCCAGCTGGGCAGAGCCGAAAAACGCTAAGATTGGCGATGCCGACGAGGTTGCGAAGCCCTATCCAAGACGTCGCTGTGTCTATTGATAGCCTTAGTCTCTCGACTTGCTGAGGCAGACTTGATGAGAAAACACGTTCGCCTAGGATTCACCCTGATCGAACTCCTGGTCGTCCTCGCCATCATCGCCGTCCTCATCGCCCTGTTGCTCCCGGCGGTGCAGAAAGTGCGTGAGGCGGCGAGGCGGACGGAGTGCGCGAACCATCTCAAGCAAGTCGGCCTGGCCCTGCACCAGCATCATGACACGCACCGCGTCTTCCCCTCCAACGGCGGTTGGGACGGCAAACAATCGATTACGGCAACGAACGGCAAGAAGGTCTTCGTCTCCACCACCGTGTTCGCCTATAAGGAAACCTTCACCTGGGGCGTGGGTGAGCCGAACCATCGGCCCCAGACGCAATTGGGAAGCTGGGCGTACGCGATTCTGCCGTTCCTGGAGCAAGAGAATATGCACCGGCAACGCGCCTGGACGCACATCGTGCCGGTCTACATCTGCCCGAGCCGGCGTGTCAACGTCGCGCAGGTGCCACAGCCGGACAAGGAGGGTACGTACGAGGGCGGCGGCTGGGCCTGGGGCAAGATCGATTACGCGGGCAACGGCAGATTGATCAAACGCCGGCCGGAACTGCACGGCATCGCCAGCATCATCGACGGCACCTCGAACACCATCCTCGTCGGCGAGAAGGTCATGGACCCCGCCCATTACACGACGGGGACATGGTTTTGGGACGAGCCGTTTTTCGTGGGCGGGCCGGATGCGCTGTCGCGGACGGGGACGAAGCTCTTGCGCGACGCGGCGGGCGTGGACGTGGTGCAAAACTGGGGCTCGGCGCACCCGGGGGGAGCGCAGTTCTTGTTCGCAGACGGTGGCGTGAGACTTCTGTCGTATTCGACGCCGCCGGCGACGTTCCTTGGCCTGTTGACGCCGCAAGGAGGCGAGGTGGTGGGCGACTGGTGAGGGGTCAAGGGACAGCAGTCCCTGTCTTTTTCTCCGCGTACTCTGCGCTCTCTGCGTTTCTTGACGGTCTTTTGAAACGCAGAGAACGCAGAGATCGCTGAGAGAAAAAACTCGACGACAGGAGTCGTTGATGGATTTGTCGGTGGTGATACCCGCGTATAACGAGGCGAGGCGGCTGCCGCGCTTCCTCGACTCGATTCGCGCCTATGGCGACCAAGCGTGGGGCGCTTACGAAGTCATCGTCGTTGATGACGGCAGCACGGACGAGACAGCCACTCTCGTGGGGCACGTTTGGAACGTGCCGCACGACGCAGCGCGTTTCAAACGTGCTCCACAGTGTCGTCTTATCCGGCACGACGCGAATCAAGGCAAAGGCACGGCGGTGCGGACTGGGATGCTGGCCGCGCGCGGTGGGCGGTTGTTGTTCGCCGATGCGGATGGGGCGACGCCGATAGAAGAGGAAGCGAAACTGCGGCAGGCGCTCGACGACGGCGCGGAAGTCGCGGTGGGGTCGCGCTGGCCCCCTCACCCCCAACCCCTCTCCCCCACTGGGGCGAGGGGAGGTCTGCCCACGTGGGTTAGAACTCCGATTCTGACCGACTGCCACAAACCAAAGTCACCGCTTACTGCGTGCGCGGCTCCGAATTCCTGCTGGACAGAATCGGAGTTCTATCCCACGTATCGGACCGACGGCGACAAACCTAGCCGGACAGAATCGGAGTACTATCCCACCAATGTGGAGCGGACGCGCTGCCGGCAATGGGCGGGGTGGTTGTTCGCGTGGGCGGCGCGGAACGCGCTGGGCCTCAAGGTTCGCGACACGCAATGCGGCTTCAAGATGTTCACGCGCGCGGCGGGCCTCAGGCTGTTTCAACTGTGCCGCGAGAACGGCTACCTGTTTGACTTGGAGATTCTCTTCTGGGCACAATGGTCAGGATATCGCGTCACTGAAGTGCCTATCACCTGGCGCGAGGTGGCCGGTTCCAAGTTGCGCCTCTTGCGCGACGGTTGGCGCATGGCGGCAGGGCTTTGGCGGTTGCGGCGGTCTCTATGGCAACGGGCGACAGAAATGGGCCGCAGCCTGAAGGCTGCGCCTACGAAGGACGTTGGCGGTGATACGCGCTTTGACCAAGCGATGGCTTCCGTGGCTGCTCATCGTCGGCATCGGCCTGGCGGCACTCGTGCCGCGCTTTTGGCGGCTGGACCTGCCGATTCTCACTTGGGATGAAGCCTTTTCCTGGCGTCTAACGGGCTACCCGCTTGGCGAAATGTGCGTGCGCACGGGCGCGGACGTTCATCCCCCACTTCATTACATCCTTCTTCAAGCCTGGATCAATGTTTGGGGAACGAGTGAGCTGGCGTTGCGCGGTCTGTCGGTGCTGTGCGGCGTTTTGGGAATCGTCTTTGCGTTTTTGGCGTGCCGGGAGGCGGTGCGGCTGTTCGGGGGAAACGGCACACGGAGTGTGCCTACTACTTTGGGCGGGCCGGCGTTTTGCGCAATCCTACTGGCGGCAAATTCCGGACAGTTGTTGGCGGCGCGGACCGCGCGGATGTACGCGCCGGGGATCCTTCTGGCGGCTCTTACGTCCTGGCTTCTCTTGAAAGCGCTGCGCGGCGGCGCGCGGCGCTGGCAGTGGTGGACGGGATACGGCGTGGCGCTGGCGGCCTTTTGCTTGACGCACAACTACGCATTGTTCACGGCGGTGGCGCAGGCGGCGTTTGTCGTTGGGCTGGTGGTGTGCAAGGGTAGTCCACTCGCTTCGCGAGTGGACACTGACGCGGAGAAAGCGTCCACGATGTCGGGCGATGCCGGGGACGCCTCTGTCCGCTCGCGGAGCGAGCGGACTACATTGGCGTGGACGACACTCGTCGGCTTCGTCTATGCGGGAGTGCTGGCCGCGATCCTATATAGTCCATGGCTTCCGTTCCTGTTGGAGCAAACGCGGCAAGTGCGGCAGAGTTTTTGGATCGAGCCGATCACGCCGGACCTTGTGGAGAAGACGTTTTTCTCGTGGGCGGCAGGCACGGTCCAGCCGCCGGATGCCAGCGGGACCTGGTGGTTGGTGCTTCTCGGCGCTGCCCTCGTCGGTACGGTCTGGTGGAGCGGGCCGGCCGGCTGGTACTTTCTAGTGCAGGCTGCCGCGCCGTGGTTGGGCGCCATCGGCTTTTCCTTGCTTTCAGGCCGGCCGATTTTCTTGGAGCGCTGCCTGGTTTTCGGCCAAGTCGCCTGGGCGGCCTACTGGGGCGTGGTCTGGTCGCGGTTGGGAAGTTGGCCGGCACGCGCGATACTGGCGCTCGGATTGTTAACCACCAACTTGCACGGACTGTACCACGCCATGGAGAAGTTGCCGGAACATCCACCCGGAATAGTCCAAGCGGCGGCGTTTCTGCAAGTGCATGCGGGCGCGGACGAGACGATTTGGGTGTCCGGAGCGGCCGATGTCAACCGCTTGCGCTACTATTTGAGCCGGGCCGGGGACAGAGAATGGACGATTCGCTGCACGCATTCGCCATTCGCCGACGGCCATGTGGTGCACGCGGCGGCGCTCCGGGCGGAAGACGTGGCGCATGGAAATGTAACGACGCCAGCACCATTCTGGGCCGCCGGCTCGCGGAACACGCCGTTCCAGCAATCGGGGCAACTGCTGGCGACGCACCGCTTCGGCGAAGGCATTGAAATGTATGAGTTGGCTCGTTATGGTCCGAACGATCCGAAGGGTGGCAAGTGAGCGGCGCAACGCGGATCTATTGGCTGGCCATCGGCGTTTGTCTTGTGCCCATCTGGTGTTTCCATTTCCTGCCGACCCAGGACGGTCCCACGCATCTTGCCAACGCCGTCATCTTGAGAGACTGGAACGCGCCGGGCGCACGCTATCACGAGTTTTTTGAAATCCGCTGGGAGCCGTTGCCCAATTGGACGGTGCACCTGGCGTTGGCGGGATTGTTGCACGTCTTTCCGCCACTTATCGCTGAGAAGATTCTTGTGTCGCTGCACCTATTCGGGTTCGCTTGGGGATTCCGCTATTTTCAGGGCGCATTTGGGCAGCCAGCGCTCGCGGTGGGATTAGCCGGTTTGCTCTTGGTTTTTCCCCGGTGTTTTTGGATGGGGTTTTACAACTACTGTTTGAGCGTCGGGTTGTTTCTGGTGATTCTGGGATTTTCCTTGAGACGCGGGCAATGGTCGAGTCGAGATGCCGCGCTCCTGTGCCAGTTGTTCTTGGCGACGTGGTTCACGCATTTGCTTGGGTTTCTGCTGGCTGCGGGCGCGGCAGTCTGGCTGGCCTGCTCCCGCGCCCCTGACGCCACTGTCCCAAAAGGCGAGTGGAGAATTCGTGGGCGCTTGATCGCCCTGGCGTGGGTCAGCATCGCGGCGATTCCCGCCTGCATCCTGACCATCGCCTATGCGGTGCGCACCGGTTTTTTCAGTGAAGGCGTTGCCGGGGACATGGCGCTGACTTGGGCCATTGGCGATGTTGTCGCTCGGGTTGGGCGGGAACTCGACGCGCTTGGGACACAATTATTCGCGCCGTACGGTCAGCCTCCGGAATTGCTGGTATGTGCGCTCGTGGTGCTGCTGGGTAGCATGCTCGTTTGGGAAACAGCCGCCCATCCGCAGCGGCACGTTGCAAACGTGCCCCACACAACGACGCTACGGCGTTGGCCTGTCGCTGTTCTGGCGCTGGGCATATTCGTGGGATACGTCTTGGTCCCCGATCACCTCGGAGCGCACGGCGGCTATGTAAAATGCCGTCTGGCGCCGTTGCCTTTCCTCCTGGTGCTGGCATCGGCTCGGCCACCGACCGCGGGGCGAGCCGCTTGGCTGTTCGGAGGCGCGGCGCTCGGCGTCGTTTTCTTGAACCTGACATGGATCAGCTTGCACATGGCGGCCATGCAGGCGGATCTGAAGGAATTCACGGCAGCACGCGAACTCATCGGCGAGCATCAAGTCCTATTCATTTCGCGCGGCGACATGGCGCGGGGCCCGGTCGATCATCTCGAACATGCCGCCGACCTCTATTGTCTCGAAAGCGGCAACATCAATCTCGACAACCACGCGGCGGCCAGCCGCCATTTTCCGGTGCGTTTTCTTCCAGGCGTCACGCGCGGCCGGGGCGACTTCGCGAGCCATCCCAACCGCTCGGCTATTGACCGCATTGTCTGGTGGGCAAAAGAACCAGCGCCGGCAGTGCGCGTGCTCTTCCAAAGTAAGCGATTGGCCATCGGAACGACGCGCTAATAAGCGAACGATCTTAGACCCTCCACCTGCGTCGAGTTGGTTTGCGGGGGCGAAGTGGACGTTTTCGGTGTGTGTGTGTGTGTATTGGGAGTGGCGCAAGGCAATCCATTAACCGCTTGCGCGGTAGAGACTTGCGGAAAGCACAACGATTGCGCGCAACCCAACAGTCAGGACCAAGCTAATAGCGTAGCTCCACGCCGGCGTTGGCGCCGTGCATCCAGAACTCCGATTGGTTGAACAGCCGCGCCGGGCGGGCTTCGCCGACCAGGGCCCGGCCTTGTTGCTGCGTGGAGTTGATGGCGGAGTCGATCTGGTCGCCCGGGCGGACAACACGGTGCATGTAGAGGAACTCGTAGCCGAGGAGGACGCGGATGAAGGGAGTCACGTCGATGCCCAGACGGATTTGCACTTCGGGGATGAAGGCGAATTTGTCCTCGCGGTCGACGCCGATGTTGGTCGGCTCGGCGAAGATGCCGCCCGGGAAGACGCCGGGGTTGGGATTGCCCGGGCCGCCAAGCGCGGTCGAGCCGGCAACGGCGACGGTCTCGTGATTCATGCCGACAGCCAGCTTGCCGACGACATCGAGGGTGGCGCGGCCGAAGCGGCGGCTGGCTTTGAGGCCAATCTGGCCGCCGTAGAACTGATTGTGCGTGCCAAACCTGTCGCTGAGAGCCGCGCTCGCGTTGAGCACGGGGTCGTTTTGCGACGACAATAGGCTGAATTCTTCAGCGAGATCGAAATAGCGGACACCGGTGAGAAAGCTCACACAACAGCAATCGCTGCACGCCAGACCGAAGAGGCCGTTGACTTCGCCGCCGAACATCTTGATGGTGTTGTTCAGGATAACGCTGCCGTCGACGCCGAGCACGGGGTCGGCGATGGCGAAAGTGCCGAGCCGGCCCACGTCGGGGCGAAAGGTGGGCACGTAGACCGGAGTTGTGCTGCGGCCATTCGCGCCAATTGCAAAGGTCTCGGTTTCGCGATCGAGCAAAAAGCCGCTCGCCTCGATGCCAAAGACCTGATATTCGCCAAGCCAGGTTCCCACGGTGACGCGGCCGCCGGAAATGGGATTGTAATGCGCCCCGGAGCCGCCGAAGAGCACGACGGTGCCGGGTTGGCCGAGCGCGCCGGGCACCGCGTCGAGCGGATTGCCCGTGCTGAGAATCGGAACCGGGAAGGGCGCCGCCTTCACCCACCGCATCAGGTATTCGATGCTGCCCCAAATGTGAGCGTCGCGATGCGCCTCGGATTCCGGAACGGACACAGGCGCCCACTGGTTTTCCCAAAGTGTCGCGCTTCCTGACGGGCGCGGATCGGACTCCCCTTGTCCCTGTGCCCAAACGGAATGCGCCATTAGCGAACTGCACAAGACAACGCCGCCGAATAAATTGCTGAGGCGCATGGCGACCCTTCTTCCTTCGAAAGATACGGTTTCTCCGTGTAGGTATCGGTTTTGGCGGCCGCCGAACCGGACTAATTCGCAAAATCGGATTCTTTGTAATAACCCCTCGCTTGCGCGTCGGGCTAGAGTTAGAACCGCTGCATTCCTCAGCGCTTCCACGGAGAAACTGGGAAAAGTGATCTGGATTGGAGATCTCGGCGTTTTCAGAAAGCCAAACACTCTGGGTAGATTCAATCGCCAGGTGCGTGATCACGGACTGTCAGGTTGCCCTTCCGCTTAGCCCGCAGCAGCTCAAGCTCGGCCTCCAGACGCAGGTACTTTGCCGCGCGCGCTTGTGCTATTGTCATCCGCGGCAAGAGCCCCTCGCAGGGCCGGGCATGCATCTCGCACGACACTTCTACGTCTTTCGCGAACTCCAGATACTTCTCTCGGATGGAGATCTGGTCGGCGGGCGTTGTGAGGAGGGTGTAAAAAAATGATGATATTTCGGAAAAAATTTGTTGACTTCGTCCATCGCTTTTGTATTTTACTGGAGTTTGCGTGCTGAATGAAGCTGGCACCGGCGTGCAGCATCTGGGATTAAACGACGTCGAGCGCCGAATCGCCCTGTTCAATTGGAATCTCTTCGGTTGGCTGACTAATGCTTATGTAGTCTCTGCGCTGACCCTCATGCTGTGCGCCCTCACGCGGGGACAAAGAGTAACCGGACAGCATCCCTCTGTGGGAAACGGCCTTTGTGCCGTTCCACCAACCCAACCCATCAACAGGTTGCGCCACGCAGGTGATTCTTTCCCCCAACTCGACGGCAGCTCTCCTGCCCCCTTCCCCGCTATCGCCGGCCATTGAGTCGTGAAGGACTGTGCCTCCCTTGAGCGCCGCAGGGGACTCGATACTGTCGCGCGTGCCTGTTCGGCATCTCCTTCCTGCTCATTTTCCGTAGCACAACCGGCGTTCCGGTGCGGGAGGCGCATCATGAATCGTTCACCACATCCAGCTTCGGGGCGGCGTGACGGGTTCACGCTCATTGAGTTGTTAGTTGTCATTGCCATCATCGGCATCCTGATTGGCCTGCTGCTGCCGGCGGTGCAGAAAGTGCGCGAGGCCGCCAGCCGGGCGCATTGCGCGAACAACCTCAAGCAGATCGGCCTGGCATTCCACTCGCACCACGACACCTGCCGCTATTTCCCGACAGGTGGTTGGGATTGGTATTGGCCGCCGACGTACATCAATGGAACGCCCGCCATCGGCGCGCAGCAGAAGGCCGGCTGGGGTTTTCAGATCCTCCCCTACCTTGAGGCACAAAACACCTGGAAAGGCGGCGGCGCCACAAACGACCTCGATAGGCAACTCTTGGCCGTCGGCACGGTAAACCCCAACTTCTTTTGCCCGACCCGGCGGCCGCCCCAAGTAGTGACCTTTAG
>JAKEHV010000578.1 GCA_022614915.1 Gemmataceae bacterium | reverse complement strand
GGCGAACCCTGAGCGTACGTGGAGAACAACGATGCATCGACAACGCAAATCAGGAAGTGCAGACGAGCAAACTGCCCACCGCAGAGCGGTTTAGTTCAACTATTTCATTATGTCGATTGCGGCTGCATACGTCGCGACCAACACGGCGGGAAATCGACATATGTCTCAAGACCATTTCAGTCGTCAAAGCTGGCGTGATTCTAACCATTCCGGATCGAAGTGCAAGTTCGCGCTCCGCCTGCTGCCACCGATTCGCGGGTGCATCCTCCTAGAGGCATTTCGGTGGCGGGAGAACGCGGTAAGTTTCTTGCGCACATCAATTCTGACACATGAATTGCGCATCTCTGGGAAGCCGGTTGCTCAAAATCGAACGCGATTGCCGAGCAGGAATTTGTCGATGGATCAAATCAGTTTCCATTCCCCCATCGTGGCGGGAGTGCTGAGGTGCGTGCCGTCCGTCGTTTGCGTGCGGACCTGGTCGATGTGCCAGAGCCGAATTCCGCCGCGAAACGCTGCGAGATTATGGCCCAAGCGAGCGCCGCTGGGGAGCGGGCTGGCTTTGCGCGCATTGCCGCCGCCGACCGTCACGTAGTCGGCCGAGAATGCGTCCATGAGATTGGTGATCATCTTGCGCACGAGCCGGCGCCATTCTTTCTTGCCCAGCGTCTTGAGGCCGTCGGCGCCGGCGATGTTGTGCAGCGGCTGGCCGTCGGCGCAAGTCAAATGGCCCAGTTCGAGCGGCACAAGCACATTGCCGGCAACGAGCGTTGAGCCGAGGCCCGTTCCGAGACTGAGAAAGAGCATCCGGCCTCCCTCATAGCTGCCCAACGCTTGCAGCGCGGCATCGTTGATGATGCGTACGGGCCGCTCGAACGCCGCCGCGAAGTCGAACCCGACCCAGCCTGCCCCCAGGTTGGGCGGCTCGGCGCGCGGGCCGTGCTCACCCACCAGTCCAGGAAAGCCGATCGAGACGGCGTCAAAATTCCACGGCTTGGCCAGCTCGCGTATGGCCTCTACCATAGCGCCGGGCTTAAGTTTCTTGCCTGAGGGGAGTTTGACTGGCTCAGTATGCCCTGAAGCCAGAATCTTGATCTTGGAGCCGCCGATATCGACGACCAGAATGGACTCAGGGCTCGCCATGTCGCGCTCGGCTTGCAACGGAAGGTGCGCGTCCGCCGGGGATGAGCGAATCCGCCGGCCTCGCGCCGCAGATGCCGGCTGATGACGCCGCTCTGGTGCGAAGAGGAGCGCAGGGTTTCGATGACCGGGCGCGACCATAGTGGCTCCGACATGAGCAAAAAGCATGCCACGTATGGACGTTCGACCTCTCGTGTGCGGGCATGGAAATTGCCAAATCAGACGAATGGAACCCTGCTGATGCAATTGGCAAGTATCGTCATGCGTTATCAAGTATTGGCTTGCGATTACGATGGCACGCTAGCCCACGACGGTCACGTCGATGCCCCAACCGTTCGCGCTCTCGAACAACTGCGCGCCCGCGGACGGAGGCTGGTTCTGGTCACCGGACGCGAGCTTGACGAACTTTTGACCATTCTGCCAGAGGTCAAACTCTTTGCCCGCGTTGTTGCCGAAAACGGCGCGCTCTTGTACCGGCCCGACACCGGCGAATCCAAGCTGCTTTCGCCCGGTCCGCCCGAAAAGCTGGTCCAGGCACTTCGCGATCGTGAAGTGCCCATTTCCGTCGGCCATTCCATTGTGGCGACCTGGCGGCCCTTCGACACCGTGGTGTTCCAGACCATCCGCGATCTAGGTCTGGAATGGCACGTCATCTTCAACAAGAATTCGGTGATGGCGCTGCCGTCCGGCGTCAACAAGGCCACCGGCTTGACGCAGGCGCTCGCGGAATTGGGTGTGACGCCGGCAGAGACCGTCGGCGTCGGCGACGCGGAGAACGATCATGCTTTTCTCGACTTGTGCGGCTGCAGTGTCGCCGTGGCCAATGCGCTGCCGTCCGTCAAAGAGCGGGTTGACCTGTTGATGCAAGGCAGCCACGGTGCGGGTGTCGCCGAATTGATCGAGCAATTGCTGGCCGACGATCTGGAAAGCTTCCGGATCCACATTGCCCGGCGGCACGCGCCGGCGTAGGGATCGAATCTTCGATCAAGATTGCACGGCCTGGGCGATTTCATTCAGAGCGCGCCGTGTGGCATGCTTTCGCCGCTCCTTTGCAACAAAGGCGAACCCCGGACCAGCACGGCGAAAGCATGTCGAAGCGCCAGGTACGTGGCGTTTCGGCATGTCACCCGGCCGCAGACGTTATTTCTTCTTGGCGCCCACTGCCCGGTTGTTTGGCGGCCGGTTTGGGTACAAGCCGGCGGGGTCGTAGTGCTCTATGCTGATCTTGTTGCCGGCGATGTGCACGCGCTCGACCTTGCCGTCGCCGAGGGTGATCATCAGGTCTTTGTTGTTTCGGAACATTTTCCCTTGCAGTTTTTCCGGCATCAGTTGCTGGATATTGCCTTGTTCGTCGACCTGGTATTCGCGATAAACATTGTTCAAGTATTTCATCCCCCAGACGCCTTTGTGCAACGAATAGTCATACGTCAAGGCGTCACGGTGTCGCTGGTCATGAAACAGCGCTTCGGGCGGCACAACCTCCTCTTCCAGGTCAGCTGACCGCCAGTGCCACTGGATCGTAGCCGAGCCAGTGCCTTCGACGAAATCCACGGCAACGAAATGGTATTCTTTCGGGAGGCTTACAGTGATCTCGCGTTGGCCGCCGAGGCCGTCCGCGGCGTACACGTCCGCAAGTACCTTGCCGTCAACGTAGAATCGGAAGCCGTCGTCGAAATTGAAACGAAAAGTGTAGCGGCCGGGTTTCGGGACCTTGAGCCAGCCCGCCCAGCGCACGCTGAAGTTGTCCGCGGCCTGACCGGACACGGGAGCCGCTTCCAGCCAGCTAAAAAAGATCTGCGCGTCAATCCGCCGAGCAACGCGCTGATTCGCGTGGTGGCCGTTGAAGTATTCGCCGAACAGGCCCGGTCGGAGCTCCAGCTTGCCGACCTCGAACTTGCAGCGCTCTTCTATTTCGGTCTTGCGCAAGGCGTCCATTTGCGGCAAAGCGCGCGCGTACCAATAGCGGGCCCGGTCGACGAGCTGCTCCTTCCAATCCGCGTATTGCGGCTGCTTGGACAGCTTCCACCAGCCGTCGCCCAGCTCCGCCTGTTCCTTGGCGTCACGCGCCCCGGCAAGATCGCGCTTGGCCCAAGAAGTCAATTCGACGTCATTGCCGCGCGCCAAGTGGGGCAGGCCGCGCTTCCAGTCGCCGCGCGCCAGGGCAAGATAGCGGCCGAGCGTCGCGTTCGCCTTTTGTTCTTGCTTGTTTTCATCGAGAATGGCGCGTGCCGCTTTGGCCGGCTCTGCTTCTTTTTGCAACAGGGCCACATGCTTGCGTGCCGCGGCAACCGCCTCGCGCAAAGGCACACTCTGGGCATTGGCAACCGCGCTTTGGGCGGCTTTGAGCAAGCGCTCGGCGAAATCATACGCTTCCGCGTGCACGGCCAACCGCGTCGCCAAGAGGGTATGGTCCACGACCGCCGCGCTGGTTTCCTTAGTCTTAACCACGCTGCCGGCTTTTTCGACGGCCCCCACTTTGAACAGCAATGCATCAATGTGGAATAGTTCATCCAAATCGTCAATGGCCAGAAACGCAGTGCCGATGTCGCCGCCCTGGCTGGCCAAGTCCTTCGCTTCGCGCAGCAAGACGAAGTGCTCCGCTGAGGTTTCTTTGATTGTGCCGGCGTGTTGCCGCAGCTTAGTCGCCAATGCGCGCTTGTCGGCCAGCGCGGTTTTGGCGTACTCCGCTTTGAACAAACTGCGAATCTTCTTTTCCGCTTCGGCCAGCGCCTCGGCGTCCGG
>JAKEHV010000108.1 GCA_022614915.1 Gemmataceae bacterium | reverse complement strand
TCGAAGCAATGCACACCACGACAATGAGGGCGAGCATTACGGCATATTCAACCGCGGTCGGGCCGTCTTCGGCTTGCAGAAACCTGACCAGAGACTGATAGCATGTGCGCATAGCACATCCCCTTTCTGTTCCGGCCCCACGGGCGCGGAAATTCCAACCTCTTTCCTCAGTGGGGAAGGATCGAGCCAGCGGACGGGTCGCCGACAACCTAACCCGCCTGGTGATCTTTCATCCTTTCGGAAGCCTGGCAGCCGAGGACAAGTTCCCGGGCCCATAGCTTTGCGTCCCCGCCTCGCGACGGGTTTGCCGTTCTCGAGGATGAAGAGGTACATGATGAGGAAACTGCCCTCGCGATTCGCCGTTGCGGCGGCTACTCGCGAACACCCTCGTACCGCTTGACACCGGAAACGTAGGTCGAAAGAAATGGTCAGTCAAATCGCGCGGGCAAATTTCTCCCGCGTTTTTTCCAGGAAATGCGCTAAGGGGCACGCCGCTTGCCTTGTTTCGTTGAGGCGCTAACTTGTGCGAACAGCAATGCGATATTCGTGCTCGGAAAACGCCTCATTCTCGCTCCGCGTGGGGGATCGAATTCAATTGCATACCAATTCCCCCGACATGTAATCGTCTACTAACTGTTGGATTCCGGAAAGTGAAAAGCCGCGTTCGCCGTCCAAGGCAATAACGCCGCAGAACACTTGCTAATTTGCCAGCGCTGAGCGTACCGCGATAAAACCAAAGATGATACCGCCCGACAAGAACGGCAAGGCAATTCCTTCGGCCCACCAAGGCCACTGCCGCCGGCCGAGACGTTGAATTGTCCAGGTGACGACGCCGCAAGGCAGACAAATAAAGACGTCCAGGCGATCTTCTCCCAAAGACGCTCGTCCGCGTGTGCAGCGTATCGGACCGCAAACGCGACGATGACGGCAGTCACGAGAAGGCCTTTCGCGACGCCCTGTACGGCTGCGACGCGGAGGAAAAAGTCCGCAAGCTGTTCACCGTGCAGCGCCGCGGCGTCATCTTCTTCGACGACATGGACCTCGCCCTGCGCGACCGCGATAAAGTCAACGAAACCGACGACCAATCCATTTTCCTCACCGCTCTCGACGGCATTCAAATCAAGGAAGGCATGGCCTTCGTCTTCACCACCAATTGCCCGCTCGACCTGATCGACCGCGCGTTCAAGAGACCGGGCCGCATTGACCTAGCCCTGAACTTCCAGCCGCCCAGCGCAGAACTGCGCCGCCGGCTCATTGAGCGCTGGCACCCCGATCTACGCGCCGGCCTGGATGTGGAAGCCGCCGTCGACTCGACGCAAGGCTACAGCTTCGCCGAGATCGAAGAGCTTCGCAACCTGCTCATTCTCCGCTACGCTGACGCGGGCGAATGGGACTGGACCTGGGCGCTGGAACAGTTCGCCGAGAACCGCGACGACCTGGCGCTACGGCACAGGCGGCCGCTTGGGTTTGTGATCCCGGAGATGGCGGCGAATGGGTGGAGCGAGGAGGAGTGAAAACAACTTCGCAAGGTTGACGCAAACACGCCCCAAAACATTGCTACGCGAACAGATGCATGATAGATTCATCTCGAACTTGACTGCAGCCAAACTTCGAAGTGGAATTGCACATGCTCACGAGTTCGGGCCTAATCTGCGAACCATATCGGACGATTGGATTGGTTGTCGGATTTGCTAGCACGACCGAGGGTTGCAGCGGCAGCGTCCGTGTCGAAGGCACCTATAATGCTGCGCTCCAACGCCTAATTGAAAGCGCAAAAGCAAAGGGTGCCAACGGGCTGATTTTCATTTCCTTCCAGAATCGCGTCGCTTCTTCGACAAGTTGTTCAGATTGGGGCGCAAAGCAAGTTTTTGAGGTGTTCGCATGGGGAACTGCAGTGAAAATCGAATCGACCTGATTGAATCGGCATTGGTTTTTTCCGCCATTATTTTAGTTCGACTCTATCAACTTTTCATTTCTCGATGGCTCAATCGCAAGTGTCTTTTCGCCCCATCGTGCTCCCAACGCGCCATAATGTTCTTCAAAGAGTATGGCCTTCGACGTGGACTCGCTGAGACGCGAAAGCAACTGAAGGAATGCTGCGGAACGTATTCTCTTCGAGTCAATGCTGTCGGTGACGTTGAGTTGATCACTCATTCGGGCTTTTTGATTCCTTCTTGTCAAATCAACCCCCAAATAAAAGCCAAAATGTTCGCTTTCGATTTCTTGATTGGGCTGGATTCGGGCCTCAATCACCCAAATCGCAATAAAGAACGTGACACAGGTCGGGTATTTGCACCTGTGTTGTATCAATGGCAGGCTGAGGATGAAGCGCAGACCGAAAAGGAAAGTGCCGCGAATGAAGCCGTGCTCCGAGCCATTGACGAAGACCGCTTGTCGAATCGGAAGCTGTTCAACGAAATCCTCGAAGACAGTCCTTCCTAGCTGGCAAAGTTCTTCTCGACGCATATCCGCCGAAAGCGATAGACTGTGAGCCGACTTATCTACTCATCGACTTGCTACGACGCGTAGAATGAAAACGGCGCGCAAGGTACTGCGAGATATCCAAGAGGACAGAAGACTGTAATGGATCAAGGACAAGGCTATCAGCTGGAAATCGACCGATTCCTCAACCGGCTTGCCACAGTTGTGAGCCCAGAGTGCTTTCCCAATTGGCTGGACACCGCAAACAAGGCTTTTGGCAATCTCAAGCCACTGGAGGTGATTGAGCGCGGAGAAATGGATCGCCTCTGGGAAATGATTTACTACCTTGAGTCCGGCGTGCCAACTTAGAATGCTCAGCCATGTGGTTCTCTCGAAGCGATCCGCCGTTCCTTTGCCGCCTGCGGCAACACTTTCGCGCGGACCCAACCTATCTACCGGCCATATCCGAGTCCTTTGAAAAGTACGAACACGCCAACCTGCACCTGGCCATCCAGGACTACGCGTCGCAGGACAAACGTTCGGCCCAACTCCTCGGCATGTTGAATCAAGGTTATTTGGGCGCAGAGATTTCCGTTTCCGACTTGTTGCGGCCGGCAGGTTCGCGCTGGTCGGGAATCATGCCGCCGCAGGAAGGGCCGGTCGAGTATGCCAGCGTCGCTTTGGAAGGCGAGGAGGTCATGAGCTGCGTCGCCCGAGGGCTTTTCTTGATACAGGGCCCCGAAGGCGAACTCGCCGTTCTCCTGCAGATGGCACGGGAAATGAGCCATGACGGCAAAATCAAAATCGAAGTCATGGCGAACAGGCAAGACGTTGCCGAATCATTCCTCTGCATGTTGCGCAAAGCGCTGCGCCAGCGCAGCGTTTATCGCGGGCGCGTGCTCACGTTGCACCAGGAGACCTGGCCGCCCACCTTGAACATTCGTTTTCATCCGCTGCCGCAGATTCAGCGCGACAACATTATCTTGCCGGAAGGCCTGCTCGACCGCGTGGAGCGCTTGGTGCATCGCTTCGGGCAACATCGCGACAAGCTGCTGGCGGCCGGCCGTCACCTGAAGCGCGGCATCCTCTTGCACGGCCCTCCGGGAACCGGCAAGACGTTGACCGCGATGTACCTTGCCGGCCAATCCAGCGGACGGACGGTGCTGCTCTTGTCCGGCTTTGGGCTGGGGTTGATCCCGAAAACGTGTGCCATGGCGCGCACGCTGCAGCCGGCCATGGTTGTTCTCGAAGATGTCGATCTCATCGCGGAACAGAGGACGAATCTGGGAGCCGCGTGCACCAATCCCATTTTGTTTGAACTCTTGAACGAAATGGACGGGCTCAGCGAGGACGCCGACATCATATTCCTGTTAACGACCAACCGGCCCGATCTATTGGAACCGGCCTTGGCGTCGCGGCCGGGCCGCATCGATCAGGCCATCGAAGTGCCGCTGCCTGACACTTATGGGCGCAAGCGACTCTTTCAACTCTATGGCCAGGGACTGAATCTGCGGCTGGACAATTTGGATTCATTCATCAAGCGCACCAAAGGCGCCAGCGGCGCGTTCATCCGCGAGCTGATGCGTAAAGCCGCGCTGTTCGCCGCGGACGACGGACCGGAGCTTGTGGTCGAAGAACGCCATATGGAAGACGCTCTTCACGAGCTGGTCGTGCATGGCAAGGAATTGACCAAGAGCCTGCTCGGCTTCCGCACTGGGCCGGAACCGACAAATTGAGTTGACTTGGTTTTGTGATCCTCAATCAACGCGGACTTTCGCCAGATAGATCGCTGCTTTGCCTTCGTGCGAGCTGTAGTACGAGATCCACAAGAGATTGTCGTGCCAGACGAGACCCGCGTAGCTGTTGTCGCCGCCGCTGGGCAAGGTGAGGGCCGGGGTCAGCTTGCCGGCCTTGACTTCGAGCGCGCACACGACGGTTTGCGGCTTGCCCTTGTCGATCATGCGGCCGCACGCCCACCAGCGGCCATCCGGCGCTTGGATGAAATTGGGTCCGCCGTAGTAGCTGCCGAGGTCTTTCCAATCCCATTGCTCGTAGGGCGCTTTACTGCGGCCCAATAGCGCGGTCTTGGGGTCGCCGTCGCGGCGCTGCAGGCACAACATAACGTCGTCGTCGAAGCGCAAAGTCGCCTCGGTCGTCTGCGGGACTTTGAAATCTGTGACTTTGTCGAACTTGACCGCATCCTTCGATTGATAGAGCGAAGCGGTGTATTTACCTTTCTCCTTCGGGTTCCATTGATAGGCGACGCCATAAGCGCGGCGTTTGTGCCAGGTGACGCGCCAAAGCCATTGCCAGCTGTCGCACACACGCGCCGGCGCCGTCCAGTCGCTTGGATTCTTCGAGAAGGCGACGAAAGAGTAGTGATCGGTGACCGGGTCGCGCGTCGGCGGCAAGGCCGCGCCGCCGCATAGGAGCAGCCGGCCGTCCGGCGTGACGCACACGTGCGGATCGCGCAAATCGACGCCTTTGCTTTCGATGAGTGCGGCCGAAGTCCATTTCTTGCCGTCAACTGAGGTCAGGACTCGGATGGTTCCCGCCCCGGCCGCGTGCCCGGTGCCTTCGCGAAACACGCATAGCCAGCGGTCTTGCCAGTGCAAGAGATCCGTAAAGGCGTTGTGGGCGCCCTGGTCCCAGATTTTGGCAACCGGCTCGGCCAACTCCACGTCGCCGGTCGTCAAAGCACTTGCCAAAGCCACATGCCAAACGAGCGTGTTCATCGAAGTTCTCCATTTCTATTGCCACCAGTTGACCAAAGTGCGCCAAGAACACAACAAAAAACCGCCTAAGGACGCGGCTGGCCACTGGCGCGTACGCCCGAAGGGAAGTGTTTTTGGTAAATTACACGATGGGCAGGGCTACTTCGCGAAAGGGAATCTGTGCCGTTTTTGCTTGGACAAGGTGATTGGGGCTGGCTCGGCCCGACGCTCGGCCTGCTCGCGATCCCGTTGCTGGTTGGTTTGAATGCTTTTTTTGTGGCCGCCGAGTTTTCGCTGGTCGCGGTTCGCAAAACGCGCGTCGAAGAGCTGATCACCCGCGGCATCAAGGGGGCTCGCTCCGTCCTTTTTGCCGTCGAGCACCTGGACCGCTCGATCGCGGCCACGCAGCTTGGCATCACGTTGTCGAGCCTCGGCTTGGGCTGGGTCGCCGAAGTCGCGCTCGCCGATGCCCTGAGCGGCGCGTTCGCCGGCTTACCCGCCCCCTGGAACTTTATCGCGCGGCATTCGGTCGCAGGCTCCATTGCGTTCTTCCTGGTCACCTTCTTGCACGTGGTCTTCGGCGAGCTTTTCCCCAAGTCGCTGGCGCTGCAGTCGCCCGACCGCATCGCCCTTTGGGTCGCCAAGCCGCTTATCCTCTTCGAGCTGGTGACCCGACCCATTGTCGTGCTCATGAACGGCACCGGCAACTTGTTCATTCGTGTCTTGGGCATTAAGCCGCACCCCGAAAGCCTCGTGCATTCAGTGGAAGAGTTGACGCTCTTGATCGAGGACACGGAGGAAGCCGGCGTTCTGGACCCGGATCAGGCGGAGCTGGTGCAAAACGTCTTTCAACTCACCACGAAATCCGTGGCCGATTGCATGGTGTCGCGCGACAAGATAGCGGCTCTGGAACTGACCATGCCGCCGGACAAGATTCTCGAAGCCGTGCGCTCCGGCGCCCACACGCGCATGCCAGTGTATCAAGGAGAATTGGACAACATCGTCGGCATCGTTAACACGAAGGACTTGTTTTATCTATTCAGCCTGCGCGGCGTTGTTGTCCTGGAGGATGCCACCTACCAAGCGATCTATCTCAAGCCGGACGAGGAAATCGCCAATGCGCTAAGGCTCTTCAAAAGGGCGAAGCGGCCCATGGCTCTGGTGCGCGACGACGACGGCAAGATCCACGGCCTGTTGACGCTGGAAGACATATTGGAAGAGATCATCGGCGACATCGAGGACGAGCACGATCAGCCGTTGCCCGCCCGGAAGCGTCTGCGCCGCAAACTCGTGAAGCCGCCCGCCCCGCTCCCGGTCAAGCCGTCGATGACCGCGCCACCGGCCCCGCGCTGACGCAGCTCAGGCGTTGTTTTCGGGCCAGATGCGTAGCCCGAAGCCGTTAAGGTCAATATCTTCGCCGCGTTCCATGTCTTCGAGGTTGCCGCGTTCGATGCCCAGACGCAGATAGGCCCACAGGCAGGCCGGTTCGCCGGCATGGTCGTAGCCGTGGTCGTCGGTATCGCCTTCTAAAAGCCACCGAAAAGCGCGGCGTTCCCGTCCGGCGTCGGTGGCGTCTTCTTGCCAGCCTTTAAGAACGCGGCACAGGGCGGTGAGGGCCGCCTTCCACGTCTTGGCTTCGGTGATGTGCAAGCGCATGGACTCCGCATCCTGTTCCGAAGCCACACCGGACAGTTGGCTGATGGCGTCAAAAAGCCGGTGCTCTAAGGCAGAGGCGCGCCAAGGGGACCAAAGGTAACAAGTGACGCGCGGCGTGGACAAGCGCAGACCATAAAAATCGATGTGCATGAGGCCCAAAATCTCCGAGTGTTTCCCCCGGCGCGAGGACAGCCGACTCATTGTAGGAATCCCTCGCCCCTTGTTCCTACTTTCGGATCCCTTACTTTCGGACTGCTTGATCCAAAAGGCGAGGCGTTTGACAACTGCCCATTCCTGACCCATGTTTGTTTAGAAAAGTTAACACTAGCCCGATGCGCGAGCGAGGGAAGTTAACACTAGCCCGACGCGCAAGCGAGGGAAGGTTACATCGGGCAACAAGCGCTTCGTCGGTGGAACTCTCTTTGAGAAACGGCAACATGGCAGGAAACCGCGTCGTTTTGGCGGCTGACGATCCAACTTTGGCGCACGCTTTAAGGACCCACCTGGAACGGGAATGGGGCGCGCCGGCGTGGGCGTGTTCCTTGGCCGAGGCGGCGGAGCAACTCGACCGGGACTCGGATTGGCTGCTCGTTTTGGCGGCGTCGGGTCCGGACGACATGCAGGTGGTCCTGCGGCTCATGCAAGACATCAACCTGCAAAAGCTGCCGCCCATTGTCGTGTTGGTGGATGCCGTTCCGCACCCCGCGACGGTCCGCATCCATCTCGAGGACTTCGTGTTTCGGCGTCTGCACTGGCCCGAAGACGCTGGCCAGCTCACGCAGCTGGTGCGCGAATTCGGCCACGGCGGCATGCTCGTGGAGCGCGGCCGGGAGCAGCTGGAAGATCTCTTAAGCAGACGCTTGCTGGCGCTGACGCCATCGCTGTTGCCCCTCGTCGATCGCATTGCGCTGGCCGCCCAACACGACGTAACGGTGCTCTTGACCGGCGAAACCGGCACCGGCAAGACCTTCCTTTCCCGCCTCATTCACGAACACTCCCCCCGCAAAGTGCATCGTTTCCTCACAGTCCCGTGCGGCGCTTTGTCGGCCAATCTCGTCGAAAGCGAGTTGTTTGGCCACGTCCGCGGTGCGTTCACCGGCGCGGATCGGCCCAAAGTCGGCAAGTTCGCCGCCGTGGGCGAAGGGACGCTGCTCTTGGATGAGATCGACACGCTCGGACTGGAACAACAAGCCACGCTCCTGCGCGTCATCGAGACGGGCGAATTCGAGCCTGTCGGCAGCATTGAGACCGAGCGCTGCCATGGCCGGCTGATCGTCGCCAGCAACCTGGACCTGGAAGAGGCGGTGGAGCGCGGCCGTTTCCGTTCGGATTTATACTTCCGACTGAACGTCATGTCCTTCCACTTGCCGCCGCTGCGCGAGCGCGTGCAGGATATTGCCTACTTGGCGCGCGGCATGGCGGCGCGCTTCAATCGTAAGTTCAACAAGTCACTCTTCGACATCCACCCCGAAGCAATCGCCGCCCTGGAAGGCTACTCCTGGCCCGGCAATCTGCGGCAGCTCGAAAACGTATTGCAACACGCCGTCCTGGTCAGCACCGGCCCGGACATCCTCGTGGAGCACCTGCCTCCCGCGGTGCAGCATGCCGCTTTCGCCGCCAACGGCTCCGAGGAGGTTGCCAACGCCTCACTGCACCGGCAGCGCGACGTCATCGAGCGCAACGTCATTCAGCGCGCCTTGATGACGCATGGCTTCAGCCGCACCCGCGCCGCCGACGCTTTGGGGATAAGCCGCGTCACGCTGTACAAGAAGATGAAGAAGTACGGGTTGATGAAGATGCCGGTGACGCAGGTGTAAAACAAAAAAGGCAGACGTCACGTCTGCCTGTTGAATCGTTCATCTCTTGAAAGTGTTCCCAAGGTGGAAAGCGCGTAGGCGGCGGGCGGCGTTGTTGCCAAGCCTCGCGCAGCAGCCGCAATCGAGTCCATCCGAATCCGCGCGGCGCCGAGTCCAAGCCAACATTAGAACGCACCCCTGGGGACTGGTCCGTTTGCGGCCAACCAAGCGCCAACAGCAATGCTGCCGCCGGTTGCCATTCCGGCCGGCTCTGCGTTTGGACCGGTAAAGAGTCTTTGCATTCCCAGACGGCATAGCCGGACGTGCCGTCCAAAGAGCAGTCATTGGCGCTCGGGCCGGAGTCGTCCTTACCGCACAGCGCCTGCGCTACGGCGTCGGCCACATCGTCAAACTCGCCTGGATTGTCTTCAACGGGCAGCCCTTGAATCGGCGCGGCTTCAATGCGTGCCGGCTGGATCTCTGCCCGGACATCCACGAAAACATCCGCCTGTTCGCGCACTTGTTCGAAATGGGTTTCGAGCGGAAGCGCGCTCTCCAGCCAGGGCAAACCGGCCGGCGCGAAGCGGTCTTCCAAGCATTCCACGTGCAACGCGAAGTGGCAACCAGTTTTTCTCCGCCCCATCGGCATCGACGACATCCTTGAACGGCACGATACCTTCGAAGCGCATCGGCCAAGCGGGGCGAGGAAGTTTAACGATTTTTCCAAAAAACATGCTTTTGCCGTCAAGCGGGGCAAGATGATCCGACGCGCGAAGCTACTTGAAGAAGAAGATCGCCAGAAGATCGATCACGAACAACACGACAATGATGGCTTCCAGCCAAAGCATGCGGCGTTCGTTCACCTCGGTGTGCACCACGCTGTAAAGCTTGTCGAGATGGCCCAGTCGTTGTTCGACGCTGGTGCGCCACTGGTCGAGGTGAAAGCGCTCGCGGGCGGCCAAGTAAACGCGGGCCAAATGCCAGTCGCCGATGAGCTTGGTGATATTGGTGACTTCGTCGGCCAGCTTGGTTAGATCGACGCGAAACCATCGAATAGAGCGCAGTGCGGCGGAAGTCACTCCCCAGAGCGAGAAGCCGTGGCGCTCGAGGTCGTCGTAAGCACGGATGAGTTGACGGTCGAGTTGGTGGTCCATCACGCGGAATTCTTCCAATTGCAGGTTGGCCAGCTCCAGGACATAAAGCACGTCGTCCAAATACCCTTGCAGATCGACGATGAACGCCGCGTCCTAGTCCACGACCACGACATCTTTCTTGGTGAAGGAGCACTGTAGACGCAGCACTTCGTGCACCTGCGCCTCGCTCAACTCTTCGGGCGGCGTGGCGGACAACAGGCCGGCCACGCTGCGCCTTTTGTCCGTCAGCCAGTGCTCCGCGTCGCGCACTGCATCGCCGCCGGTCACGCAAAATGCCGTGTACGCTTCGGGCGTGCCGGGCGGGGCGCTCTTGACCAGAAACTCCAAAAGACTCTGATAGACTTGCTGACACAAGGCGTGCGCCGCTTCGTCCAGCGTGCGGCCGTCGTCGAGTTTGGCGTCGTGATAGGAGTGCAAATCTTCGAGCTCTTCGACCGCAAAAGGCACGCGCAAGTCCAAAGCGACTACGCCGACCTCATACACGCGCACCAATATCCGCACCTGTTCCCCACTGCCGCCTGGGACGGAGGGAGTAAGTCGCAAGGCAAGCGGCGGCTCGATAGTCAGGGGCTTGTATAAGGGCACGTCTTTGGGAAAGGTGCGATCGGTTTGGATTTCGAAGGGAAAGGGCTTCTTGGAAAGGATGTCGTGGATCTTGCCGGCCCTGACTTCGTTGGCCACATCGTAAGCGTACAGATAGACGACTTCGCCGGTGAGGGCGGGCATGGCATCACCCTTGGCCGACGCCGGCGTTGTGGGGCAGACTTTCTTGCCTTTCCGTCGATTGCACTGTCTCTGCCGGTGGAGCAGCGACCATTTCCTTGGTCGTTAGGAATGCTTCCAGCAACATGAGACCGGCGCCCACAACCAGACAACAGTCGGCGATGTTGAAAACCGGCCAATTGACGAGGTAATACCACCATAGGAAATCGCGCACTCCCCCGAAAACGATGCGATCGTAGAGGTTGCCGACAGCGCCGGCGAGAATGAGGCCCAGCGCGAAACAAAGGAAGCTGTCGCGGCGGGCGCTGGGCCGCGTGCTCCACACGATGATTCCCAGGGCGGCGCTCAGGCTGATAAGAGCAAACAAGAGATTCGCGGACTCCGGCGACATATGCAAAGTCGTGCCGAAGAGCGCCCCTTTGTTGAGGCGCGGCAGCACGTCGCCGCCCAGCGTGCGTAGCGTTGCCAGCAAACCGGTTTCGGTTTCAACCTTGGGCACCAGACCGGTTTCGGTTTCAACCTTGTCGAATTCCGCGGTAAGGGAGAATGCGCCCGGCAGCACCTCAAAGCTTCCGCCTCTGCCGTCGTTGTAGAGCCACGCGAAAATGCCGTATTTGCTCCCCTGGTCGAGAAGGATTCCCAGAAGGGCCAAGATCCAAAACAGCCGAAGGAAAGAGCGAGGCGCTGGTGTTTGCATTGCACTGGACAAAAGTAAAGCGCCGTGGCAAATCCGGCGCTTTCGGAAAGTTTTCGCGTCCCTTTACGAAAGGATATAGCAAAACGACGCGGGCGTACAAGGCGAAGCTCGTTCCCAGCTCAGCCTGGTCCCTCTCGTTCCCAGGCTCTGCCTGGGAACGCATTCCTAGAGGCTCCGCCTCTGCGCGCGTTAATTCACAGAGGCAGAGCCTCTGGGATGGCGTTCCCAGGCGGAGCCTGGGAACGAGAGAAGCTGATGCGACGACTACGACGGATTGACTTGCGACTCCGGCTGCGACTTGGCTTCGCTGGGCGGCGCGCCGGGCAGGAGCGGCTCGGCGGGCTTCATTTTGGGGATAATCGTGACCGTGCCCGGCGTACGCGGCGCGGTCTGCGGCGCGACATGGCTGGACGAGGGCTGCTGATAGCCGGCGAACACGGTCGGCGGCAACTCGGCCGCAGTAGGCGGCGGCACCGGCTCGGTCAACAAAGCCGCCAGAGCCTCAGCCACTTCGACCGGCGCTTGCGGCCGCCGCGCCGGATCCTTGGCGATCATCTTCTCCAGCACTTGCACCATGCCTTCGGGAACGTCCGGGCGCACGAGCCGCATCGACTTGGGATAACGCACCTGGTGCCAGATCATCTTTTGCGGAATGGAGCCGTGTTGAAACGGGCTCTTGCCCGCGAGCAAGTAATAAAACGCCCCGCCCAAGCTGTAAATGTCCGCGCGAATATCGACGCGGTGGTCCATCGTTTGTTCGGGCGCCATGTAGTCCGCCGTGCCGATCGAAAACCCTTGCTCGTACGTCTTGGCAAAGGCGGTGCCGTCGTCGTCGAAGAACCGGGCCAGGCCCAGGTCGAGCAAACGAATCGTCCCCTGGCGATCGAGCAACAGGTTGCCGGGCTTGATGTCGCGGTGCACCAGTCCCGCTTCATGCGCGTGTTGCAAACCCAACGCCGCCTGGCGTATGTAGTCGGCGGCCCGTGCCGGGGACAAGACGCCGTTCTTGCGGACAAAATCGTGCAGATTGACGCCGTCCACGAATTCGAGGACCAGGAAATGGAGCTTGTCCTCGCGGTCGATGTCGTGGGCGCGAACGATGTTGGGATGATCGAGCCGCGCCACCGCCTTGGCTTCGCGATAGAAGCGGGCGAGCATGGCAGGGTCTTCAGCCTGAGCCAGCGGCAAAACTTTGAGGGCGACGCGCCGGCCCATGAGGACATGTTCGCACAGATAAACCGAACCCATGCCGCCAGTGCCCAGCCGTTCGAGCAGCCGGTATTTGCCGGCAATGACAAAGCCGCGCCAGCGGCCGGAGAGCAGTTTCTCCGCCTGAAAATGGGTCAACATGCCGCTTTCAATGAGCGCGTGAGCCAGTTGATCCGGAGAAGTGGGGCGATCGCCGTTCTGTTGGGCGCACCAGGCGTCCACGCCGGTCTTTTCCAGCAGGCCGCTCCGAAAACCCAGTTCCAAAAACGCCTCGACTGTTGTCGGTACTGGCATTCACGTCCTCGCGATGGGGGCGAATCCTGAAGCACATCCTCACGCGATGTTTCGGTCGCCCAGATGGTGCGACGGCGGCCAAAACTGTGCTAGCAAGTGTTTAATAACATCTTGATCAAGGCCGACGCGGATTTCAAGGGTTTTGTGAGACTTTAATGA
>JAKEHV010000107.1 GCA_022614915.1 Gemmataceae bacterium | reverse complement strand
GGGCGGCGCTCAAACTTGGGGCGACCTCTCCGGGAAGCGAGCATGGATCGCGCGCAGGCGTCCATGCCGGGACGCGAATTTTAATCCACGGCTATAAAAACCATAGCTCAAGAAACAGGCCATTGTGCGAAAAATATGGTCGTACGTTGAGCGGAAGGCGCGGGAGTTGCGACGCACGAATGCACCGCTTGCGGCCGGCAACACTAGCCCGACGCGCTAGCGAGGGCGAGCGTGTCGCGGCTGCGGACGCCGTTTCTATGGTGAGATTCCTCGCAGGTTCCGTGCATTTCCTCGGGCAACCCGTCCGCCCTCGCTAGCGCGTCGGGCTAGTGTTTCGAGTTAATTGCCGCTTACCCCTAACCTTACTGGCCTTGCGGACTTCGGACGCAGCACTATATTATCTATTTCTTCCAACGCTGATTGCGGAGAGGGATATGATCGAAGCGATGCTGATCGATCTTAAGGCGCTCATGGTCGAGCGCGAGGATTGCGACGCCGGCACGGTGCAAAAGCTGCGTGACGGGCTGGCGCAAGGCAAGACGCAATTCCGAACACTACGCGAAGTTGTTGAAACTCTGAAGAAAAAGGCCGAAGCCGCGGCGCCGCCGCAAGCGAAGAAATGGCATCTCAAACTGGGCATCGCTTCGTTTTTCCTGGGGCATCTGGGCCAGGCCATCGAGCACCTTAAGCAATCCGAAGGCGCGTTGGCGAACTTCTACCTGGGCAAGGCCCTTCTCGAACGCCACGATCTGGAAGAAGCCCTCAGGGCCTTCGAAAAAGCGGAAAAATCCGGCTACACGTCCAGCCAGGTGCATCTGCAGCGCGCCGGCATCTACCGCCTCCGCGGGGAGTTGACGCAAGCGCGCAATATGCTGAGCAAGCTCGAAGATCAGGCCAGCCACAACGCCGAGTATCACTATCAGCTGGCGAGTTTGCTGCTCATGGAAGGCCAGCGCGCCGGCGGCATTCGTTCGCTCGAGAGGGCCGTAGAGCTTGATCCCGGACATACTGGCGCCCTCTTTCAACTCGGCCACGCCAACGACCTGGCCGGCAACGACGACGACGCCGTTTCCTTCTACGAGCGTTGCCTGAACCATCCGCCGCTGCACGTCGGCTTGCTGATGAACCTCGGCATCCTCTATGAAGACGGCGACAAATACGACAAGGCCGTCGACTGTTATCGCCGCATCCTGCACGCCGATCCCAACAACGAGCAAGCCCGGCTGTTCTTGAAGGACGCCGAGGCTTCTTTGACCATGTACTACAATCCGGAGGCGGAGCTCGCCAGCAGCCGATTCAGCCAGGTGCTGGAGATTCCCGTCACCGATTTCGAATTGTCGGTGCGCAGCCGCAATTGCCTCAAGAAAATGAACATTCGCACGCTCGG
This sequence comes from Gemmataceae bacterium, assembly GCA_022614915.1. Classification (GTDB taxonomy): domain Bacteria; phylum Planctomycetota; class Planctomycetia; order Gemmatales; family Gemmataceae; genus JAKEFD01. The sequence continues at coordinate 8,699 of JAKEHV010000107.1, read as the reverse complement.
CGACCTGACGCGCGTGAGCGAGCAGCAACTCTTGGCCAGCAAGAACTTCGGCGAGACCTCGCTGCTCGAGATCAAGGAGATTTTGGGCTCCAAAGGACTGCGGCTGGGCCAATCGCTCGAAGACGGCTCGCAATTCGAACGACGCTACCCCGGCGGCCAGCCACTGACAGAGCAAGAGCAAGCGGTGCTCAACAAACCGGTCAGCGAGCTCAACCTGTCCGTGCGGGCCCGCAAATGCATGAACCGGCTCGGCATCAACACTTTGGGCGACCTCATTCAGCGCACGGCGGACGAATTGCTCGAATCGAAAAACTTCGGCATGACGTCATTGAACGAAGTCCGCGACAAGCTGCGCCAGAATGGTTTGACACTGCGCGGCGATTGAAAGACTAGAGGTGTTGCAGGTGGCCCACTCGGCTCGTGTGGGCCACATTATTGCATCAAGTTGGCCCACTCGGAGTAGGCCTTACAAATCAACGACTTACGTCAAAAAAATGCATCGAGTGGGCCACTTTTTGAACAGGCACACCCCACCCATTTATTAGCAACTGCTAACAAGGCTGTGCAGTTGTTAGTTTCCTATGTAGACCTCGAAAACATAGGACTATGAGAAAGCGCTCGTAGTTGACGCATCGAATTGACCTTAACTTCATTGACATCAACATCTTAAGTTACAGCAGCATTATTCGAAGATTGTGGACTAGAATTGCGTGTTTCCCAGCACAAGTTTCGCTTTCGGTGGAGTGGGATATGCGCCTCAGTTCGCTCTTAATCCTGTTGGTTATTGTCGGTTTCGCGGTCGGCGTGTTTGGCTTTAACGCGTTCGGCTTGCGCGATCAGTTCTTTTCCGGCGTCCAAAAAGGCAAGGAATTCGTGCAGGGCTACAGCGCCGCCAAGACGCCCACGGAAACCATGGACATGTTCCGCAAGGCGATTCAAAATCGCCAATACAAAACGGCGGCGAGATTCTGCGTGGGCGACTACGCGGTGCAATTGACTAAAGCGCACGACGCCGCCGCGGCGCTCGGCGAGGTCATCGATCAGGTTCAGGAATACATGAAAGAATCGGGTTACAGCGGACCCAAGGCGAAAACGCTGCTTGCTAAGCTCGATCCGTTTCCGACGAATTTCAGCGTGGCCGCGGCGCCCGTGGAAAAGAAAGGCAAGACTTGGGGATTGTTCAAGATCGATCCGATCGCCGACGTAGGCGCGAACGTTGTTTCCGAATTGCTGCGCATGGACCTGGGCATGTTCAACAACAACCTCGCGCCGGCGGCGACGATGTTCACCGGTTTCGAGATTGTCAAAGAAGGCGAAGGCGACGCCGTGGAGTGGAAGCTCTTTTTCCCGATCCCGCCGGCCCAGGTGCAGGCCGTCAGCTATTACATGGACCACTACCGCGCCTATGACACCGGCTTGACCAAGTTCCGGCGCGAGGCGACGAACCAACGCTATGGGTCCAAGGCGGAATTCGAACGTGAACTGATCAAGGTGCTGGAAGAGGCGAAGTAAAGTTCGTCCACTTGTTTACGTTTCGCGCTCGCAGAATTGCCGGCCTTGCTTATTTGGCTTTCAAGTCAAGACAAGCCAACTTCTTTTGATCCCGCGCATAGAGTTTGCCCTTCGAAAGCGCCGGGTGCGCGCGGCACGGCGCCGCATCGAATGCCTGGGCCCGCGCCAGTTCGCGAAAGTCTTTCGGCGTCGCTTCAGCCAGCAACAACTCGCCGGTCTCCATTAGCACGAGCAGCTTTCCATCCACCAGAATGATGGACCCGCAGCCAAAGCGCTTCTTGTTCCAGGCAATGTCTTTCGTTTTCAGGTTCACGCACCGAAAATCGGGTCCTACCTCTTGCCGGCCGTCGAAGCCGTACAGAAACCCGTCCTGCACCACGCACGTGTTGTAGTGGTTGGACATGACTCCGTCGGCTTGCCAAACCTCGTCGACGCCGTCTTTGCGCAGTTTGAGCAAGAGCGCGCCGGTTTCGTAACTGGCGGAGAAGAAGGCCAGGTCGCCGATCAAGAGCGGCGTGGCGGCGTTAACAGAAGCGTCGATGCGGGCGCGGAAGCGCTGTTGGTGGCGTATGGTCCCTTTCGCCGGATCGAGGACGACGACGCCTGCGCGCGTGAGAAAGATCGCGTGTTTCGCGCCGTCGATGGTGCGGACGATGGGCGAGGAATAACTCGCGGCGTGTTTGGTGGCCTTCCAGACTTCTTTGCCGTCGTCCACCGAGAACGCGACGATGCCGGCGTCGCGACCGCCAACGTTGACCAGCGCGAGCCCATCGTCCACCACGGGAGAAGAGCCGACGCCGAAAAAGCTTGGCGGCGTCTTGTAGTCCTCGGCCAGATTCCGCGACCAGAGCTTCGTGCCTTTGTCCAAATCCAAGCAATGGAGCATGCCGTCCGCTCCGAGCGTGACGATGCGCTGGCCCGCGACGGTGGGCGTCGCGCGCGGACCGTTGCCCTTGCCGAAGTCATCGAGGTAGGCGCACGGATAGTCGAATTGCCAAATCCGAGCGCCGCTCTGGGCCTTCCAGCATTCGACGACCTCTTTGTCGCCGACGCGATGGAAGACGATTAAGCGCTCGCCGGCAACGACCGGACCGCTGAAGCCTTCGCCCACGTCTTTTTGCCAGAGGACCGGCGGCCCTTTCGCGCCCCACGCCGCCGCCAGACCTTTCTCCAACGATGCGCCGTCGCGGTTGGGACCGAGAAACTGCGGCCAATCGTCGCCGCGCGCCGGCGCTGCGCTTACGGCGAGGACCAATAAGGTGGCAGCGATCACCTGGGTGGCATGCCTTGGCGGATCGCGTGCAAGGAATGCGAACCTTGGACCAGCACCGCCACGGCATGCGGAAGCGCCACGTATACTGGCGCTTCGACATGCTTTCGCCGTGCTGGTCCAGGGTTCGCATTCATTGCGCGGGATCGGCGAAAGCATGCCACCCGACGCGCCCGGCCATCCAAGAAAGCACGCCATATTAGTTTCCTTTGTTCTTCTTCGATCGAATGCAGCGAATGCCAAGGGTATCGCTCTTGAATTCCGCGAAGCGCGCTTCGCGGGCGGCGGATCGGCACAGGTCCGCGGGGTCGAAGTACGAGCCGCCCCGAATCATGCGCTCCTCCGACTTGGGATCGAACCAAGCGCTGCCGTCGGCCGGCGCTCCGTCGTACGTGTCGTGGCGCGTGTCCTCGCACCATTCCGAAATGTAACCGTGCATGTCGTAAAGCCCCCACGGGTTGGGCCGCTTGGCGCCCACGGGCGGATCGTTGCCCGGCGAATTGGGACGATACCAGCAGAATTGGCCTAACTGCGTTACGCCGTCGCCGTGCGCATACGCCGTCGTCGTGCCGGCCCGGCAACAGTATTCCCATTCTGCTTCGGTCGGCAGCCGGATCACTTCGTCGTCGCCCAGTAGTTTCAAGCGCCGCAGCTCGGCGGCGGCCTTTTCGCAAAACTCGCGCGACTCGTGCCAGCTCACCATCTCGACCGAGTTGCGCGGGCCCTTCCACTTGGCCGGGTTGTGGCCAATGACAACAAGATAAAGCTCTTGCGTTACTTCGTATTTGCAGATGGCGAAGTGACCGGCGAAGGTGACTTTGTGCGCGGGCGCTTCATTAGGCCAGCCATTTTTCGGCGTGCCCATCATGAAGTTGGCCGGATACTCCCCTTTCCCCGGCGTGATCGCGATGAATTCGTCGGCAAAACGCTTCAGGATTTGGTCCTTACGCTGAAAAGTATCCTTGGGAAGTTCCTTCATTTGCGCACTCGCGGAATTGGAAAAAGCCAACAATAGACCCAACGAGATGAAACGCATTGCTACTGCCTCGATGATTGTTCCTTCTTGAGTACAAGCTGGAGCACCGGTCCGCAAGGTAAATCCTGCCGGCATATAACAGCCGCGAAAAACGCAAAGAACGCAGAACAGGGCTTTGTGTGCTTTGCGGTTTTCGCGGCAATGGCCTACAGGCTTCACGGCCTGCGCCGCGTTGGCCGGCGGTTGCACGGCACCTATAATTGGAATACGTGAAGCGCTCAGCATCAAGAAGCATCGCGGCAAGAAGAGGACATCGTGGTTCAGTATCGCACCTTTCGCAATACCGACCCGCCCCGCCTCGTCGAAGTCTGGAACGAAGCGTTTCCCGGCCGCGGCGCCGTCCAACTTCAAAACAGCACGCCGCTCGAGAGCTTCGTATTCGCCAAACCGATCTTCGATCCCGAAGGCTTGATCGTCGCGGAAGAAGACGGCGCGTTGCTTGGCTTCGGCCACGCCGGCATGGCTCACTGCGACGCGTCGCCCCACGTGGGCGTCGTGTGCATGCTGGGCATGCGGCCGAGCGTGCGCGGCCGCGGGGTGGGCACGGAGATTTTGCGCCGCTGTGAAGATTACTTGCGCCGCCGCGGCGCCACCACGATCTATGCCGGCCCGCACTGGCCTTACAATCCGTTTTACCTTGGCCTTTACGGCGGATGCGATTCGCCCGGCTTTCTCACCAGCGACTCCTTTGCCGAGCCGTTCCTAACGAAACAAGGCTACAAAGTCGTGCGCCGAACATTGGTATTGCAGCGCGTGCTCGACCAAGCGGTGCGGATCATCGACACGCGCTTCGCCCCGCACCGGCAGCGCTTCCAGGTGCATATTCGCCCGCCGCGCTCGTTCGACGACTATTGGCAAGAATGCGTGCTTGGATTCTTGGAGCCAGTGGAAGTGGCCTTAGAGGACCGCCAAAAGGAGAAAACCGCGGCCCGGACCTGGCTTTGGGAAATGGAAGGTTTCAGCCGCCGCTGGAACCGGCCGGCCGTCGGCATCTTGGGCTTTGAAGTCGCGCCGGAGTGGCGTCGCAAAGGGGTCGGCAAGTTTCTTCTCTCGAACGTGCTCCGTCAGGTCCAAGAGCAGTTCTTCGAAATCGTCGAGGTCCATCTGCAAGACAACAATCAGCACGCCATCCAATTCGTGAAAAGCCTGGCCTTCGAGCATGTCGATACCGGCCAGGTTTTCTTACGCGAAGAGAAGTAACCATGGCCGGCTACTCGGGTACGCCGCTCGTCCGCAAACTCGGCATCAAGGAGGAACAGCGCGTTGCGATCCTGCACGCGCCGGCGGAATTCGACGATGTATTGGGGCCGCTGCCCACTAATGCCCATGTCTTCCGTAATCTGCGCGGCAAAGAGCCTTTCGACGTGATCCTCTATTTCACGAAAAGCCGCGCACAACTGGAGAAGGACTTTGACTCGATTCGCGAAAGGATGCTGTCCCACTGCGGCTTCTGGGTGTCTTGGCCGAAGAAATCGTCCGACGTCGCCACCGATCTGACCGAAGACGTTATTCGCGAGATTGCTTTGACCAACGGCCTCGTAGACAACAAAGTCTGCGCCGTGGACGACACCTGGTCCGGCCTACGGTTGGTTATTCGCGTCAAGGACCGCTAGGCGGTGGAGTGGAGCGTGGAGCGCTTCACTCTCCGCGCTCTGCGCTTCGCGCTCCACTCTTCACTCTGTATCATGTCCGCATGTCAAGCGCGGCGAACTTAACGCAGCACAAGCTCCGGATCGGAATGGTCGGTTTGGGCATGATTTTCGACGACACGTATCGCCCCTTCTTCGAACGCGCCCACTGCGAAGGGCTTTACCGTCGTGATTTCGGCCTGGTCGATATCGAATTGGCCGCTGTCGCAACGAAAACCGGAAGCCGGGCCGAGCGTTATCGCCAGCAGTCTGCTGGACGCATTGCCCCGTTCGCCAGTTTTGCAGGCAATGACGCCTTGTCGCAGCTATTGCGACACGGCGTCGATGCTGTCTGCATCGCCACGCCGGACGATCGTCATTTTGAAGCGGCTCGACTGGCGCTGGAAGCCGGCAAGCACGTGCTCATCGAAAAACCTTCCGTCTTGAAGCTTCAAGAATTGGATGTGCTGGAGGTGCTGGCGCGCAAGCACAACGTGCTTGCCAAGGTCGTTTATCACAAGCTCGCCGATCCGGATCACAAGAAGCTGCGCACGCATGTGGCCGACGGTGTCCTTAAGCACGTCAACAACGGCTATTGTTCGCTGCTTGAGCCAAAAGAGATCAGCGGCAGCCAGTTCGCCGAATGGATTCAAGGCCGCAACCCGGGCACCTATGTCGCGGTGCATTACATCAAGCTAATCGATTTCACGTTTGGTCCCAATTGGAAGCTGGCGCGCATCGCCGCCACGGGGCAGCGCGGCCTGGTCGGCCCAGTGAGCGGTTCGACTTGGGACTCCGTGCAGCTTCAAATGGTCTACGCCTATGAAGACGGACGCGAAGCGGCTTTCGACATTCACACGAGCTGGGTGACACCTGACAACTTCCCCGGCTACGTCGAGCAAGAAGTGCAGTTCCGCTTCGACAACGGCGTCTGGAACGCCCATCAGCGCAAACGCGGGGTCGAAATGACAGTGGAGGGCCGGACACCGCACGAACTAAAAAACACGCCGAACCACCATTATAATGGAATGTTCCTGGAGCCCTGGGGCGAACGGTCGCAGCGCGGTTACGGCATTGAGATCATCCAGAAGTTTTTCGAGGAAGTCGCTTATGTTGATTACGGCGGTGCGAAGGAGGGGCGCGCCCAGCGCTTAGAAGAGATGCGCCGGTTGGCGTACAACGATGTGTCCGCCGACCGCAACACCGTCGCCGTGGTGCAAGCGCTCGAGGCCATACTGCAGGAACACGCCGCGGGCCGGCCGGGCTGCATCGTCGAAGTGAACGGAAAAGAGGGCGGCTTGGCGCTGCGGCGACCGGGACAACAGAATCCAATCGTGCTGTACGAAGGCAGCGCGTGATCCAAGCGAGCCCGTCGCCCTAGCAAGGGCGGCGCGGCAGTTACAATATCATTGCACAGCCAACGCGCGAGGTTAGACTGCCATGGCAACGATTGCTAAATACGCCTATCGCAGATTCGACAAACCCAGGCCAGCCCCAACCTGGCTCGTTGCAGAAGATGGTGAACCCTTGGATACACCGTGGCATCGAGCCGCGATCGCTCTTTTGATCGAGATTCTCGCCTGGTTCTGGCGCGGCCGCTCCGACTACTATGCGGGCGGAAACATGTTCATTTACTACAGCGAGAAGCAAGCTAGAGAGTACAAGAAACGCAAGAACCGCGGTCCGGATTTCTATGTCGTCAAGGGCGTCGATGGCCGACGTAAGCGCGATTACTGGTGGGTCCCTGGAGAAGGCGGCCGATTCCCGAACATGATTGTCGAACTCGCGTCACGCACGACACGCAAGATCGATCGCACAACCAAGAAGGACATCTACGAACAGATTTTCAAAACTCCTGAGTATTTCATCTACGACCCCGATACCAAAAAACTCATGGGCTGGCGGTTGGCACAGAGCGTCTATGAGCCGATCGCAGCCAACGACAAAGGCTGGCTATGGTGCGAGCAGTTGGGACTTTTTCTGGGGACCTGGCAAGGCGAATACCTGAACTCCGCCGATACGTGGCTGCGTTTCTATGACGCCGACGGTATTTTGATCCTTACTCAGGCCGAGGACGTGCACGCCAAAGCGGAACAATCGAAGCAAGAATTGAACGAATTGAAATCACTCCTTCAAGAAAAAGGCATCTCCATTGCCTCGCTGAAAAGCAAACAGAAGGACGGTAAGCGCAAGAACCACAGGAACGGCAAATGACGCCTCTTCATCATCCCGCTGAAACCGACTCCAACCGCACGCGCGACGCCGTCGCACGCTTCGAACCGAAGGCGCTGCGCACCTACACGCCCACGCAGGCCGTCTTCGCCAAGAGCGCCGGCGTCTATCACTGGACGCCGGAGGGCCGCAAGCTCTTTGATTTCTCCTCGGGCGTGCTCGTTGCCAATCTCGGCCACAACGCGGCGCGCTGGATGAAACGCTTCGTCGATCACATGGGTTGGAGCGGTCAACCGTGGGAAGCTGCGGCAGCGACAAACAACCAGGAGCAGGCCTATTTCCCCGCCGTCACTCTGACGGCGTACAACGGCATCACCGCCATCGAAGCGCAAGCCAGCAAGCGCTTGGCGGATTTATTGCAGTCGCGTCCGGGCGGCAAGCGCCTCGAGCACGTGATGTGGGCGGCGTCCGGCTCCGAGGCCATCCAAAAGGCGCTGTGGGCGGCGCTGGCCCGCGACCGCACGCGCGACATGATCCTGGCCACACGCTTCGGATTTCACGGCAAGAAAGGCCTCGCCGGCGCGGTCACCGGCTGCGAGACCGACCGCGAGCGCGACCCGCGTGTCCGCTTTTTCGGCTTTCCGATGCGCGAGTGCTTCGACGTGTCCATGCGCAACCAGCCCTTCGATCCGTCGCCTTATCTGGCGGAGCTGGAAGCGCTCAAGCAGCAGTTTGGCCGCAAACTGAGCGTGCTCATCACCGAGCCGTATCTGGGCGGAGGCGGCTCGTTCCACCCGCCCAAAGGCTATCTGCAAGCACTACAAAAGTTCTGCCGCGACAACGATATCGTCTTCATCCTGGACGAAGTACAGTCGAACTTTGGCCGGACCGGCGAGCTCTTTGCGTTCGAGACCTACGGCATCGAGCCGGACATCGTCGTCCTGGGCAAGGGCTTGGGCAACGGCGTTCCCGTGGCGGCAGCGGTCGGCGCTGCGGATCTCTTTGCCAGCCTCGATTACGGCGAAGGGTCGGACACTTGGAGCGCCAATCCCCTGTGCTGCGCCGCGGTCTTGGCCACCCT
>JAKEHV010000106.1 GCA_022614915.1 Gemmataceae bacterium | reverse complement strand
TGCCGCAAATCAAGTGAGTAGGCCTCCATGCCCACCTCCTTTCGGCCCCTAACCTACCCAAGTCGCGAACTCGACGCTACATCAACTCCGAAACCGCTCTAGTGCACTTTAAGTTATCTGCCACGAATGGGTTGCGTTGGTTTCTAGCTTGTTTTGGGCGTAGCGTGCGGCTCAAGAAGGGGATTAATGGCGCGGGGGGCAGCTGAAAAAGAGAGTGGAACATATTCCTAACCGTTGTGTGTGTGTGATCCCGGTTCGGCGTATGCTCCATGAACATTCAAGATAATCCTTCGACGGCGGTGTGTCCAGGCAGTGCGGCCTTGGTGGCGCAAGCGCACCAGACGTTGGACAAGGCCTTGCGATTCTGCCAGCGCTTCGACGGCTCGTTTTGGGACTTTGAGAAACGGCTGTTCGTGATGGTCGCGGTGCTGGGGCGATTGCTGGTGCAGCTGTTTTTGGCGGCGCGTCATGAGCGTTTGAAGCTGGGGCCGTTTTTGGAGGACGGCGTCTATCGGGTGGGCGATCGGCATGCCACCCGCACGCTCAAGACAGCGCATGGCGAGGTGGCTTACGCGCGAACTCAGCTCGTCAAGAAGCGCGGCGGCGCAGGATTTTTTCCGCTCGATGCCGTGCTGGGTTTGACGCGCGACCGCTTGTCGCCTTTGGTGATGCAACTGGTGGCGCGGCTGGCGACGCGCCTGAGTTTCGCGGCGTCGCAGTTGGTGTGCAAGGCGTTGTTGCGCTGGGCGCCGGCTACCGAGACTATCGAGCAAGTAGTGTTGGGCTTGGGTCGACAGGCGGCCCCATTCATGCAACAGTTGGCGGCGCCGCCGGACGATGGTGAAGTGTGAAGTGTTGGTGATCGAGGAGGACGGTAAATGTCCGCCGACGGCCACCGAGGCGGAGTTGGCCAAGAGACGTGGCAAGCGTCGCCCCCAGCACGCCTACGCCTGCGGCTGTCAACGACACCGGGGCCGAAGAAAGCGGCAGGCGCGGGCGTCGAAAAAACGCCGGAAAAAAGGGGATAAAAGCAAGAACGGCAAGGAAGCGATGGCGGTGGTGATGTATACGCTCAAGCGTGGCGCCGACGGCAAGCTGCACGGGCCGATCAACAAGAAGGTGTGGGCGACGTTCGCGGGCCGGCAAGCCGCGGCCTGGTGGGCGCGGGGAGAAGCGACCAAGCGTGGCTTCGGGCCGGACACGACCAAGATCGTGCAAATTGTCGTCGACGGCGCCAAGGGGTTGAAGCAGAAGCTGGAAGCGCTGTTCTCCAACGCCGTCTTCACCTTGGACGTGTGCCATGTGGTGGAGAAGTTGTGGGAGGTAGGCCATCGCTTTCACGCGGATGGAAGTGAGGAGCTGAAAGCCTGGGTCGAAGACTTGAAGGCCTTGCTGTACGCCGGCCAGGCTGCGGAATTGGTGGAACGTCTGCGGAGTTATTGGCGTCAAGTGCCGGTGCATGGGCCGGGTACCAAGGCTCGACGCGAGGCGCAGAGAAAACTGATCGGCTACCTGGAGCCGCGCTTGAGCATGATGCGTTACGGCGAATGGATCGAGCAGGACTTGGTCATCGGCAGTGGCCAAGTGGAAGGCGCCGTCCGGCACGTCGTCGGCGAGCGCCTGGATTGCGCCGGCATGCGCTGGACCCAGGGTAAGGCCGAACCGCTGCTGCACCTGCGCTGCATCGAACTCAACGGCGACTGGGAGCCCTTTTTCACCTGGGCCCACCAACGTCACCGTGAGCACCTGCAGAAACGCCAACCGGTCAAAATCCTCACCGATCAACCCGTAGATTTGAGCCAGGCAGCGTGAAAAACGTGTATGGAAAGCAGCTGCACCCAATTCAATTGCGTGGGTTAGATCTTCGATTCTGGCCGACTGCCACACTGGACAGAATCGGAGTTCTATCCCACGGACTTGGCGCACTACTTCTTGCGTTTCATCTCGAAGATCGCTTTGCCCGCTTCCTTGCCGTCCATGTAGTGCGTCCACTCCGCCTTGAAAGCGTCCTTGTCCGTGAAGAAAAAGGTGACACTCCGCATGTACATGTCCTTATCCGACTTTAGGTTCGTCGCCTTGACGAACTCGAACGCGACTTTGTTGTCGCCGGCTTTGGGCATGGCCTTCATGTGCGGTTGGTTGCCGAGCGCGCAATAGTGAGTGAGCGCCAGCGCGTCGCCGTCCGCATGGATGACCGTAACCATTTCGTGATCGGAGCCCGGAGCGATCGTCTCCACCACGGCGGAGCCGGCCGATGTCACCTTGTAGACCACGTGGACGTCGTGCACCTTGTCGCCGTGCGTCCCCTTGCCGATCCATTCGCCGGCCAGTTCCTTGAAGCGCTCGAGCGCTTCATTCTTGACGGCGCCTTTCTTGTCGTCCTGCGCTTGCGCGACAAGGACGCAAGCCGACAGCACAAGCGCGAGCGCCAATACGACCTTCTTCATGAGCCACCTCTCTTGTTGAGACTGGACAAAGATGTGATTTGCACGCGGGTTCATTGAATGCGCGAGCCGGCAACTTGGCAATGCCCGCTGTCTTTGGAGTGATCTCAATGATGAATCGCATGTCTTGCCGGGAAACGGAGCGGTGCGTTCCGATGGAATTGCTTTCCGGAGGGAAGCGGATTAGTCAGCGCCGTAGCACCTCCAACCGCCTGAGCGCCGCCTGGGCGTCTTGCGTCAGGGCGCCCGCCGCGCACTTGTCCGCCGTCTGGGGCGAGAGAGTCCCGTCGGGCAAGGGATCGCCAAATCGATCGACGCGCGGGTTGTCAGCGAGCGGCGCGTGCAGTTCCTCAATCTCGGCGGGCGGCGGGTCCTTTTTCTGCGTTATGGAAATCGAGAAAGCGCCCGCGAGCGCCGCGCTCAAGAATAGCGCCAAAATGGCGAGCTTTCCCAAAAGGCTTTTCGGCAGCCAGTTGCCGCTGCTTAGAAGTGCTTGAACTGATGCAGAAACGGGCGTCGCATGCAACGCGCCCTGCGCAGTCGCGTGTCGGAGTGCCTCAGCAACTGCAGCGCGCAAACTGGAGCCCGAAGTCACGACGATTGCCAATAGCGCCGGCGCTAGCCCGCGTTTTGCCAAGCGCTTCCGCAATAAGTCGCGCCCTTCCTCCAGGCGGCGCTTGAGCGTGGCCAACGACCAGCCCAAACGCAGGGCCGCTTCGTCGCGCGTCAAGCCGTCGAGATAACACAGCACCAGCGGGCCGCGCACGCGCTCCGGCAGAATGCTCAATTCCTCATCGAGAACGCCGCGCAACTCGCGCCATGCGACGTCGCCGAAAGGGTCGTCGGCCGTCGCCTTGGCGTCCTCGACGAAAGCCGCATGAGGTTTGTGGCGGGCGCGGGCTTTGACGGCAGTCCGCTGGGCGACCGCGTGGAGCCAGCCGGCGACGTTGCCGTCACGCCGAATCTTGGCGGCCTTGCGCGCCAGTAGGAAAAAGGTTGCCTGAAACGCGTCGTCGGCGTCGGCCTGGTTGCCCAGCACGCGCCGGCACACGCCCAGCACCATGGGGCCATGGCGCTCCAATAGACCGGCGTAGGCGTCCGCGTCACGGTTCTGGACATAGCGGACCAGGAGTGCGGCGTCGCTGGGATTGTGCCGCACACCGACGACTTTCCGAAGACACTGCAACACGCTTTGAGCCGACTTCGCCGACATGGATTGCTGCTCCCGACTCGGTTTCTATTCTATAGTGTCAGCGTCGGGGCAATGCGGCTCAGTTCATCGCGCACTATCTTTCCCCAAGTGCCTCCTTGCAACCCGTTCGGCCTTCGTGTAGCATGCCGCGATTGTCGTTCTTGCGAGGCTTCTAGTGCAAGCAATGCATGATGTTCTCTTAGTGGGCGGCGGCGGCGCTGGGCTGCGTGCCGCCATCGCCATCGCCGAAATCAATCCGCGTTTGTCCATCGCCGTCGTCTCCAAAGTCTACCCAATGCGCAGCCACACCGTGTCCGCCGAGGGGGGCGCGGCGGCGGTCATCCGCGCCGACGACTCGCTCGACGAGCACGCCTACGACACCATCTCCGGCAGCGACTGGCTGTGCGATCAAGACGCCGTCGAGGCCTTCGTCAAGGAAGCGCCCGAGGAAATGCTGCGGCTGGAGCACTGGGGCTGTCCGTGGAGCCGGGAGACGGACGGGCGCGTGGCAGTGCGGCCCTTTGGCGGCATGAAGAAAATGCGCACCTGGTTTGCCGCCGACAAAACCGGCTTCCACATGCTGCACGCCCTTTTTCAAACTTCACTCAAATACGCGACGATTCAGCGCTATGATGAGTGGTTCGTGACCAAGCTTTTGGTGGACGACGGTCGCGTTCAGGGCGTCGTCGCCTTGGAGTTGATGACGGGCAAAGTGGAAGCCATCACCGCCAAGTCCGTCATCCTGTGCACGGGCGGTTGCGGCCGGGTTTTCCCCTTCACGACCAACGCCAACATCAAAAATGGCGACGGCATGGCCTTGGCCTATCGCGCCGGTGCTCCACTCAAAGACATGGAGTTCGTCCAGTATCACCCGACCGGATTGCCGTTCACGGGCATTCTCATTACCGAAGCGGCGCGGTCCGAGGGGGGCTGGCTGTTGAACAAGGACGGCTACCGCTATTTGCAAGACTATAACCTGGGCAAACCGGAGCCCACGCCGGTATTTCGGAGCATGGAGTTGGGGCCGCGCGACCGGCTATCGCAGGCCTTTATGAAAGAGCACGAGAAAGGCCGCACCATTCCGACGCCGTATGGGCCGGTCGTCAACCT
>JAKEHV010000577.1 GCA_022614915.1 Gemmataceae bacterium | reverse complement strand
TTGGTCATCTCTCTCGGCTTGTTCGATTCAAAGGTGTCGTCGAAGAGTCCCATGATGCATCTCCTTTCAACCAGAATTCACCTGTATTGCGCAAACAGAAGAAATGCAATCCGGGCGTCGATTGTCGCACTCTTAGCGGAAAAGTCAAGCAAAACGGGTGTTCAGCTTCGCCAGCAGTTTCGCCGTTGCGGACCTTGGATCCTCCGCGGCGCCAATGGCGCTGCTGACTGCCACGCGCCTGGCCCCGGCGGCAAGGACCTGGTCGATGTTGTCCAAGGTGATGCCGCCCAAAGCGAACGCGGGCAGCGATGTCTCCGCACAGGTTTGGCGAATAAACTCTAAGCCGGCGAGCTGGTCGAACACTTTCGTCTGTGACGGAAAAGTCGGGCCAATGCCGACATAGCTGGCCCCATCGAGTATGGCGCGGCGCACTTGTTCGAGATTGTGCGTGCTGACGCCGATGAGCGCACGCGGGCCCAGCATCAAGCGCGCCTCCTTAATGGAAAGATCGTCTTGTCCCAGATGCACGCCGTCGGCTTCCGAAAGTGCCGCGATGTCCGGCCGATCGTTTAATATGAGGAGGGCGCCGGCCTGCCGCGTCATCCGGCGTAAGTCGCGGGCCATAGCAAGCAGCCGGCGGTCGGTCTGTTTCTTCTCACGAAGCTGAATGACCTGCGCGCCGCCGGCAAGGGCCTCGCGCACTGTGCCAACCAGCGAAGCCCGGCACAGCTCTTCCGTCACCAAGACATAGAGCTTGGCGTCGGCCAAACAAGCACGCGCGTCCGCGCCGAGCAAGAGCGCTTTTTCCAGCGTGTAGGACTGATAGCGGAGTTTCTCCAGCGCTGGACCGAGCGCGGGCGTCATGACTTTTCCGTGTTCTTCCAGACTGCGCAGCGCTTCCTGCAACCGTTTGGCATTGGCAGCGACGACGGCGGCCGGCGACGCGCGCTCTTGCTCTTGGGGGGTTGTGATGGCAGCGCCGACGTCGCCCTGGGCATCGCGCGCCGACAACAGAGTGCCGGCAGGGAGTGATGGCAACGCATTGGCCAGCCCATGGCGCATCTCTTTGAGCTGGCGCGACAAGAAAGCGTCGTTCAAGGCAAAACGCGTGTAGTCTTCGAGAACGCGCAGCGCCTCGCGGGCCCGATTGGCGGCGGCGTCGATGAGCCGCGCCAGGTTCATACTTTCGGGCGGCGGCGACAGATCGAGCGGCTCGTCTATCACCACCGGCGGTCGCTCGGGCGCGATCCGTTGCTTCAAGGCGGACAGGTCGAGGCCGCAGGATTGCAACTGGCCGCGCGTCACTTCGTCGTGATGGAGCAATGCCAACAAGACGTACTCACTCGTGACGCTTTCGTCAGCGCCGTACAATCGGGTCAACGCGCGCGCGCTGGACAAGACCGCCGAGGTATCGCCGTGCAGCGGAACGGCTGGCCGGTCATCGGCAAGGTCGAACGCGACCAGCGTGGGGTAGTAGTGCCGCAGCGTCACCAGCGTAAGCCCCGCCGCATGTAGGTGCGCCATCGCCGGGCTTTCCTCTTCTTCAAACAGGCCACGCAACAGGTCAATAGGACGCACGACGGACTGACCTGCCTGGCGCGCGAACGCCCAGGCTTTCTGTAGTGCGATCTCGACGGCGGGGGAAAGGTCCATGGCCAACTCGGATTTCAGGTAAGCTTCAATCTCTCACCAATCTATCAAAGTTGGGCCATGGGCGAAATGACTCAAGCGGCGACGGCGGCAGTCATGGCGTGACGGTACTCGGACAAGACCTGGGCCGTGGGGCCATCGGCGCGGATCCAGCCCTGGTGCAGCCAAAGGACGCGATCGCAGAACTTCTCGAGAAATGTGAGGTTGTGCCCGACCATGAGGACAATGCGGGCCCGGTCGAGAAAGTCGCGCATGCGCAGTTCACCTTTTTTCTGGAAGCCGAGGTCGCCGGTCGAGAAAAACTCGTCCAAAAGCAAGATCTCCGGCTCGGTCGAGGTGGCAACCGAAAACGCCAGCCGCAGTGTCATGCCGGTCGAATAGCAGCGCAACGGCAATTCGAGAAACTCGCCCAGTTCACTGAAGTCGCCGATGGCGCGCAGCTTGGCCTGCACGATCTTGGGCGACTCGCCTTGGAGATAGGCTCGGTAATGGATGTTTTGCCAGCCCGTCGCTTCCGGTTCAAAGCCGACGGCGATGTCGAAGAGCGAGCATACTCGACCATCTACGCGCCGGGAGCCGCGCGCCACTGGATAGATGCCGGCGATTGTCCGCAGGAGTGTGCTCTTGCCCGCGCCGTTGCGGCCAATGACGCCGACGCGCTCGCCTTCCTCAATGCGTAAGGAGATTCCGTTCAACGCGCGCACGACGGAAGGCCCCGGTTCGCGCCCGAACACTCGCTGCAGGACAAAGTCCTTGAGCGTCAGCCGGCGATGCGGCCGCACGGGATAATCGAGCACGACGTTGTCGAGTTCGATGCAAGCCAAGGGGTGTCCTCAGTGGGAACCGCAGATATACGCAGAAGAGCGCAGATAGTGAGAAAAAACAATAAGAACCCGCACTCTCGGTTCTTTCAGCTGCGTCTATCTGCGTCCATCTGCGGTTCCACTAGATCCAGAAAACCAGCGTGCGTTCGCGGCGTTTCAAGCTCCATATCGCCGACACCGCGGCCAGTCCGAGCAACGCCAGGCTCATTTGATAATGCGCCCACAGCGGCCACTCGCCAACGAGGACGGGCCGGCGCACGATTTCCAAGACGGCGGTCAGCGGATTCCATTCGAGCCAAGACAACAGGTGTCGTTGGCCGGGCAGGCTGTCAGGGTGGTAAAGAATCGGCGTCAGGTAGAACAGAATCTGCATGCCGATTTCCAAGATGTGCCGTGTGTCGTAAAAGTGCGTATGCAAGACTCCGCAGACGATGGCCAGAAACCAACCCAGAAAGAACAGCAACACCACCGCCGGCACAAGCGAGCAGACCACTACTGCTACATCGACACCCTTGAGCCACCACACGAGGACGACGGCC
Source organism: Gemmataceae bacterium (assembly GCA_022614915.1). Classification (GTDB taxonomy): domain Bacteria; phylum Planctomycetota; class Planctomycetia; order Gemmatales; family Gemmataceae; genus JAKEFD01. Next base: position 3,112 of record JAKEHV010000577.1, on the reverse strand, counting down.
AGGCCGAGGGCGATGATCGCATGGAAACCCGCGCCCAGCACGGTGCGCAAGGGGAAAATGGCCATGGGCACGCATTGCTGTCGAATGTAAGGCGCTGCCCGAGTGAACGCATCGCAGCCGTTGAGGATCGTTTCGGTGAGGAATTGCCAAACCGTCAGACCGAGCAAGACGAAGGGAGCGTATTCGCGCCAGTTTACCTGGAAGAGATGTGCGAAGACGACGCAAAAGACTGCCGTCATCGCCAACGGCCGGACCAGCGACCAGCCAATTCCTAGAAACGACCGGCTATAGCGATTGTTCAAGTCATTCCTAACGAGGGAAAGCCAAAAGAAGCGCAATCGCCAAATACCACAGACATACGACCAGAATAACTCCAGGTTTCGGCGCATAAACCTCTTCCTGTTCGGCAGTTCCGTTCCGAATCACCCTAATATCAACTTTTGTCCAACCGGACAATCCCGACCGCTAGCCGTTGAATTGGGTATGGACAGCGCCATCTCCGGTCAAAATTGCCCGAATGGAACATTCTCGGGATTCGTTGTTTAGCTGGAACTAACCAAGCGGGGGTATGCCTGTGCAAAACGTGGCGTGCGCGGGGTCATTTTTCGACGTAAGTCATTGGTGCATATACCTCGCCTCGTGCACGCCAACTATGGGTCGAAAGTTGGCGTGCACGGTCCGCTCAGGCCAACTCTCGTAAGCTATGTCTAGGCAGTACTAACATATCCCCGTCGGCTCCGATGTTAAACTTTAGCAATTGACAATTATTTATCACAAAAAGTGATTGACAAAGGCTGATAACATGCACAGAATGAACAAATGCAACTGACATCAGTGGACATAATCAGTCAATAACATTCAGGAGGTGCCGTGTTGGTGGAAGAACGCCGTCAACGTGTGTTGGATCTTCTCAGCGAAAAGGGTTTTGTCTCCCTTGCCGACCTGGCAAAGGAGGTCGAGGCTTCCGATTCCACGCTGCGGCGCGACCTGGAGTTTTGGGAGCAGCGCGGCGTCATTCGGCGCACGCATGGCGGCGCGGTCTTCGCCCCGGACCATTCGCTGCCGGCTTTGGAAGAACGCAGTCAGCGCGAATTGGAAGAGAAAAAGCTGATTGCCAAGGCCGCGGCGGGCCGCATCCAGGACGGCGACGCGATTCTGCTCGATGGCGGCACCACCACCCTTGAAGTGGCTCGGCTTCTGGTCGGCCGCAAGCTGCAAATCGTCACCAACAGCCTGCCGATCGCCAACCTGTTCGCCAACAGCCGCGAGACGGACCTCGTGATCTTGGGCGGCTTCGTTTACCCGAAGACCGGCGTCGCGCTCGGCCCGCTGACAGTGAAGATGATGGAGGAGATTCACGTCCACCAGACGATCCTGTCCGTCGGCGGCATTACGGCCAAGGGTTTGTTCAACAGCAACTTGCTGCTGGTCGAAACCGAGCTGGGCATGATGCGCTGTGCCGACGAGGTCGTGGTGGTGGCGGATCATACCAAAGTGGGTCGGCAGGCGTTGGCTTTCCTGTGCGAGCTAACGGCGATTGACACCTTGATTGTGGATCACGGCTTCAGTGCCCAGCAGCGCGAACTACTCAACCAAAACGACGTGAGCGTGCTGGTGGCGGGGCCGTCCGGAGCAGCAGAGGAATTTCGGCAATGATGACGTTGGACCGCGGAACAGTAGAGCGCCTGGTGCGGCAAGCGCTCACGAAGCGCAATGTAGTAGGCACACTCCGTGTGCCGTTGCTGCCCGACGGCACACGGAGTGTGCCTATTACATTGGCTCCAAAGCTGGTCGTCAACATCTCCGCGCGGCATTGCCACGTCACCCAGGAAGACCTCGAAAAACTCTTCGGCAAAGGCCATCAGCTCAAGCCGCAGAAGTGGCTCTATCAGGACGGCTTTTTCGCCGCCGAGGAAGCGGTGACCATCATCGGCCCCAGGCAACGGATGATTCCGAACCTGCGCATCCTCGGTCCGTGCCGCGACCACAGCCAAGTCGAGCTGGCGTTTACCGACGCCATCTCGCTCGGGCTGGACGTGCCGGTGCGCAAAAGCGGCGACCATCGCGATTCGCCCGGCTGCTATCTCATGGGCCCGGCGGGAATGATCGAGCTGAAGCGCGGCGTTATCCGCCACGAACGGCACGTGCACATGGGCCCCAAGGACTGCGACTACTACGGCGTCAAGGACGGCGACCGCTTGCACCTGCGCGTCAAAAGCAGTTGCTCGGCGGTGCTGGAGGATTTGCTGGTGCGCATGACGCCGGCCAGCAAGCTCGAGGTGCACATCGACACGGACGAAGGCAACGCGGTGGATTTGCCGCACGCGAGCAAGTGTGAATTGTTCAAATGATCAACCAGTTTTCTTCAATGAGGTGACTTGAAATGGCAACAACCCTGGAAGCCCTTGGCATGGTGGAGACCAAGGGCCTGGTGGCGCTGGTCGAGGCCAGCGACGCAATGGTCAAGGCGGCCAACGTGACGCTTATTGGCTGGCAGAAAATCGGCAGCGGCTTGGTGACCGCCTTTGTCGTCGGCGACGTGGCTGCGGTCAAGGCCGCGGTCGATGCCGGCGCGGCAGCTGCCGGACGCATCGGCGAAGTCGTCGGCGTCCAGGTGATTCCGCGGCCGCACGAAGATGTCAGCAGCGTGCTGCCAAAGTCGAAGCCGGGTGCAGGCAGCGTGGGATAAGCACGCGGGCCAAGGACCAAAAAACAAAAACCAAAAAACAAACAAATTCAAAAAGTCAAATTACAAAACTCCAAACACTGGCACGTTTGTGATTTGCCTTTTGCAATTTGAGTTTTGTTTGTGAATTGGGTTTTGAGAATTGAGTTTTGTTTGAGATTTGTCTTTTGTGATTTGGATTCTTTTCAACGAGAGGTGAATTGTGGCCAAAACGACGAACGACGCCCTTGGTTTGGTCGAGACCAAGGGTTTGATTGCGACCATTGCGGCGACTGACGCCATGTGCAAGGCGGCCAACGTGACCATGGCCGGCCAGGTGCAGATCGGCGGCGCCTTCGTGACGACCTTTGTGCGCGGCGACGTCGGCTCGGTGCGAGCCGCCGTGGACGCCGGCGCGAGCGCGGCCAGCCAGCACGGCGAGTTGGT
>JAKEHV010000105.1 GCA_022614915.1 Gemmataceae bacterium | reverse complement strand
TCCAACCCGGAACTGCTCGACGCCTTGGCCAAAGAGCTCGTGGACAGCAAGTTCAGCCTGAAGCACCTGGTGAAGGTGATCACGAAGAGCCGCACGTATCAGCTCAGCGCGGTTCCCAACGAGTTCAACAAGCACGACAAGCAGGCGTTTGCCCGCTTCTATCCGCGGCGCATGAGCGCCGAAGTGCTGCACGACGCCGTCACGCAAGTGACCAATAGCCCGGCGACGTTCGGCGGCCTCCCCGCCGACAAGCACGCCCCCAACCGGGCCATCATGCTGCCCGACGAGCAGTTCACCAACTACTTCCTTGAAGTCTTCGGCAAACCGACGCGCATCAGCGCCTGCGAATGCGAGCGGGTCGGCGAGGCCAACCTCGCCCAAGCGTTGCACCTGTTAAACTCGCAAGAGATTCAAAACATGCTGGCGCGCGGCAATGGCCGGGCCGAGCTCTTGGTCAAGGACGCCCGACCGGACGCCGAAAAAGTCGAAGAACTGTTCCTGTGGGCCTTCGCACGACGCCCAAGCCCGGCGCATTTGCAAGTGGCCTTGGAGCACATCAACCGCCATGCGTCGAACAAGAAGATGGCGTACGAGAATCTGCTCTGGGCGCTCATCAACACGAAGGAGTTTGTGTTCAATCAGTAGCTCTGCAAATTGACCTAATGCACTAACGCTAATTTGGCCCGGCGAAAGCCGGGCCATTTTGTTTCGAGCCGGCGACACAGGCGCTAAGTTGTTGCCAAGATGTCTTAATTGCCAAGCGCCAGGCGAAAGCCAGCGTCGGCAAGAATGGTTCGCACCTCCTGCAGCATATCCGCATCGCCGAAGACGACAAACTCGCCGTAGTCCAACCACCAGTTGCTTGGATGGTCCGCAACCCAAGGGACGTAGTGCTGGTCGGGGTCGATTGTCGCCTTAAAGCAGAGGATTCCGGCCCATCGAGAATCGGCATGTGTGGGATGCTTATAAGGCCGTCCAATTCTTCGGCGGTCCTTGACGTGCGGCAGAGGAATAGAGCGCCCGACTTTGTCCAATTGGCCGGCGGCATCGGTTCGCTGACAAGAAACCGCGGTGAGTGACGCTGCACCGCGGCCACGGCGTCGAGCATGTCTCCGCTCCGGCTCGGCCGCGGCAGGACATAACCGGCCGCTAGCGCAAAGACGGCAACGACGGCAGCCAGCAACCAGGGCTTGAGGTATTGTGTGCCCATCGATCGAGCTATTCTGGCGGCGCGGCGGATTTAGTTAGCAACGATTCAACGAGCGCCCAAAGTGCTTGGCACGCCTTCTGATTGTCGTCCGGCAACAAGGCGATAGCAGTCGATTCGCGCAAGCTGGCTAGGTCTTGGTCGTATTGCCATTTGCGGAGTTGTTGCCGGATCATGTCGCGATCTTGCGGCTTGCCGAGTTGCAGCCTGCGCTCCTTCAAAGCCAGATCGGATCGCAGCCAAGCCAATGCCTGCGCGCGCCAACGGCTGCTTTCCTGTTCATCCAGATGTGCGGCGTCTGCGCCGTGACGACTTGCCGCCAACGCCGCCGCGCAAGCCGCTTCATAGAGATGCCCAACCGTCAAGTCCTCCTCGAGCATTGGTTCGGCCGCGAAAGCCTCGTGCCGCAAGCGGGCGGAAGCGAGGTAAAGCTTCTTGTAAAAACAAAGCCGGGAAAGTTCACAGCGTTCCCTAGCGTCGTTGGGCTTGGCCGTTCCGCGCAAAACCGCCGGCAGTCGCAATTCGAGCTCCCCAAACCGCTGACATTCCTTGATCCACAGCGCCGAAGCATACGGCCAATCCGGACGCCTTGTGCCCAGCTCATGGCCCAACTTCAAGAACGGCAAAGCTTGGAAGAAGTCCCCTTGTCGCTGCAGCACGTTGCCCAGGTTACAGTAGGCCTCGGCGTATCCCGGCCGAATCTCGATGGCGCGGCGAAAAGCCGTAGTTGCTTCGCTGAACCGGCCTTGTTCGCGATAGGTGTTGCCGAGGTTGTAGTAGGCTTGGGCATGCTCGGGCTGTAAATCGATGACCCGCTGCAGAGCGGCGACTGCCTCACCGAGTCTGCCTTGCTCGGTCAACGTGAGACCGAGATTGAAATGCGCCATGACAAGATCGGGCTTGTACGCTATGGCGCGGCGAAAGGCAGCGAGCGCCTCGTCGAGCCGACGCTGCCTACTGAGAGTAGTGCCCAAGTTGCAGTGGGCTTCCGCGTAATCGAACTTCAGGTCGATTGCCTGGTTGTAAGCGGCGATTGCGTCACTCAGCTTTCCCTTCGCTTTGAGGGCATTGCCGAGAAAGTAGTGACCGTAGTGCAACCTGGGGTTAAGCAATAGCGCTCGGCGGCAAGCGTCGACCGCTTCATCGAGCCGGCCCTTTTCCGCGAGGACGCCTCCCAGTTCGGCATGAGCTTCGGCAAAATCTATCTTCCACTCCACTGCCTGCTGGTAGGAGGCGATCGCGTCGTCCAGCCGGCCTTTACTCCATTGGGAACGGCCCAGGCCATAGTGGGCGTGGGGAAAGTCGGGCTTCAACGCAATGGCCTTCCGGCATGCCGCGATCGCCTCCTCGTGCCGTCCTTTGGCTGCAAAGGCAATACCGAGGTTGAGGCGTGTGCCGGGGCTGTCGGGCCGAAGCGCCACCGCTGCCGTCAAGAAGCGAATCGCGTCGTCCATCTGGGGCGGGTGGCAAGAGAGCAAAGCACTTCCAAGGTTTTGATTCGTCCAAAAGTCTCCCGGATAGGCTGTTTGGGCGCGGACCAAGAGCGCTATCGCTTCCTGTTTGGCGCCGCAGGTATAGAGGGCGCGCTCCAAGAGAAACAGCGCCTGCGGCGGCTGGGCGGTGACATCCACTTCTTGGGCCAATGTCTTGAGCGCTTTCAGATTCCCAAATTTCCGCGCCTCCCTAAGTCGCTGACGCCATACATTGTTGTCCGCCGCCGCCAAGACGGACTGCAGCCATCCCGATTCGGGAGAATCGCAGCCGGCGAAGTTCAGCCAATCGTCCAGGGCTGCAATGAGCGTCGCTAGTACCGCATGCGGGCGGCGCCCGAGAATGGCTGCCGCTTGCTCCGGCGGCGTCACCTTCGACCGCAAGCCGTAGTCGTGAAACGCTTGGCGGTAATCAGGGAGTGTCCTTTCCCGATCGTACCGGTTTTGTTTGACGTTGACCTCGGCCTGCAAAAGCCGGATTTCTTCGAGACGAGCAATGAGCCTACGGTCGGCGCCTTCTTCGGCCAACTCGCGGAGCAAATAGTGCACTTGAGGGGACAGCGCCGGGTCGGTTACGCCGCTTTCGAGCAGGGCCTCGGCGCGCCGGGCCATCGCCTGCGCTTCCGCCCACTTGCCCCAGTGGCCTGGCGCGGACCGAGCTTGCTCGCGCAGCTCTCGGGCGCGCTCTAAGGCAGCGTGGATCTCTTGATCGCGCTTGGCCTGCTCCCGCATCCCTTCCGCAACGCGCTGGGCGTCTTCGCGTTCGCCCCTGGCGAGGCGCACGGCCTGCCAGGCTGTGACGACGCCGCCGACAAGCAGCACGGCCAGAAATGCTGCCGCAGTTCCGAGCAGCTTGCGGTTCTTGCGGACGAACTTGCGCAGCCTGTAGCCGGTAGAAGGCGGGCAAGCCTCCACTGGCTCGTCGGCCAAATAGCGCTCGACGTCGCGCGCCAGCCCGTTGGCGGTTTCATAGCGGCGGTTGCGCTCCTTCTCCAGACACTTCATAACGATCCAGTCCAGCTCGTAAAAGCGTTGAGCGCGGAGCGCGGAGCGCGAAGCGCTATGCGCGCGCTGCTCGTTCAACGCTTCCCGTTCCGCGCTGCAAGTTTGCGACAAACGTGTGCTGGGCCGGGGCGGTTCCTCCTCGCGGATCAGCCGGAGCACTTCCAAAAGTGCCGCCTCCTTCAACCGTCTCCTATCCAACGGCGTCGTGCCCGTGAGCAACTCATACAAAAGTACGCCGAGCGAATAGATGTCGCTGCGCGTGTCGATGTCGACCTGATTGAGCTCTGCCTGCTCGGGGCTCATGTATTCCAGCGTGCCGACGACCGTGCCGAATTCGGTGGACAGCGTCCGCTCGGTCAGCTTGGGGCCGGTCGCCTTGGCCACGCCGAAGTCGATCACTTTGGGCAGCGGCTTGCCGTCATATAGAGCAATGAGCACGTTGGACGGCTTCAGGTCGCGGTGAACGATGCCCTTCTGATGGGCATGTTGAACCGCATGGCAGACCGGGACGAACAACTCCAGGCGCTCCCTGGGTGTCAAATGGTGCTTGTCACAATAGGCCGTAATCGGCATACCCTGCACCAACTCCATGACGAAATAAGGCCGTCCAGCTGTGGGTAGTGACCAGTGGTTCGTGGCAAGTGCGGACAAGTCTTGCATTTCTTCGCTAGCTGCTGGCCACTGGCCATTAGCCACCGCTCCGGTCGTGCCGGCGTCCAGCACCTTAGCGATGTTGGGGTGATCCATGAGCGCCAGCGCTTGTCGTTCAGCCTCGAAGCGGGCAATGATCTGGTGCGTGTCCATTCCCGGCTTTAGCACCTTGAGCGCAACCTTGCGGCGCATGGGATGCTGTTGCTCGGCCAGAAAGACGATTCCAAAACCGCCTTCGCCTATCGGTTCCAAGAGTTGGTAGGGGCCGATCATGACGCCGGGGCGTTCGTGGACACGCTCATCGAGGTCGGCGCCTGCTTTTTCCGGCAAATCCAAGAGATCGCCGGATTGCGCGTCGGCGCACAAGAGGGCCTCGACCTCGGCGCGCAATTCTTGATCGTCGCCACAGGCGCGGTCCAGGTAGGCGGCGCGCTCGGCGGGCGTCGGAATGGCATGTGCCTGCAAGAATATCGATTCTTGAGGCAGCGATTGCTCAGTCATGATGCGACTCTCCGGGATGTTGCCGGCGTCAGAAATCAATGCGACGTGCGGGCGCGAAAGCGGCCATCCTTTTTCGAAAAAATCAAGAACCGCAGCAAACGTCCACACCTGTGCGGCGATGTTCCGGTCCAAGCGCCAACGCGTATCCTACGATGGATTGCGGTCGGCTAGCGCTTGCATTTCGCGGCGCAGCCAGGCTCGGGCAAAGACCCAAAGCCGTCGGGCTGTCCGAGTCGAAATGCCGAGGACCGGCGCTGCCTCTTCCACCGCCAGGCCTGAAAAAAAGCGGAGTTGGACCAGTTTTGCAGCCTGCGGACGCAGAGCGGCCAGCTTGGTGAGCGCTTCGTCGAGGAACAGGAGCTGTTCATCGTCGGGCGAAAAAGTAACGGTATTTTCCCTTAGCTCTACTCGTTGCAACTCGCCGCCATGCCGCGCACGCCGTTTGCGGCGGGCCAGCTCAACGAGAATCCGGCGCATGGCTTCAGCTGCGGCCGCGAAGAAGTGCCCGCGCGAGTCCCAGTGACGTGCCTCTCCCGCTTCGCGTTCAAGACGCGCCGTGGAGTCTGCCGTCAGCCGGAGGTAGGCTTCGTGAACCAGCGCCGTGGCTTGAAGGGTCTGTCCGGGCTTCTCTTGGGCCAATGTTGTGCAGCCAGCTTGCGCAATTCCTCATAGACCAGCGGCAACAACTCTTCTGCGGCGTGCGCGTCGCCTTGCGAAATGGCGCCAAGAACGCGGGTGATATTGGAGTTTTCCGCCACGGCATGCTCGCGAACGCTTTGTGGATTTTTCGGCCGTCAAGCAGCGACACTACTTCTGGCCCAGACAATAGAGAAAGCCGTCCGTGGTGCCGACGACGAGCCGGCCATGTGCGGCAGCGGGACCGGCGACAATGCCGCGGCCCAAGGAGAGCTTTTGCAGTACTTGTCCTTTGGCCAGATCGAGCACATAGAGATTGCCGTCCGACGAGCCCACGTAGACCCGTTGGCCCACGATGACAGGCGAACTGTCCACGCGATTCTTGGTGGGAAACGTCCAGACCGCCGTGCCCTTATCTTTATCGAGCGCGTGGATAAGCCGGTCGCGGCCGCCGATGACCACCAGGTTCTCGGCCGCCGCAGCGGAGCCATAAAAGGCCTGGCCACGTTCCGATTCGTAAGTCCAAAGGATCGTGCGCTTGTCGAGGTCGAGCGCTTTGACTTCGTTGGTCATGAGACCGACGTAGAGCTTGTTGCCAACGACGGCCGCGGTCGCCGCCGCCTGACCTTCGAGGTCGATCTGCGCGACGCCTTTGCCGCTCTTGACATCGATGATGTGTAAATTACTGTCACAGCCCGCGACAAAGGTCAGGTTGCCGGCGACCAAGGCTGAGCCGTTGACCGGGCCTTGGGTCTTGAATTTCCAGGCCACGCTGCCGTCTTTGCGGTTCAGGCAATAGAGCGTCGAATCGTGCGAGCCGAAGATCACCTGTTCGCCGGCGAAGTTGGCGCCGCCGGTGATTTCGCCGCCCGTCTCAAACGTCCAACGCTTGGTCCCTTTGACGGCATCGACGCAATGAAACATGCCGTCCTCATCGCCGACATAGACGGCGTCTTCGAACACGCTGGGCGGAGCTTTGAAGGCGCCGGCCTTGTACTTCCACTTTTCCTTGCCGTCCGCCAGTGCGACCGCATAGAGATGGCCGTCGAAGGAACCGAAGTAGATCGTGTCCTTGACGATGGCGGCCGTGCCCTCGATGGCGTCCTCGACCTTGATTTTCCAGAGAACTTCCAATTGATCTGGAAGTTTGGTGTCCGCAACGCCGGTTTGCAGGGCGTTGCCGCGGAAGAGGGGCCAATCGGCGCTGGTGAGCGCGGGAGTCAAGACCAATATCGCAAGTCCCAACATCCGATGGATCATGACACGTCCTTTCACATAGCTGATTCATACAATCCCAAAATCTCCTTTTCCGTCACCGGCCGCGGATTGAAGCGTGCCGTCCATTGCCGGGCGGCTTCATCGGCGAGCACGGGCAAGATGCCGCGGGCCACGCCGCAATCGGCTAATCTCGATGGCACGCCGGCCAACTTCAACAAGTGCGTGATGCGGTCGGCCAAGGTGAACGCGGCGGCGTCGGGCGTGCCGTTGTGCAGGCCCGCTTCCTCCGTCAGGTCGGCGTACAAGGCGCCGACCGTTTCGCCATTAAAGCGCAGCACATGCGGCAACAGGATGCCGATCGCCAAGCCGTGCGTCATACCGTAGTGCGCGGTCAAGGGATTGGCGCAGGAATGGCACACGCCGAGCATGGAGTTTTCAATGGCGGTGCCGGCGAGGAAGGCGCCCATTTGCATGGCGCCGCGGGCTTCCAGGTCTTGCGGATTGTGCAGCACTTTTTCGAGGTTCACTTCGAGCAGTTTCCAGGCCTCGCGGGCAAACATTTGCGACACCGGACTGCGCGCCGTCGTCACATACGATTCGAGCGCGTGCGACAAGGCGTCGATGCCCGTAAGCGCCGTCACTTTCGGCGGCTGCGACACCGTCACTTCGGGGTCGAGGATGGCGGTTTGGAACGCGGCTTTGCGGTCGCCGCAAGCCATTTTCATATGCGTGGCTTCGTCGGCGATGAGCGCGTACGATTGGGCCTCGCTGCCGGTGCCTGCGGTCGTCGGCACGCCGATGGAAGGCAACATCGGCTTGTGTGCTTTGCCGAAGCCCCGGTAGTCGGCCATCGAGCCGCCGTTGGTGAGGACGAAGTTGATGCCTTTGGCGCAATCCATGGCGCTGCCGCCGCCGACGCTGACGATGAGGTCGATGCCGAGCGGTTTGGCGAAGCGAACGCCGTTGTCCACGTGCTTGCCGGTCGGGTTCTCTTCGACTTCGTCAAAGACAAAGGCCTTAAGCCCCGCGGCTTCCAGCGACGCCACAGCCCGTTGCGGATGCCCTGCTGCTTCCAAGCCCGGGTCGGTCACCAAGAGCACGCGAGTATCGCCCAGCTCCTGGGCCAATTCGCCCAAGCGCGCCAACGTGCCCGGTCCGAAAACGACGCGCGTCGGCGTGTGGAAATCGAACGGCTCAAGGGGCATGCTGGCCGGCGGGAACAGGCGGATGAAGGACGTCGACGTTTGCATGGTGAAGCTGTTGGCCGCGGGGCGAATCGAGAACTTTGAGTTCCCTCTATCATACACGAATGCGGCGGCCCGATGCTTTCCATCTAATGGACGTGTCGATTGGGCTTTTCATTCGGCATTGCAATGGGCGCTGTTTACCGATGGCTAGTTGCCCGCGTCCTTTTTCCCCGCTTCGGTCGGCGCGATCGTAATCATCTTGGTGTGCGTCACGCCCGTGCTGGAGCGCACCCGCAATGCGAATTGGCCGAATTCCAAGACGCGACATTTCCAAAGCACCAGGCTTTGGGGAAGATCGGTCAGGGGCTGTGGCACGGGTTGAGTTTCTTTGCCTTCGAGAAGGGTCAGGCCTTTGGGAAGTTCGAGTGTAAGCGCTTGCCCGCCTACTGGGTCTTTGACCATGGCCGAAACGGTGAAGGTTTTACCGGGCTCGAACGATCCTCCGAGTTGAACCTCGACGCGGCCTTCACTTTCGGCAGGGACGGCGACGCCTTTGCCATAGGCGTAACCGAATTCGCGCTTGCCGCCCGGCTTGATTTCCTTCGGTTCGAAAAAAATGGCCAAGGCGGAATCGCCCATGGACTGCATTGCCGGCATTTCCCAGCCGTTGAAACCGCCGGCGCCGTGGCGGCTGAGCACGACACGGCTAGCCTTTTCGATCGCGGTGCCGAGATTGACGGTCAAATGAGCGACGTAACCCGGGTTCTTCAAGTCGGGCTGTTGCAGCAACTGGACATAATCCGGCAAGGTCTTGTCCTTGAGCTCAACGCCGTCGAGGATCTTGTTGGGCATGGTCGGCGCCGCGAACAGACAGCCGTCGTTGCTGACGACGTAGGTGTCCATGTACACCTTGAGGCCGAACTTGCGCGGTTGCATGCCGGTGTTTTCCACCGAATAGCGCATGAGGACCGAATCCATCTTGCGCTTTTGCTCTTTTTCCGACGGCTTGGTCGGAATCAACTCCGCGGTCAGCGTGATGCGCAAATCGTTCTGTTTGAACACGGATTGGAACCCTTGGCGTGGCTTACCTCCCGCCGTCATGGGTAGCGGTTGGTTCACCTTCTCGAACTGGCCGCCGAACTGCCCTGGCTGGCCTATCTGGCCGTCGATGAACACAATCGGAAAATGGCTCAGATGCAAAGTTTGATTCTGCGCGGTGCGGATTTGTGCTCCCAGGTTGCTCGGGGAGAAATTGATGCCCGGCGTGGGATCAATGGGCAGTACAACCTCGGTCACGACTTGTTTTTCATCCTGAATCGTGACCTTGACGGGCGAGCCGTTGCCCTGGCCGAACGCGAACCAGATCCCGACGCCAAGGTACAGGCCAAACCCAAGAAGCACCTGTCGCAGAGAAGATTTCATTTTTTCGTCCTTTCAGCCCCCCATATATTGACGCTCGCGGGAGTTTCTTATCACGCTGCTTGCGTTCGACCCAGGCATGCTCTATCATATCTCCCAATTGAAACCTGATCGGCTTCTTGATTCCAAGCGCGTCCATGGCCACTGCCCCGTTGTTGGATTTCGACGCCTTGCTGGCGCCCGTGCCGGGAGATGAACCGGCCGGCGTGTCTTTGCCGCTGACCGTTCGGCAAAAGCTGGAGATACTGCGCAGAGACTTCGAACCCAATCCAGAAAACCCTTCGGCTGATCCGGTTCCTAAGAAGCCCGATTGGCCGACGGTCCGACGGCTTTGCGAAGAAACGCTCACAAAGACCTCGAAAGACTTGGAGCTGGCCTTCCGATTGGTTGAGGCTTTGGTGAAGCTCCATGGCTTCGCCGGACTGCGCGACGGCTTGCGCCTGCTCTACGAGCTTGCGGCACAATGCTGGGAGCGCGTGCATCCTATTCCAGACGAAGGCGAAGGCATGGAAGTTCGTGCCGAGCGCTTTTACTGGCTGATCGAGCCGGACAAAGGAGTCCGTTTTCCGAACACGGTGCGTGCTGTCCCGGTGGTCAAATTCAAAGACAAGGAACTCAGCTATCAGGACTTGCAATTGGCGATGAAGGGTCAAGGCCAAGTGCCCGCCTCGGCGTTTGAGTCCGCAGAACTGATCAATGCCGACGTGGCCGAAGACCTGGCCCAGTGCGTGGATGAGCTCAATCAGCTCGAAGCGATTCTAACCGAGAAATGCGCTGCCGATGCGCCGGGCTGGTCGGGGTTGCGCCAAGCCTTAGATGAGTGTCAGAAGTACATGGACAAGGTGACACGTAAAAGCGCGCCGGTCGAGGGTCAGGCGGCAAACGGCCAACCAGGAGGCGGAGGGGCGAGCATGTCGCAAGTCGTCTCGTCGCGCGAGGAATGCTATCGCCAAATCAGTTACGTTGCCAATGTGCTCGAACAACTAGAGCCGCACAGCCCCATTCCCGACCTGTTGCGGCGCGCGGTGCAATTGGGCAGAATGCCGTTTCGGCAACTGATCCACGAATTGGTGCGCGAACCAGTTTTGCTGGCCGAGGTACGGCGCGAGTTCGGCATCACGCAACACGAGGCTGAAGTCAGTTCGCCTAGTCCGCCGCCGCCCAGCGAATGAGTTGTTAGGGACGGTCCTGCGAGCCCTACCGTAATTGACGTTATGCATAGGATAAACCTGGAACCATTTTCATCTGGAGAGAATCATGGCTGCTGAACAGGCCCAAGCCGCACAAGCCGGCGCCCAGACGACGGATGCCCCGTCGCTGCTCGATGCAGTGATCAAAGCGACACGGCCCCAAGACAAGAAGGAAGAGGAACGAGCCAAGGGCTACTTCAAACAGTTTCTCGAAGGCGTGGTCAAGCCAGGCCAGGTCGTTTCCAAGGACGTGGAGACGAACATCAAGTATTGGATCAAGGAGATCGACAAGAAGCTGTCGTCGCAGCTGAACGAAATCATGCACCACGAGGCGTTTCAGAAGCTGGAAGCCACCTGGCGCGGGCTGCATTACCTGGTGATGCAATCGGAAACCGGCGACAACCTGAAGATAAAAGTCCTCAACGTCACCAAGCGCGAATTGGGCAAGGATCTGGAAAAAGCCATCGAGTTCGATCAGAGCGCGATGTTCAAGAAGATCTACGAAGAGGAATACGGCCAGTTGGGCGGTGAGCCGTTTGGTCTGTTGATCGGCGACTATGAATTCGGCCGCGGCGCGGAAGACGTGGCCATGCTGGACAAGATCGCCAAGGTCGCGGCCGCATCGCATGCTCCGTTCGTGTCCGCTTCTTCGGCGAGCATGTTCAATTTCGAGCGCTTCACGGAATTAACCGCGCCGCGCGACCTCGCCAAGATTTTCCAAAGCGTGGAATACGCGGGCTGGAAGTCGTTCCGCGAATCCGAGGATTCACGCTATGTGGCCTTGACGTTGCCCCAT
>JAKEHV010000576.1 GCA_022614915.1 Gemmataceae bacterium | reverse complement strand
CTCGCCAAGCAACCCGAGAAACGGTTTCAGTCGGCCAGCGATTTGGCCTTTGCCCTTGCCACGATTCGTGCCGGCGCCAAAGAACCTTCCCAAGCAGCTTCACGAGTTGGCATCCGGCCGGGTCTCGCGGTTTTGCCTTTTCAAAATCTTTCGGCCAACAAACAAGAGACCGAGTACCTGGTCGACGGCATGACCGAAGCGCTCATTGCCGACCTCGCCAAGATTCGTTCGTTGCGGGTGGTGTCGCGGACGACTGTAATGCAATACAAAGACGCGCGCAAGCCGCTGCGCGAGATTGCCAAGGAATTGGGGGCGGACGCCATCGTCGAGGGATCTGTGCTTCATGCCGGGGGCTGGGTGCGGATTACGGCGCAGTTGATTCGAGGAGAAACCGACGAGCACCTCTGGGCGGAAAACTATCAGCGCGAGATGCGCGAAATCCTGGTGGTGCAGAGCGAGGTGGCGCGCGCGATTGCCCAGGAAATCAACCTCGCGCTCTTGCCCGAGGAAGAAGCCCATCTTGCTTCGGCGCGGCCAGTGAACGCCGAAGCGTACGAAGCCTACCTTCGGGCGCGCTTCCTTTGGAACCGCGGCAACGGCGAGGACAAAAAACAAGCGGTCGAGTGCCTGCGCCGCGCCATCGAGTTGGATGCGGAGCTAGCGCTTGGCTACCTGGGCGTCGATCCTGACGCTTCGTGGCTCCGTTCGCCCATCTGGAAAGGACGTCTTGGATGAGCATGGACGTGCCTGCTGTTTTCACCGGCGACGGCGAATGCAACCGTAGCAACAAGCGGCCCGCTTGTCGGCTCCGAGGACATGTCACAAGCGAGGCCGCTTGTGGCTACGGGGTTCGCAAGCGTGGGCCAACTGCTCGACAGGGTTGAATTCAACAATTCCTGAAACCCAGCCCGAAAACCAGAGTATCATAGATGCTATCCATCCCAAGCTGTGCGGCACGATTCCGTCGTGCCGCCCTCCGCACGCTCCAAACGTGCTCCACCAACGTTGGAGATTCTCTGCCATGCCCCGAATCGCTTTGCTTGCCCTCGTGTGGTTCATTCCCGCGATCGTCCGTGCGGGCGATGCACCGGACCCCTTGCGCTTCGTTCCCGCGCAGGCGGAATTGGTGGCCAAGCTGGAAAGCCCGCGCGGCCTGCACGACTTCGTTTTCAAGCACTCAGCTTTTCAGGATCTGCTCCGCCTCGACGTGGTTCAAGCGTTTCTCGACGGCACCAACGTGCGCCGAGCCTTGCAGCTTATCGAGTATTTGGAAAAGGAAATGGGCCAACCGCGCATGGAATTGCTCGACGAGTTGACCGGCGGTGGCGTGGTCGTGGCGGCGAAGTTCAGCGACACCAAAGAACCGATCGCGCTCGGCGTCATCCAGGGCAAGAGCGAAAAGAGGATGCGGCAATTCGTCACGCTGGCGTTGAAGGTGCTCGATCACGAGCTGGCCCGGCTCGACGCCAAGGGGAAAGTCCAAGTCGAAACTCGCGGCGACACGGACATTATTCGATTGGGCGAAGCGCTGGTGATCGCCCGCCATGGCGCCGCCTTGCTCGTCTCCAACAAGGAACAAGCGATTAACAAAGCGCTGGAGGTGGAAAAAGACAATGCCGGCGGCGTCTTGCGTGTGTCCCAGTTCCAGGACGCCCATCGGCAACGCCTTCCCGATGCGCTCGCCTGGGTGTGGGTGAACATGGAAAGCGTTCACAAGATCGAAGGGTTTAAGAACGGCTTCGAAGCGTTTCGCCTCAATCCGGTCTTCGTTGTGTCGTTGGGCAGCTTCACCGACGTTTTGGCGCGCACGCCGTCCTTGACGTTTAGCGTGGCCAAGAAGGGCGACGACCTGTTGGCTCGGCTGGCGCTGCCGAAGGGTCGTGAAGGCATGGCGCCGGTGGCCGCCGCGTTTCAGCCGGCGGACGGGCGCGGTTCGTTGCCGCTGCTCAAGCCGCGCCGCGTCAACACGTCCATTAGCTATTACCTCGACCTGGCCAAGATTTGGGACAATCGCCATCACTTCTTCGGTAAGAATGAAGCCGAAGCGCTGGACAAATTCGAGAAAGACACCGGCAAATACTTGGGCGGCTTGACCCTGAGCAAGCTGTTGCAGCAGACCGGCAAGTATCATCGGCTGGTCTTCACGCAACCTGAAAAGTCACCTTACAAGACCAAGCCCAAGCTCAATATCGGCGCGTTCGCACTCGTCTTGGACATGCGCGAGCCTGCATTCGCCAAAACGATCGGCACCGGCCTGCGCGCCTTGGGTCTCATCGGCACCTTTCAATTCGGCATGAAAATGGTCGAAGAGAAACACGGCGCGCACACGCTGACTACCTATTACTTCAACGAAAACAGCAAGGTCCCCGGCGACAACCAGAACATCCGCTTCAATTTCAGTCCGTGCTTCACCACAGTCGGCAACCAGTTCGTCGTCGCCTCGACTGCCGAGTTAGGCAAGGACCTCGTCGACTGCCTGGTGAAGGAAACCGCGACCCCGGCCGACCCGGCCACGACGCGCATTCAGGTATTCGCGGAAGGGGTTGCCGCCGGCGTCCGCGCGGGTGAGGATCAGATATTGACGCAGAAGATCCTGAGCCAAGGATTGCCCGCCGCCGAAGCGAAGAAACAGGTTGAGTCACTCTTCCGGCTGGTCGAGCAACTGGGACGCGTCGAATTGGATACGGTCTACGGCCAGAACGATTTCCGTTTTGACGTGCGCTGGCTGTTTGGGAAGTATTGATTGAACCACAGAGGCACAGAGACACAGAGAAAACACAAGAAAGTCAACGAAGAATGAAGAACAAAAATGGCCATCATTGTTAGTTTCGATTCTTCTTCTCTGTGTCTCTGTGCCTCTGTGGTGAATTCTGAGGAAGAACCATGTCCGGCATTGATCCGCGTCAGGCTTGGCAGCGCTATCGGCCCAGCGACGACAATCCCTGGGACGTAAAGAAGGTCGGCCATCTCTTTCGCCGGGCGGCGTTTGGCGCGTCGACGCAAGAGATGCAGCGAGCGCTGGAGGCGGGACCGGATCGCGCCGTCGGCGAGCTGCTCGAGGGCCGGGCTGATCCGGACGGCGACGCGGTTTGGACTTCGCTGTCGCGCACGATTGGCGACGGCAACAACGGCAACCAGATGACTGCCGCCTGGCTCTATCGCATGCTGCACAGCACGCAGCCTGTGCGCGAAAAGATGACGCTTTTCTGGCACAACCATTTCGCCACCAGCAACGCCAAGGTCAATAACACCGGCTACATGCTCGGCCAATACGAGCTCATGCGCCGCCACGCGCTGGGCAGCTTTCGCACCTTGCTGGTCGACATGTCGCACGATCCGGCCATGATGGTCTGGCTCGACACGATTGAAAGCCGCCGCGGCCAGCCGAACGAGAACTACGCCCGCGAACTGATGGAGCTGTTTTCACTCGGCATCAATCATCCGACGCGGCAAGATCAGCGGAATTACACGGAGCGCGACATTCGCGAAGCCGCCCGCGCGTTTACCGGTTGGACGATCGAAAATGGCCGCGCCGCCTTCCGCGCCAATCAGCACGATGACACGGAGAAGAATGTGCTCGGCCAGCGCGGCCGCTGGCAATCGCGCGACATCGTTCGCATCTGCCTGGAGCAGGAAGCGGCCCCGTATTTCATTTGCCGCAAGCTCTTTCGCTTTCTGGTCAGTGAAACGATCACGCCCACGGCGGAATTGCTCGCGCCCTTGGCCAGTCAGTTTCGCGAAAGCGACTACGACTTTGGCCGGCTTGTGGAAACGGTTCTGCGCTCGAACTTGTTCTTCTCCGCGGAAACTCACCGCAGCAAGGTCAAGACGCCCGTCGATTTCGCTTTGGGCGTCGTTCGCGCTTTGGAAGGCCACTTGCCCGGCGCGGATCGGCGTCGCCGGGTAGGCGCGACGCAGCTAGCGAGCGCCTTGGACGGTTTGGGCCAAAGACTTTTCTATCCCCCCTCGGTCGCGGGCTGGGAGGGCGGCCGCGCCTGGCTCAATGGCCAGACGTTTCTCCTCAGGCAAAACCTGGCCTTGGCCCTCACGTCGGCCACCGACGACCGCTTTGGCCGCCGCACCGATCCGGCCGAGTTGCTACGCCGCCACAACGTCCGCGGCAACGCGGAACAGGTCGACTTTTTCCTGCGTTTGTTTTTGCAAGGAGAAACTGCTGCCGCCACGCGCCAACGTCTGGTACAGTATTTGGAGGACGCGTCCACGCGGTCCTACCCGTTCTTCTGGACCGCCCAAGACGCCGCGGACCACCGCAGCCGCGCCTTGTGTCATATGGTGTTGTGTTTGCCGGAGTTTCAGTTGGACTAAACAGCATCCAAAATCCGAAATCCGAAACCCGAAATCCGAAACAAATTCAAAACCCAAAGAGGAAAACTCAAAAGAACATCCTGTGTTGTTTAGCTATTTCTTTTTTGAACTTCGAATTTGTTTCGGATGTGGTT
>JAKEHV010000575.1 GCA_022614915.1 Gemmataceae bacterium | reverse complement strand
GCGTCGAGGGCATCGGCGTCGCGCAGGGCCCGGAGCGCTTCCACGGCGGCCGCGGTCCCCGCTTTCATGTCCGAAGCGCCGCTGCCTTTAAGCAAGTCGCCTTGCACCGACGGCGGCACGAACGGCAAATGGACGGTATCAAGGTGGCCGCTGAATTGCAGCGTCTTGCCCGGCTTCTTGCCCTGCCAGCGGACAAGGACGGCGGGCGCTTGCGCATGGGCGGCGGGGTGACGTTCGACGGCAAAGCCGTCGCGCCGGAGCATTTCGCCCAGCGCGTCCAATACGTGACGCGCCTGGCCCGTCGGACTGTAGATGCTCACGAGCTTGTGGGCAGTGTCCAACAAGCGCTGACGATGGACGGCGCCTGCGATCCGGTCGAGCTTATCCCGCATGGAGGTGGATTATAACCCCTCGCTCGCGCGTCGGGCTAGTGTTATGACTCGCGGTGGATCATAACCCCTCGCTCGCGCGTCGGGCTAGTGTTATGACACCAGCCCGACGCGCGAGCGAGGGGTCATAACTCGCGGCCAGGCCGGTTTCTTGAATAATCCGCCGGTTTTGGTAATGTCACCCCACATTACCGATTTATCGTTTCGCGCTCGCGCAATTTGCGCGAGCGCGAAAAGATGAATAAGAGGTCGAAAGGATCTCGCATGACCCCGACCTTGAACGAACGCGCCCTGCGCTTGGCCGATCACCTGGCGGCGGCGACGGCGGCCTTGCGCATCCAGGCGCACACGACTGCCGCGGGGGCCAGGATTCTAGATTGCGGGATCAAGACGCCGGGCGGATTGCAGGCGGGGCTCGGCCTGGCGCGCGTGTGTTTGTCCGGACAAGCGGAGGTCGCGCTTGTGCCGGGCGAAGTGGCCGGCATCGCTTGTCCGCTGGTGCAAGTCACCTCGGACGCGCCTGTTTTGGCGTGCATGGCTTCGCAATACGCCGGCTGGCAAATCTCCGTCGGCAAGTTCTTTGCCATGGGCTCCGGACCCATGCGCGCCGCTTATGGCAAAGAAGAACTCTTTAGCGACATCCCCGGCAACGAACAGGCGCCAGTCGCCGTCGGTTGCCTGGAGACGCGGAAGTTGCCGGACGATGCAGTAGCCGATTACATCGCGCAAGCGCTCGGTCTGCCCGCGAGCAAGATCACGCTCCTGGCAGCGCCCGCGGCGAGCATAGCGGGAACGTTGCAGGTGGTGGCGCGGTCGCTGGAGACGGCACTGCACAAACTGCACGAGCTCAAGTTTGACTTGAACCAGGTGGTTTCCGGCATTGGGTCCGCGCCGTTGCCGCCTGTCGCCAAGGATGAGCTGGGCGCTATCGGCCGGACCAATGACGCTATTCTCTACGGCGGCCGCGTCGTGCTTTGGGTTCGAACAACGGATGACCAGATCGCCCAGATCGGCCCACAGGTCCCGGCGTCGGCCTCGTTGGACTATGGCGCACCGTTCGCGGCCATTTTCGAGCGCTATCATCAAGACTTCTACAAGATTGACCCGATGCTGTTCAGCCCGGCGGAAGTCGTCTTCCACAATCTCGCAACCGGCCGGGCCTGGGCATTCGGGCGAACCCTGCCCGAGGTGCTGCACCGGTCGTTTTTCGACCCATCCATGTAGGACAGGTTTTCAACCTGTCCGCCCGGCGCAAAAGGCCGCCGTAACGCATTCGGAGCCGCGCACGGAAGTAAGCGGTCGAATTCAATCCGTCCCACCTTACCTCTTCGCTTCGAGCAAGGATCGGAGTTCGCCTTCCAGACGGCCTATCTCGTCGCGCTCGCGCGCTGCATCATGGCATAATTCGCCGCGCACCCACTCGATCATTTCGCGGGCGAGATACTCGTCTTCGCCTAGTTCGGAGTAATACAAACGTGCGTGGGAAGCGTATTTGTTTTGCGCAATAAGTTCACGAATCTGCGGCATGGCTTCGGCGAGAGTGATGCGGCGCTCGATAACAGCCTGCGCGAGAGCACGCTTATCGCGCAGCCGTTTGTCCACAACGGCCAACTCGATGTCCAATTGTTCGATTTGGCAGTCGGCCGCGTGCAACGTCCAGACAGCTTTTGGCAGGCTCCACTTGTTGCACTGCGCGTTGGACTCCGGATCGACTTCGACGCCGGCGAGCCAAGACGCCGACGCCGCCAAGGCGAGTCCGGACAATGCGCACAGGAAGAACTGGGGAAGTTTTTGCACGGCATGCTCCTCTTGTTCGGTGATTGTGGAATCGCGCGCTAGGAGAGAATGAGCGCCGAGGAGAGAAATGGCACTGAAGGCGGGGCTCTTCTTGTTCGCGCTTCCAATTCGCAATTTCAATGCCAATTGCTAACGCTGCGTAGATCAGGGGGGTCTAAGTCAAAGACAGGACAAGCATTTGCAACCAGCAATAGAGCGCGACAATCCAACCTCTAGATTCAAAACCATGCCGGATTTCTAGGCGTCTTTGTTGAGGGAGCAGGCGTTCATTGAAACAAAGCATTTCGGAAGATCGTACTTTCTTGACGGCGAAACGAGCAATACGATGAATGCTGATTGTAGCGCTGCCGTCATTTCGTGAGTCGAGAGTGGCACCATAGGCGGACAACATGATCCACCTGATCCCGAGAGGCGGCCCGACAACTTCAGTTACGGCCACTGGGGCAGTAGAATGGAGTTGAGGTTCCGAATTGCCAAGTTGCTGGATCACGCCGGCAACGTGGAGGCGTTGGAAGCGAGCGACAATCCCTTCGCTGCCATCGTGCTGGCGCATCTGCAAGCGTTAGCGACGCACGGTGACCCGGCGACCAGGCAGCAACGGAAGCTGCGCATCATTAAAGGACTGTACCGGGGCCACTGGTCCAAAGAGGACGTGCGCGAGTTATTTCGCCTGATCGATTGGATCATGACCTTGCCAGAAGACCTGGACGAAGCGTTGCGGACCGAGATCCATGAATTCGAGGAGGAGCAGAAAATGCCCTACATCACCAGCATCGAACGGCTTGCCAAGAAAGAAGGCATTTTGGAAGGAATTGAATTGGCGATGGAAATGAGATTCGGTTCGAGCGGCCGCAAGCTGTTGCCCAAGGTTCGCGCCCTGGGATCGGTCGACGAGGTGCGGCGGTTTGCGCGATTTCTGAAGAATGCGAAGAGCATCGAGCAAGTCCGGTCGCGGCTAAGCGATTAGCTCTCTGGGAATCATCGCTACTACTTCTGGGCTTCGTTGGTCCAGCGTGGGCCGATGTCTAAGAGTATGATCGGTAGCGGAATGCAATGGACAATCGACCACGTTTTGCAAAGGCGCACTCCCAATTGGTCGCCGCTGAATTACAGCGACTCGGCTGGACACTCGTCAGCGAGTTCCGCGAAGATCCGACCCACGAGCCATACGAGTATTTCCTGGAATGGAAGCAGGAAGTACCACCAGTGTACATTAACTGGGAGGAGTTTTCGCAGCGCCGCACCAACCGCTCAACTTGATTGGGGCCGCGCAACATGCGCGAGGTTCTGCTTGGCAGGTCGTGCAAATGACCGACCGTAGCGGAATTCGCAAGATTTCCGGGCGTTTTCGCGTCGGAACTCGGCAGTTCCGCTACCTCTAGTTCGGCTAGCGGAAGGAGCATCGGAAGGAGCAACTGTGGCTCATCGCGTGATTCTGGTAGTGTTGCTGTTACTCGGCTTGGCCATCGGCATGTGCGGCGGGATCGAGCAGTCCGGGCTGGGGACAGCGATCTACAAAGTCAGTCTGGCCTCCGAAAAGGCGGAGGCCAAGGCCGCCGTCTCTCTCTTGGGAGAAGCGCAACAGTCGCTGGATGTCAGTTGGAACTTAACGCAAGCATCCATGTACCTGGGAGTGGCCGTTGTGGTGGCCGCGAGCATCGGTCTATACCTGCGCGAGAAACGGCCGGCGAGCGCTGGGCCGCAATAGTTTGGATCGCGTGCAGTCGCCGGACCAGCGGTGCGAGCCGTTGACACCCCTGGCTATGGACTCGTGCGGTCGGGAATCGACATAATTACAATAGTTCGGCGGCGAGGTCCAAGGCCATGGCAGAATACACCTGTTTTAGGTGTGGATTGAACATCCGAAGCGACGAGCCCGAGTCACACGTATGCGGAGAAACCGCAACGGCGGTCACCGAGCTAGAAGTTATGTTAACACGGCCAACCCCGAACTCTGGGGGCTATATCGCTGGCCGGCCAGAGCTAGAACCCGATCTTATTTCTTCTGCCGAAAGTGAGGGACTGCCTTCGATACTCAGAGAGTACCATTACAGCTTCCTAAGAATCTGCGCTTACACGGTTGTGGGGACAGCGGCGCTCATCATCGCTTTTGTTTTTTTGTTTTTGGCATCGTGACATGCACCTAACATGGTACTGCATGTTGTCATGCGGAGTTCATTCGATGCGATGCCTGCTTGCTTTCCTGTTCGGCATTAGCTTGGCCCCCGGTGCACTGCCCCAGGAGAAGCCCGCGCGCATTCCCGTCGTCAAGACGTGGGAGGAGCTGCAGGCACCGCCGCCTATCGACCTGGGCGACGGCGTCAAGATTCGCCTGGGACTGGAAGCGGACAAGTTTCCGCAATGGAGCGGAGCCAGCGAGCCGTCAGCGCGGCTCGGCCGGCTGCAACGACTCGTTCGACTGTGGCGCTGCTTGCTCTGGCAGGAAGCTGAGATACTCGCGGACATCGAGCTGCATTCGGTCAACCTCGGCCAGGAATCCGGCAACGGCTCCGCGGTAATTGGCTGGGTTTTTCTCTGACTTTCGCAATTGGCCAATCTGCTTTTGGAACCAGGCGATGCGATCCAAAGTCGTTTGCAGTTGGTCGTCGTTGGCAATCATGTTCCCTCCGAGATAATCTCGACAATGCCGCGCCGGCCGCCCTCGCGACGGACCTGCCAGTATTCTACCATGGCCTGCTCGCCGCCAACAGCCGCCGAGCGACGAGTCCAGAACACACTCGCGCCGAAATGCGCGTCGGCTTCCATGTGTTGAAAGACAATAGCAGCCTCGCCCGTCACTGTTGCCAAGTCGAACGTGTCTTCCATCAACAGGACGATGTCGATGTCGTTCGGATCGGACTTGGCGGTGACGAAAGACCCAAACATGACGAACCGCGCCAAGTGTCCGGTCGAGACCGCGAGTTGGTAGACGCGGGTCAGTCGTTCCGCCACGGCACAACGTTGCGCCGATCCATGGCCGAAGCGTTCCAGAACATCTGACAGCCCAGCGACATGCACACCGGGCGGAAGGTCTCCGTCATTGTTGTATGCCGGCAAGGGCACGGTCCTACTCCAGTAGCGTGCTGGGCGATCCTACTCTTTGCCAAAAAGCAAATCAACCACTCAGCAGGTCGCCCAGCTGACGCATTTTTTCATTCCGCAGCACCATCATACAATGTTGTCATGCGGAGTTCATTCGATGCGATGCCTGCTTGCTATCCTTTTTGGAATTAGCGCGGTCCCCAGTGCCCCGCCCCAGGAGAAGCCTGCGCGCATTCCCGTCGTCAAGACGTGGGAGGAGCTGCAAGCGCTGCCGGCCATCGACCTGGGCGACGTCACAATCCGCCTTGGCCTGGAAGCGGACAAGGTCCCGCAATGGAGCGGCGCCTTGTTCTATTGCCTGACGGAAGGCTTCATTCCGCCAACCAAGGGTGGCGGGCGGACGCTCGTTGGACCGGTGCATACCGATTTCACCTTTGAGAGCGAAAGGACTGCCATCGAGCACGAGCGTTGGGCATTAGACGGCAAACAGCCGAAGGGAACATATCTGTATGCGCGAGGTCTCCCCGTGGATCGCGTCGGCGCCTACCACGTCACGGTGACGGATCGCCAAGGCAAGGTGCTCGCCAAGGCCCAAGTCGCGGGCACCAAGGACTTCTTCCATCCGTGGATGCCGTGGCTTCAAGGCTTCCGCAAACCGGTGACTCCGTGGGAGGGCATCGCGCTGCCGAGCGTGGACAGTCGCGGGCCGGCGGCCTCCATCAAGCCGGGAAAAGTCCAGAAGGGTCCGCTGCCCACGCTCTTGCCGAGCGATGACAGGCCGAGCTTGACGATTAAGATGGATGGGAAGGAGATTGTCATTCGCGCGGAGTCGGAGTTCACGACGAGCCGGCCGGACTATCATTTTCTCGCGCGTTGGTGGGTCAACGGCAAGCCCTTCGTGCCGAAGCAGATCGACACGATTTGGGCGTTCGCCGGCTATGGCCTCGTCCAAGAGGACAAGGAGCTGCGGCTGGAGTTTGCGTTTCGGCCCGAGCGACTTGGCGCCAAGCCCGGCGATAAGATCGGCCTGCAACTCATGCACGCGGAAGGCGAATGGGAATGGTGCGCCGGTACGTCATTGAGAAAAGGCATTCACGCGTGGGGCCGCGACGGGGAGAGCGTGAGAGTTTCCAATCGGATCGAGTTCGTTGTGCCAATCAGGCAAGTTCAGTCTTACTCGTCACGATAAGTGCGGCCATGCGAAGAACGATCTTGATCGTCGGAACATTCACCAGCATTCTCATCAGTGTCTATTTGCATTATTCGCTCACAACGCCACGGCATCGCATCACGGAAGACAGTTTCGCCAAAATCGGCGCAGGCATGACGGAGCAGGAAGTGGAAGCAATCTTTGGCGCGCCAGCCGGTGATTATGGACCTGGAAAGGCCTACAGGATTCCGCGAGTGTCTGGGGCGCTCGAGTTTGTGAAGGAAGCCGTGGCGCCGGCCAAGGAATGGCTGGCAGGAGAGTTTGCTTTCCGCGTTGGCTTTGCATCCGACGGCAGAGTTCGCTGGAAGAACACGAGCGTGTTATCCGCGAGAAGTCCATCGACCGCTTCCGGCGACGAATCGGGCTTTAACGTTGACCGCAGCCAAGAACCGGATGACTTGTAGACCTATTGAAGGGTGGTTTAGCACCGAATTCCGTCCACATTTCGGTTTTCTGCCTATTACGCAATCTGAAAAGTGGGGGTGGGCGATTCGACCTATGCCTTTTAAGGATAACGACTTCTAGATTCCACAGCTACTTTTCACTTTTTCGAGATTTGAAAAAGTGTGGTTTCGGATATGCCCGGATTGCCGAAGTAGTTAGTACCAACTACGCCCGCAGAGCCTGCTTGCCCGCCTGCCGCATCTGGTCCCATTCCTCAAAAGTGAGCAGCACTTCCCGCGCGTTGGAGCCGTTGTAGGCGCCGACGATGCCGTCTTCCGCCATGAAGTCGATGAGGCGCGCGGCCCGGCCGTAGCCGATGCCGAGCGCGCGTTGCAAGAGCGACACGCTGCCTCGGCCTTCGCGGATGACGATCTCGATGGCTTGCTCGTACACTTCGTCGCGAGCGCGCAGCTTGTCCATCGCCGCTCCTTGGTCGCTCGACGTTTTGAGCTGGATGAGTTCCGCGGCGAAGCAGGGCTGCTCGGTTTCAAGATGCCGCACCATGCGGGCGATTTCCTGATCGCCCGCGAACGTGCCCTGGGCGCGGATGAGCGTGCTCGTGCCCGGCGGCAAGAACAACATGTCGCCTTTGCCCAAGAGCTTGTCCGCGCCCATTTCGTCGAGCACGACCCGGCTATCCGACCGGCTCGACACCTTGAAGCAAATCCGGCCCGGCAAGTTCGACTTGATGAGTCCGGTGATGACGTCCACCGTCGGCTTCTGCGTGGCCAGGACGAGATGGATGCCGGCGGCCCGTGACTTCTGCGCCAGTCGGATAATGTGCCCTTCCACCTCGCGCTTGAGCAGCATCATGAGGTCGTTCAGCTCGTCCACGAGGATGACGATATACGGCATCCGCTCGGGGATGCGCTTGGCTTCTTCCTCGTCAGGCTGCAGGCGGCGGTGGATTTCCTCGCGGCCAAGCTCGTTGTAGACGGAGATGTGCCGCACCCGGGCCCGGCTCAACAGG